>WJPL01000001.1:2125669-2439466 GCA_009649675.1 Alphaproteobacteria bacterium HT1-32 | reverse complement strand
AAGAGCCTTCTTCCACCAGCCGAAACCAGCTTCCAAAACCGCCGTTCTTTTCCGGTGGCCCGATGCTCGTCGCGTCGGGAGGCGGTTTATATGGGCGCACCGCCTACCTGTCAAATGCCTTTCTCAAGAAAAATGACAAAAGTGACATTTTTCTCGAAATGGCTCGCTGCAGCCTCCCTGACAAACGGGAGAACCCGCAGAAATCAGCGATTTACGCCTTTCAAACCCACGCTCTATATAAGGAAAGCTCTTTCTATCCATGAAGACATGAAGTCTAAACAGTATTTAAACCATCATTTCGCCATAGTTTCAGTCGAAGTGAAGCGGAACAGGTTGACAGCCTACACCTATCATTTAACGTCGGGCCATTGCGTCGTTTCGCACAGCATTTTATCAAGTAATTGCGAAAGACGGGGAAAGGGAAAGCATTGAATAACCAGTTTAACGTCGCTGCACGCGCGATGAGATACCTTATTGTCGCCGGCGCGGCTTTGGTCCCCTTCCAGTCCCAGGCAGCAGACGGGCTGCTCACCCCGCCCGCGGTTCAGACCGGAACATCTGAAGATATAGATGTGGCGGCCATCAATGTGCCGACATCCGAACCGGAATTCCGCGAATTAAAGGTTCGCCGCGGTGACACTCTTATGAAGATGCTGATGGGACAGGGTTTCAGCCGGTCAGAATCACATTCAGCCATCTCCGCCCTGCGTACTGTCTATGACCCGCGCAAATTGCGCCCCGGCCAGACCATCAAGGTCTCGCTCGACCCTGCTGCTGATGAAGGCACATCTCTTATAGGGCTGGCGCTGAAACCTGATGTCGATCTGGATGTCTTTGTGGATCGCGAAGCAGACAAGTTTGCGGCGAAGGAAATCAAGAAGGCACTTTCCGAACAGTCCCACCGGGTCGACGGAGAGATTACCAGCTCCCTTTATGAAGCAGCCGTTGCCGCCGGATTACCGCCGGCTGTTCTGATCGAACTGATTCAGGCAATGTCTTTTGATGTCGACTTCCAGCGCGACATTCAGCCCGGTGATTCCTTCAAGGTCATGTTCAACCGCTTCCATGATGAAACCGGTCTCGCCTTGCGGGATGGTGCAATCAACCATGCCCGCCTCACCCTGAGCGGCAAGGAACTGTATATCTATCGTTTCACGGACAAAAGCGGCCGCACTGATTTCTTCGACCAGAAAGGTCACAGCATCCGCAAGGCCCTGCTGAAAACACCGGTTGATGGTGCCCGCATCTCATCACGCTTCGGCAAGCGCCGTCATCCGATTCTGGGCTATAACAAGATGCATCGCGGCGTCGACTTCGCCGCGCCTTCCGGCACTCCGATATATGCCGCCGGTGATGGTGTGATTGAAGTCTCCGGCTGGAATGGCGGATATGGGAAATATGTCCGCCTGCGCCATAACGGGGAATACAGAACCGCCTATGCCCATATGAAAGCCATTTCGAAGAATGCCCGCAAGGGTAAGCGGGTCCGTCAGGGGCAGATCATCGGCTGGGTCGGTACAACCGGCCGGTCAACTGGCGCACATCTGCATTACGAAGTGCTGCGGGGCAAGCATCAGGTCAACCCGCTCAGCATCAAGCTGCCTACGGGTAAGCGGCTGACCGGTACGGATCTGGCAAACTTCCGTAACCTGCGTCGCGACATGGACCGCGAATTCGAGGCCCTGCCGGTTACCGAACCGGTTGCACCGACCATCGCCAGCGTCGACTGATTTCATTTATGATCGCCGGTAAGCTGATCGCCATAGGCGAACAGTGCCGGCTGTCCGCCCGTATGAATGAACAGCCACGGTTTTTCCGCCTCCTGCGCTGATGTCTTCGAGAGTCGTTCTGAAAAAGATATCAGGCCGGCCATAACCTTGGCTGTATAGGTCGGGTCGAGAAACATTCCCTCCCGTGACGCAGCCCGGTGAATGGCATCCCGCGTCGCCCCGTTCATCTGGCCATAGCCTGGTGCAAGAGCGGTATCGTCGAGACGTATGTCACTTTCCGTCACGATATCCGGTCCTCCGATCAGCCCGGCGATCTCACCGCAGCGAGCCAGAACCCGGCTCGACTGCAAGGATGCATCACGCCTGACGCAAATCCCCTGAACCGGGATATCTGATCCAAATGCCCGCAAACCATAAAGCAGTCCGGCATGGGTTGCTGCACTGCCGGATGCCACAAATATCCGTCCGATATCAATTCTGAGCGCCGCAAGCTGGTCCAGCAATTCACGCGCCATATCGACATAACCCAGTGCCCCCAGCGGGGCATGCCCCGGGCCGAGATGAATGACATAGGGTTTGCGGCCCTTCGCCCGTAAGTCCGCCGCAATTTCTTCCAGCTTTGCATCTGCACCCGCTTCGTTTTCACCTTCGGGAAAACTGTGGAGAGTAGCCCCCAGCAGATGATCAAGCAGCACGTTGCCAGACATGCGATAAAGCGGCGTATCATGGGGCACCCGCTCCTCAAGCTGGAGATGACTTTCCATCCCGAGCCGGGCAGCCATCGCAGCTGCCGTGCGGACAAAGTTCGACTGTACCGCTCCGGTTATCAGAATCGTATCAGCACCTTTCGATACCGCCTCGCCAAGATAGAATTCAAGCTGGCGAACCTTGTTGCCTCCCATGCCAATCCCGGTGCAGTCATCACGCTTGATCCAGAGGTCAATACCCAGATCCGCGCCAAGGTTGGCTGCTTCCTCCAGCGGTGTCGGCAGATGCGCCATCCGCACACGGGGAAAGCTGTCCAGTGCCCCGACTGTCATTACCCGGTTTTCCATAGCCATCCTTTCTGCCGCACCAAACCGGCGATATCAGTCCGCAGGCCGGGCGATTGCTGCACCCGCCCATAGTTTATGCCCGGCACGCTGATATTGCGGCAGGAGTTCCAGATCAGTGCCCAGCGACTCGGCTGCATGCCAGACCCAGCGAGGGTTATCCAGGAACCCGCGGGCCAGAGCCACCATATCTGCCCGCCCTTCCGCAATGATCTGCTGCGCATGATGCGGGTCGATAATCATGCCGACAGCACGGGTTGGTATTCCCGCGCCTTTCCGGACCGCCTCTGCCAGATGAACCTGATAGCCCGGTTCCACGGCGAACTGGGTCACGCCACCAATACCGCCAGAACTGACACAAACGAAATCATAACCGATATCCTTCAGCCGTGCGGCAAAGGTAATCGCATCCTGTGGCCCCAGACCATCCTCGCGCCAGTCCGTTCCGGTGATCCGGGCCCCCAGCGCCCTGTCCCGGGGCCAGACCTCCCGGACAGCCGCCGCAACTTCCAGCGGAAAGCGCATCCGGCGCTCCGCATCTCCACCCCATTCATCGTCACGCTGGTTCGATATCGGCGACAGAAACTGATGCATCAGATAGCCATGCGCCGCATGCAGCTCGACCAGATCAAAACCAATGCGAAGCGCCCGAAGCGTTGACCCGACAAATGCATCACGGATCGCCGCGAGGTCCGTCGCTGTCAGTTCCCGTGGCACATGCCAGCCATCATTCGCCGGCAGGGCTGAAGGAGCCACGGTTTGCCAGGGATTGTCATCCGGACCAAGCGCACCCCGCCCCTGCCACGGTCGCGCCGTCGAAGCCTTGCGTCCGGCATGGCCAATCTGAACACCCAGAGGAATATCGGAAACAGTCCGGCAAAGTTCGACCACCCGCCGCATCGCCGCTTCATTTTCGTCTGAATAAAGCCCCGCACAGCCATGTGTAATCCGGCCTTCCGGACTGACATGCGTTGCCTCGAAAACCAGCAGACCGGCTTTCGACGCCGCCAATGTACCGAGATGCGCGAGATGCCAGTCATTCATGCTGCCATCAACAGCTGAATACTGGCACATCGGTGCAATAACGATTCGGTTCGGCAGCTCAAGACCACCGATTTTGTAGGCTTCAAACAGGGTTGGCATGACATGTCCGGACGATAAAAAGATTACCGAACAGTAGGCCTGCCAGTGCCGTGGCGTCAAACTGCGCAAGCTCCGCAATTCAACGCCACGGAACAGAGGTTACGCCGCTTCAGCCAGTTCCCCGTTCAGGGTCAGCCCGTCGTCGGATGCCGAGACATGTACTGACGAGCCGTCAGTAATCCGTCCGTCCAGGATCATCCCGGCCATCGGGTTTTGCAGCGTTCGCTGGATCACCCGTTTCAGGGGGCGTGCGCCATAGACCGGATCGAACCCGGCGTCAGCCAGCCAGTGAAGAGCGGCTTTGTCGAGTTCCAGCGTGATCTTCCGGTCTTCCAGAAGCTGCCGCAGGCGGCCCAGCTGGATATCCACAATACCCGCCATCTGATCACGGAACAGACGGTGGAACAGGATCACCTCATCAAGCCGGTTGTAGAATTCCGGCCGGAAGGAAGCGCGGACAATCTCCATGACCTGTTCACGAATATCCGAGCTGTCCTGACCTTCTTCCTGAGCGGCCAGAATTTCCGCCCCCAGGTTAGAGGTAAGGATGATCAGGGTATTACGGAAATCAACCGTCCGCCCCTGCCCGTCGGTGAGACGGCCATCATCCAGCACCTGCAACAGAACGTTGAAGACATCGGGATGTGCCTTTTCGATCTCGTCAAACAGGATGACCTGAAACGGCCGGCGGCGAACCGCTTCCGTCAGGGCACCACCCTCATCATAGCCGACATAGCCCGGCGGTGCGCCGATCAGCCGGGAGACCGCGTGCTTTTCCATATACTCGGACATATCGATACGCAGCAGTGCCTGTTCGTCATCGAACAGGAATTCAGCAATCGCCTTCGTCAGTTCGGTCTTACCGACCCCCGTGGGACCGAGGAACAGAAACGACCCGATCGGCCGGTTCGGATCCTGCAGTCCGGCACGGGCACGGCGGACAGCATTGGAAACGGAGACCAGTGCCTCCTCCTGACCAACCACCCGCTTGCGAAGCTGCTGTTCCATCTGCAACAGCTTGTCCCGTTCACCGGCGAGCAACTTGTCGACGGGGATACCCGTCCAGCGGGCGACAATGCCGGCGATGTGCTGGTCGCTCACCGTTTCCTCAACCAACTGGCCCTGATGAGCGCCATCAGCGGTCGACAGCTTCTGCTCCAGATCCGGAATGACGCCGTACATCAGTTCCCCTGCCCGCTCCAGACGACCGTCACGCTGTGCACGTTCAAGCTCCATGCGGGCCTGGTCGAGCTGTTCCTTGATCTGGGTTGCCCCGGCCAGCTCATTCTTCTGAGCGGTCCAGCGGGCGGTCAGGGCTGCCGACTTTTCTTCCAGTTCTGCCAGCTCTTTTTCCAGCTTCACCAGACGATCTTTCGATCCGTCATCACCTTCACGGGTCAGCGCGGACTGCTCGATCTTCAACTGGATGATCCGGCGGTCAAGTTCGTCGACTTCTTCCGGCTTGGAATCAATCTCCATCCGCAGGCGGCTGGATGCTTCATCCATCAGATCGATTGCCTTGTCCGGCAGAAACCGATCCGTGATGTAGCGCTTCGACAGGGTCGCCGCAGCAACAAGGGCACTGTCTGAAATACGCACGCCGTGATGCAGCTCGTATTTCTCTTTCAGGCCGCGCAGGATCGAAATCGAATCCTCGACCGAAGGCTCGGACACATAGACCTGCTGGAACCGCCGGGCGAGTGCCGCATCCTTTTCGATATACTTCCGGTATTCATTCAGCGTGGTCGCCCCGACACAATGCAGTTCGCCACGGGCCAGCGCCGGTTTCAGCAGGTTGGAAGCATCCATTGACCCTTCCGCCGCACCGGCACCG
Organism: Alphaproteobacteria bacterium HT1-32; assembly: GCA_009649675.1. Taxonomy (NCBI): domain Bacteria; kingdom Pseudomonadati; phylum Pseudomonadota; class Alphaproteobacteria; species Alphaproteobacteria bacterium HT1-32. The sequence continues at coordinate 2,433,707 of WJPL01000001.1, read as the reverse complement.
ACGATGGTATGCATCTCGTCAATGAACAGGATGATTTCACCAGCCGCATTCGAGACCTCGCCGAGAACCGCCTTCAGGCGTTCCTCGAACTCACCGCGAAACTTCGCCCCGGCGACAAGTGCACCGAGATCCAGCACCATCAGTTTCTTTTTCTTGAGGTTCTCCGGCACATCACCGGCCACAATTCGCTGGGCCAGGCCTTCAACGATCGCCGTCTTACCAACCCCTGGCTCACCGATCAGAACCGGATTGTTCTTGGTCCGGCGCGACAGCACCTGAATGGTACGGCGAATTTCCTCATCACGCCCGATAACCGGGTCAATCTTCCCGTCAAACGCCGCCTGTGTCAGATCGCGGGCGAATTTCTTCAGCGCATCAAAGGAGTCTTCAGCACTGGCGCTGTCTGCCTTACGTCCCTTGCGAATCTCCTCAATGGCCGCATTCAGGCTTTGCGGGTTCACGCCGGCCCGTTTCAGAATATCAGCAGAAGGCGTACCGCTTGCCATCGCCAGTGCCAGCAGCAACCGCTCGACCGTGACATAGCTGTCACCGGCCTTCTCGGCGACCTGCTGTGCCTGATCCAGCAGACGGGCTGTCCGCGGATCCAGATAAAGCTGTCCGTCACCGCCCTGCACAGACGGGATCTTGCGAAGCTCTGCGGTAACATCGGCCAAAGCTACCTTGGCGTCACCACCGGCTGCCGTAATCAGCCCGGCGCAAAGCCCGTCCTTGTCGTCCAGTAATGCTTTCAGGATATGTTCGGGTGTCAGTCTCTGGTGGTCCTCACGCAGCACGATTGTCTGTGCAGCCTGAATCATCCCGCGTGCGCGGTCCGTATATTTCTCAAAGTCCATTTTTAAAGCCTTTCTGCGACAGGGCCTCAACATCCCGCATCGGCAATGTCAGAGACCCCTCACCTTATAGGGTTACCAGAAGCTGATATGGAGAAATAACCGCCCGCTGCAAGACAGATGATGCGAAAACCTCCCGCCTGATTGACAGAGTTCTCGATGCCCCTGATCATCAGGTCATGGCCTTATCAATTTCACAGATTTACCGATATCCCGTTAAGAGCCTCACCGCCGAGGCTCTCGAGTCTGTCCGGTTGACCCGCGACCAGGTTCTGCCAAATGACAGGCGTTTCGGGATCGCCCATGCCAGTGCACAGTTTGATTCACTGGCTCCGGAACATTTACCGAAATCAAATTTCCTGAATCTGATGCGGAATGAACGTCTTGCGCTTCTGTCGACCAGCTTTGACGACAGTACAGACAGCCTGACGATCATGCGGGACGGAAAGCAGGTTGCCCGGGGGCAGATCACCACGCCTGTCGGGCGCAGTATCATCGAACAGTTCTTCGCATCTTTCGCAACCGGTGACGTTCGCGGTACACCCAAATTGCTCGATGGTCATGAGATAGCCTTTACCGATCAGGGTACCCCGCTGGTCAGCCTCATCGGCCATGCCAGCATCCGTGACCTGGAACGGGTGGCCGGAGAACCGGTTGATCATCGCCGGTTTCGTGCGAATTTTTATTTCGAGGGTGACAAGCCGTGGGAGGAATTCAGCTGGATAGGTCAGGAAATCTCCATTGGAGATGTCAGACTACAGGTGGAGAAACGAATTGAGCGCTGCGCGGCAACCAACGTCCATCCTGATCAGGGCACACGGGACATGAATCTGCCACTGACGCTGAAAAAAGGCTTTTCGCATATTGATATGGGTGTCTATGCCCGGGTCATCAGCGACGGGGCCGCACGTATCGGCGACCCGCTGATACCCCGCTGATCGAACCCGGGTTGCCCGAAGACAACCCGGCTGATCACAGTAATCAGTCGGCAGCCGACTGATCGATTTCCGTATCCTCATCTTTCGGACGACGCGGACGACGACCACGCGGCTTGGCTGTTCCGCTGGAATGGCGGATCTCGTCCTCACCTTCGGCATCCTTGGCCGTTGATGTCGTAACCGGCTTCAGCAGACCTTCCGGCAGAGACTGGGCATCCGACACCTCTTCCACAGGTTTGCGGCGACGTGGCTTGCGCTCGGCCCGCGGCTTCGGTGCAGGCTGTTCTTCAGCCACCTGTGCCGGTTTTTCAGCCTCGGCAGATTTGCCATTCCCCGACGGCTTGTCGCCATCGCCGGAAGTCTCATCGTCATCGTCAAAAGCAGGCATGGGGTCACGCGGGTCATGCGGAGCTGACGCTTCGATATCCCCCCGGTCATCCCCGCCGTCATTACCATGGCGACGATTATTGTTATGCTGCTGATTGCGATCGCCTTGCTGGCGATCACCCTGCTGACCATCACCACGCTGCTGTTCCTGCTGCGCGCGGGCCGCTTCAATCGCGACGACGATGCGATAATAATGTTCGGCATGCTGGAAAAAATTTTCCGCTGCAATCCGGTCACCGGCAGAATATGCATCGCGGCCTAACGCGAGATATTTGTCATAGACCTGATTCGCGTTTCCACGAATCCGGCCCTCGGGGCCGCTACTGTCGTATACCTGCGTCCGTGACGGTTTTCTGTTGCCACGACCGCGCGAACGTTTGTTCGAGCCTTGTTTCATTTGTTTAGTGCCAGCTGTTTCGCCGTACCTGACAACCTGTCGCCGTTTCTGACGACAAATCACGCATTGCGTATGCAGGATATGATTTTGCAGGCTGCCGAAGCAGTCTGCCAACCGTCACGGTCCCTGAACTTCAAATCACCGTGACAAGCCGCACCCTAGTCGGGAAATCCGCCAAATCCAACAAAATTTTACCATTGATTCAGGAATAAACTGCCGAGACGCAACGACGTTGCCCGGCAAGGTCGTTATGAGCAGCAATCGACATGAAGCCACCGTCACCGAGAAGTCCCATCACCGCGTCTGCCTGATCATACCCGACTTCAAAGAGCACCTGCCCGCGACTCGCGATGGCTGTACCCAGTCCATTGATAATGCACCGGTACGCAGCCAGCCCGTCATCCCCCCCGTCCAGCGCCAGCCGGGGATCATGAAGTCTTACTTCGTCCATCAGCCCTTCAATCACCGGTGCTGCAATATAGGGCGGGTTTGACAGCACGATATCGTAAGTCCCTGTCACCGGTTCCAGCCAGTTACCTTCAAGAAACTCCAGCCGGTCCAGAACGCCGTGAGTCCGGGCATTCTGCCGCGCACAGTCAAGAGCCGCCGGGCTGATATCTACCGCCGTCGCCCGTGCCTGTGGCAATTCACTCAGCAGGGCAATCGGCAGACAGCCTGTCCCCGTGCCGAGATCCAGAATACGTCCTGAAAACCCGCCTCCGACCTGACCGATGACCAGTTCAACCAGCAATTCGCTGTCGGGACGCGGATCAAGCGTCGCCGGCGTTACGATGAAGTCCAGCCCCCAGAATTCGCGCTTTCCCAGAATCCGGGAGACCGGCTCCCCGGCCAGCCGCCGTTCCAGCAGATGCTGACACCTGCTGACTTCGGTTTCCGGGACAGTATCATGAGCCTTCATCAGCATTTCTTCGCGGGACAGTCCGGTCACCGCTGCCGCAAGCAGCCGGGCATCAAGATGCGCGGTATCAATTCCGGCATCCGTCAGCCGGCGGCGCGCCGAGGCCAGAAGTTCGGCAACAGTCACCCGCCGGTTGCCTCTGACAGTCTTGCCGCCTCATCCTCGGAAATCAGCGAATCAATCACTTCGTCCATATCGCCCGCAACGAAGCGGTCGAGTGCATAAAGTGTCAGGTTGATCCGGTGATCGGTCACCCGGCCTTGCGGGAAATTATAGGTTCTGATTCGCTCCGACCGGTCGCCGGACCCGACCTGTGAGCGACGACTGTCCGAACGTTCCTGGTCGAGACGGGCCCGCTCTGCGTCATAGATTCTCGACCGCAGGATTTTCATCGCCTTGGCCTTGTTCTTGTGCTGCGACTTGTCGTCCTGGATAGACACCACCGTACCTGTCGGCAGATGCGTGATACGGACCGCAGAGTCGGTCCGGTTGACATGCTGTCCGCCAGCACCGGATGCCCGGAAGGTATCAATCCGGAGATCTTTTTCCTCGATATCAAGATCGACATCTTCTGCTTCCGGCAACACCGCAACCGTGGCAGCGGACGTATGAATGCGCCCGCCGGATTCAGTTTCAGGAACACGCTGAACCCGGTGAACACCTGATTCGAATTTCAGCCGGGCAAAGACGTTATGCCCGCGAATTTCAGCAGAAGCCTCTTTCAGGCCGCCAATACCGGTTTCTGAGAAATCCAGTGTCTCGAATCGCCAGCCCCTGATATCAGCATATCGCTGATACATCCGGAACAGATCAGCCGCGAACAGGGCTGCCTCCTCACCACCCGTACCTGCACGCACTTCCAGAATGGCATTCTTCGCATCCGCTTCATCCTTGGGCAGCAGGGCCAGCTGAACATTGCGTTCCAGTTCCGGCATCCGGCTCTTCAGGGCATGGAATTCTTCCTCCGCCATCTTCCGCATCTCGGGATCGGATCCGGTGTCGGCGATCATCTCCGCAAGGTCACCCATTTCTTCACGGGCCGCGAAATATTCCTGCACCATTTCCACAACCGGCGTCAGCGCAGAATATTCCTGCGACGCACTGACAAATTTTTCGGCGCCCAGCCGGTCCGGGTCCGCCATCAGGGAAGCCAGTTCGTCATGCCGGGCAATCACGCCATGCAGTTTTTCATCGAAACTCATCTTCAACTTTCCTTATCGGTGCGGAACAGGGCCGCAATAAATGTTTCAAGCTCGGCGCTGTCCTGTCCGTCACGGGCGGCCTGCCGCAGGGTTTCCGTCGGTAAACTCAGAAATCGCCCGGCCAGCAGGCGTGTTGCCTTGTCGGCATCACCCCCGGATTGCGCCAGGACTTCCTGTCGCATCACTTCAATCTGGTCATGGAGCAGCCGTATCGCGCCGCCAGCCCGGTTTGATGCGACACTGGCCATAAAGCTGCTGACTTCCTCGCGGACAATCGCCTCTGCCGCAGCAGCTTCCGATACACGTCCGTTCAACCCGTCCGAAGCCAGACGTTCCAGATCAGCAAGGTCGTACAGGAATGCTGAATCCAGCATCTCAACCCCCGGATCACAATCCGATGGGATGGAGGTATCAATCAGAAATACCGGCTTCTGGCGCCGGCGCCGCAAAACCTGACGCATCAGTTCCCGGTCCACCAGAGGTGTTCCCGCGCCGTGCGCCAGCACCACCGTATCCGCTTCTTCCAGCAGGCTGCCAAGATCATCCAGATCACCGACATGTGCCCCCAGCCGCCGGGCCAGCGATACGGCCAGCGGACGGCGGGCAACAGCTACTCTCGCATGGCGGACACCAGCCCTGATCAGGCCATCTCCAATCAGCTCTCCGGCATCACCACCGCCCAGAATCAGCAAGCGTGTATCCCGCAGATCGCCGTGCAGGTCTCTGGCAACACGAACGGCCGCAGCAACGATGGTCACCGGTCCCTCACCAATCGAGGTTGTGGACCGGACTTTCTTTGCCACCTCGTAGGCCTTGTCGAGAATTCTCCCCAGAATATCAAAGGGTGCATGCGCATCCCGCAGACAACGATGTGCCGTCTTCACCTGACCGAGAACCTGGGGTTCCCCGACAATCTGGCTGTCCAGCGACGACGCAACCCGGAACAGATGGCTGACCGCCTGTTCACCTTCGTAATGATAAAGCGCCGTTTCCGTATCCGCGCCAGCCCGTGCCGTGAAGTAGGCACGGAGCTTTTCCTTCGCAACTGACAGATTGTCACAGACAGCAAAGCATTCCACACGATCACAGGTCGAAATCAGCAGGACTTCGTTCACGCCGTCACCGACGAGATCACGGGAAACCGCCGGTAACTCGGATTCTTCCATGAACAGGCGATCGCGCAGCCCGACAGACCCCGAACGGTGGTTGGCGCCGACAATCAGTAGCCGCGCCAGATCTGGCGGCTGTGTCGGCATGTTCGCTACTGTCCGGTTATCAGATAGTCCGCCAGCGCAGCGATGGCGACTTCCTGTTGTTCACCGGTTTTCAGGTCACGAACGGTTGCGACCTGACGGATCAGTTCATCTTCACCCAGCAGAACAGCTGCACGTGCATTGATCTTGTCTGCCCGCTTCATCCGCCGCTTCAGATTACCCCGGAAGGCAATATCCGTTGAGATACCTGCCCCGCGCAGAGAAGCAACGATATCATCGGCGGCCCCCGTTACCTCGTCGCCGATCGGGATCACGGCGACCGGCCCGGTGGGAACAGGTGCATTATCCCCAATCAGCATCGCAAGCCGTTCGATACCGGCGGCCCAGCCAACGCCCGGCGTCGGCGGACCACCCATCGTCCCGACCAGACCGTCATAACGACCACCAGCAAGGACAGTCCCCTGCGCACCCAGCGCATCGGTGACGAACTCAAATGCCGTATGGCAGTAATAATCCAGACCGCGCACCAGCCGGGAGTTCAGCTCAAACGCAATTCCGCGCCGGGTCAGACCATCCTTTACGGTTTCGAAGAACGCTTTCGATTCCTCGTTCAGATGATCCCCGAATTCCGGTGCACCGGCGACGATGGTGCGATCCCCGGCATCTTTCGAATCCAGGATGCGCATCGGATTGCGTTCCAGACGCATCCGGCTGTCCTCTGAAAGGTCAGCGACATGTGCCGAGAAATACTCAACCAGCGCCGCACGATAGGCCTGACGGCTTTCCGTGTCGCCCAGTGTGTTCAGTTGCAGCGTGCAGCTGTCGCCGACCCCGAGCTTGTCCAGAATGGCCGCGCCACAGACGATCACCTCGACATCACCTTCCGGTTCGGGAACGCCGAGCAATTCGACACCGAACTGGTGAAACTGACGCTGACGGCCTTTCTGCGGACGTTCATGCCGGAACATCGGACCGGCATAAAAATATTTCAGCGGAACTTCCTGTTGCAGGCCATTGGAAATGTAGGCCCGGGCAACACCTGCCGTATTCTCAGGCCGCAATGTCATGCTATCGCCGTCACCCATGGAGAAAGTATACATCTCCTTGGTGACCACATCCGACGTTTCGCCCAGCGTCCGGCTGAACACTTCCGTGAATTCAAATATCGGAGTTACAATTTCCTGATACCCGTAAAGACCGGAGGTTTCGCGCGCGGTCTCCGCAACAAAGCGATGCCGCCTCGCGTCATCCGGCAACAGGTCATGGGTGCCCCTGACAGGCTGCAGTCTCGCCATGTTTCTACTTCAGTCCGACTGTTATTCGGCTGCTTCGGCAGCCTTCGCCGCCTCAATTTCAGCAGCCCGCTTTTCCACCAGATCGACGATATGATCAACCATATCGCCAGACGAAATGTTATGGTCCGGCTTACCGGCGACATACATCTTGTGATTGCCGTTACCGCCGCCGGTCAGGCCGATATCGGTCATCAGCGCCTCACCCGGACCGTTCACGACACAGCCGATAATCGACAGCGAAATCGGCGTTGAAATATGGGCCAGGCGATCTTCCAGCGTGCTGACGGTCTCGATGACGTTGAATCCCTGCCGGGCGCAGGACGGACAGGAAATCACCTGCACGCCACGATGACGGAGCCCCATGGATTTCAGGATATCGAAACCGACTTTGACTTCTTCGACCGGATCCGCGGAAAGCGAAACACGAATGGTGTCACCGATACCACTCCACAACAGCATTCCCATACCGATGGAAGATTTCACGGTACCGCCGCGCAGACCGCCCGCTTCGGTAATCCCGAGATGCAGCGGATAATCACAAGCTTCCGACAGTTGCTGATAGGCCGCAACGGCCAGGAAGACATCAGACGCCTTGCAGCTGATCTTGAAATCCCGGAAATCAGCATCTTCCAGAATTCGTGCATGATCGAGCGCGCTTTCCACCATCGCATCCGGACAGGGTTCGCCATATTTTTCCAGCAGATGCGGTTCCAGAGAACCCGCATTCACACCAATCCGAATGATGCAGCCATAATCCTTTGCCGCCTGCACGACCTCCTTCACCCGCTCTTTCGAACCGATATTACCGGGGTTGATCCGCAGGCAGGCTGCTCCGGCCTTTGCGGCCTCGATGGCACGTTTGTAATGGAAATGGATGTCCGCGACGATCGGCACCTTGGCCTCTTTCGTGATCGTCTTCAGACCTTCCGTGCTTTCCTTGTCCGGGCAGGAGACGCGGATGATATCGGCACCGGCCTCCTCCATCTGACGGATCTGGTTCAGCGTCGAACGCGGGTCAGATGTCAGGGTATTGGTCATGGTCTGAACAGTAATCGGTGCATCACCACCGATCGGCACATCGCGCATCCAGATCTTGCGGGATTCGCGGCGATAAATATCTCGATAAGGACGAACGCTCATTTCTGGCTCCGGTTTCCGATCATTTGCAGCACATATAGGCGATTTATTGCAGCTTTGCAGGCCCTATTCGGTCGTTGTCGATCCGGCCAGCAGTTTCGCCGGATCCAGCGCCACATTTCTGCGGATCGAGCCCTGTGGTCCGAGAGGGGGCGCTTTCTGGCCGTCGACGATCAGTTCAAGCCCGCCAGCATTTCCGGTCAGTAATACCAGCCCGGCGCGATTGGGAACATTATAACGTTCTCCCGGACGCAGCAGCTGCGCATTGACCAGATCACCATTCGCTTCCCGGATCTGAATCCAGCTGTCTGCCACGGCGCGCAGAACAATCCGGACATCCGGCCCCTGCGCACCAAAAGCCGGGGCTGCCGCAGCCGGGTCTGTCGCAGCCGGCACATCAGCAATCTGCTGCTGCGGTGTAACGGGCTCAGTGACTGGTGTCTGACTTTCAACAGCAGGAGCAGGCACCGGTGCTGTTGTCGCACCCGAAGCAGGTGCTTGTTGCGAAGCTGTATTCTCCGGGGTCTGTGGTGACACCGCCGCCGGAGCAGGTGCAGGTATTGCAGCCGAAACTTCCGCCGGGGGTGTTTCAGCAGTCGCCGTTTCCGGCACAGATGAAGCCGGAGCCGTTTCCGGAACCGGGGCAGCAACAGGCGCTGTCGTCTCAACAGGGGCCGGGGCGGGTTCGGCAGCCGGTACAGATGTCGCGTCACCGGAAGTCGCCACTGGCGGCTCGGCTGTTGTCGGCTCAGATGTGACCGGCGCCGGACTGACGGAGGCGGCGGGTAATTTTTCTTCCGTTTTTTCTTCAGTCGAAGCAGGCTCCGCGACCGGGCCGGGGTCGGCAATTCTCTGTTCCTGCACCGACTCCATCATGGAGGTCAGTTTTTCCGACAAGGCCGGAGCAATGTCGGTCAGCGTCTTGCCCTGGCTGGACATGTAATACCATCCACCATAAGCCAGCACGGCGATCAGAAGGGCCACAAACAGGATCGCCCCGCCCGGAATCCGGCCTTCCTGAACCGGCGAAGGAAAGGTCAGATCATTATTCGCGCCCATCGCCTGGGCTTCGGTCTTGAAGCGGCGAACAACCTCGGCCCCGTCCAGCCCCAGATGCTCCGCATAGGTTCGTACAAACCCGATGGCATAGGTCAGACCCGGCAGATCATTCGTGCGACCGTCTTCGATTGCTTCCAGATAGGTCCGGCGAATGCGGAGCACGGACGCAACGTCCTGAACATCCTCGCCAAGCCGAACGCGCGTGGCGCGCAACAGGGAGCCCACCCCCTTACGGAAGCGATCATCAATATCTGGTTCTGCAAGCTGCGCCTTGGCGTCGGATTTCGCCACTTTGATCCTCATCGGGAAGCGGGTTTGTCCAACGCCTGATCAACTTTTCTGATGACGCGGACATCCCGGAAATAAACGGAATAGAGCGTTTCTAACAACGTCTGCCATACGCTTGCAATCAATCATTGGACGGGAAGCCTAAACCGCGACCCCGTGATCCGCAGCAAAGGCCCGCAATTGTTCTCTCAGACTATGGTCCGGAGAAGACAAAAGCGGTGTCAGAAACGCCTGTGTCCGGGCGACAGAGAGCTGCCGGACCATCGCCTTCACCGGACCGATTGATGGCGGCGACATGGAAAGCGATCTGTAACCGAGAGCGATCAGCGCCATCGCATCAATCGGCGCGCCGCCCATTTCTCCGCAGAGCGTGCAGCGAACGCCGGCCGAGTCGCATTTGTCGATGATCATCTTCAGCAAACTCAGCGCCGCTGGCGACAGAGGGTCGTAGCGTTCTGAAAGCCGGGCATTCCCCCGGTCAAAAGCAAAGAAAAACTGCAGAAGATCGTTACTGCCGACCGACAGGAAATCAACCCGGGGCAACAAGGCATCCAGCTGAAACGCCAGCGACGGCACTTCCAGCATGGCACCGACTTCGACATGTGACGGCAATTCGTGCTGCATTCGCCGTGCCCGTGACATCTCGATATCCAGAATATTACGGGCCGCATCCAGTTCCGTCACTTCTGCGACCATCGGAAACATGATCCGCAATGTTCTTCCGGCAGCCGCCCTCAGCAAGGCCCGCAGCTGATGCCGCAGCAGGCCGGGACGGTCGAGACCAATCCGGATAGACCGCCAGCCCATTGCCGGATTTTCCTCTTTCTGCCCTTTCCAGTAGGGCAGAATCTTGTCGCCGCCGACATCAAGCGTCCGGAACACCACCGGCTTGTCACCTGCCAGTTCGATGATCCGTTTATAAAGTTCAACCTGTTCACCAACACCCGGTAGTCTGGGCCGCGACATAAAGGCGATTTCGGTCCGGTACAGACCGATACCTTCAGCCCCGGCACTGTCGAGCTGACCAACATCCGCCTGCAGACCGGCATTGACGTTCAGTTCGACGGAAACACCGTCACGCGAACAGGCCGGCTCGTTCCGCAGCCCTTCATATTCCACCCGCTTCTGTTCGCGGAGTGCCATGTTGGTACGGAAAGCTGCCTGAACATCCTCACCCGGACGTACAAATACCTGAGAATTATCCGCATCAACGATAACCGGATCGCCCGGATCGATAATCGCGACCCCGGTCTCCAGCCGCCCGACCATCGGCAGGTCCAGCGCACGGGCAATAATCGCGACATGGGAAACCGGCGAGCCTGCTTCCAGAACGACCCCCGCCATTTTGCTACGGTCATATTCCAGCAGGTCGGCAGGCCCCAGATCGCGGGCCACCAGAATGAACCGGTCCGGCAGATCCTTGCGCAAGGCCGCTGAAACTTCACCGGTCAGATGCTGCATCAGCCGGTTGCCGACATCTTCCAGATCAGAGAGACGTTCCCGCAAATAGGGATCTGCCACCGCCTGCATCCGGTCGCGCATCTGGGTCTGAACCCGCTGCACGGCACCTTCCGCGGACAGGCCAGCCTTGCGGATCATGTCGGAAATTCTTGCTATCCAGCCAGCATCACCCGCCAGCATCCGATAGGTTTCCATAACCTCGCCAAGCTCACCCCGCCCTCTCAGATCAGATGCCTTGAACATCCTTTCCAATCCGGCCCGCATAGCACTGATCGCCGTTTCAAGGCGCTCTATTTCCACATCCACGTCTTCAGCAACAAGCCGCTGAACGACAATCCGCGGGCGGTGAGAAACGGCTTCTCCCGCAGCAAGCCCGCCATTCAGGCGGATACCCGGCAGCCGCATCGGCAGGGTTGCATTACCGTCAGCCTGCAGCATTTCCTGACGGTCGATCAGTTCACCGCTGGCCACCAGTTCCGCCATCACCATCGAGACGGTTTCCAGCGTTTCCTGTTCTTCTTCCGTGTAAGTTCGCTGGGTACGGTTCTGAATAGCCAGTACACCAAGCACCCGCCCGCTACGGCGGATCGGCACACCCATCAGTGAATGGAAGATATCTTCCCCGGTTTCCGGACGGTACACGAAGCCCGGATGGCTTCTTGCGTCGGCCAGCGCCAGCGGACGGCCCTTTGCCGCGATCAGACCGATCAGTCCCTCCCCGACACGCAGCCGGGTCAGATGGATGGCCTCACGATTCAGCCCCTGCGTCGCGAACAGTTCGAGGACTTCGCCTGCCCGTTTGATATAAACCGAGCAGACCTCAGCGACGAGATCAGCTGCGATGATCCGGACGATCGCATCCAGACGTTCTTCTGCGTTTCCGCCACCTGCCATCAGATCGCGAACACGACTCAGAAGTCGCCGCGACCCCGTGGCATTCAGGGGAATAGCAGGATTCATCCCCGCTCTCCTGCGGTGATGGTAATGTCCTCAGATATTACAGTCTCAGCTATCCGGCGCATCTAGGCCATAGGCGGTGTGAAGTGTTCTCATGGCCAGCTCGGTATATTCTTTCGCCACCAGCACACTGACCTTGATTTCAGACGTCGAGATTACCTGAATATTGATCCCCTTGTCGCCAAGCGCCTGGAACATCATCTGCGCCACACCTGCATGACTGCGCATACCAACGCCGACCACGGAAATCTTCGCAACATTGCGGTCGGGTACCAGCGACTGATAATTCAATTTGTCCCGGTTTGCTTCCAGCACTGAAACCGCCCGTTCCAGATCCGTATTCTGGACTGTGAAGGTCATGTCGGTTGCATCACCGGTTTCTGAAACGTTCTGGACAATCATGTCCACATTGACACTGGCTTCTGCCAGCGGGCCAAAAATCTTGGCGGCGACCCCCGGCTGATCCGGAACCTTCACCAGAGTGATTTTCGCCTCATCGCTGCTGTGCGCGATGCCACTTACCATTGCCTGTTCCACGATTTCATCCTCATCTACAACCAATGTACCGGGACCGCCGGTAAAACTTGATAACACCTGCAGCCGAACCTTGTATTTCATGGCCAGTTCGACTGATCTCGTCTGCAGCACCTTGGCGCCAAGCGACGCCATCTCCAGCATTTCTTCATAGGTAATACGGCTAAGGCGCTGTGCTTTTGTGACAATTCGCGGGTCAGATGTATAGACCCCGTCCACATCCGTATAGATATCACACTGATCTGCCGAAAGGGCAGCCGCCAGTGCGACAGCAGAGGTATCCGAACCGCCACGCCCCAGCGTCGTCACCCGGCCATCATCTGCCAGTCCCTGAAATCCGGGGACAACTGCAACCTGACGGTCGGCAAAGCGTCTGATCACTTCATCGGTGTCAATCGCCTTGATCCGCGCCTTGCCATGCCGGTCGTCGGTATGAACCGGCAACTGCCAGCCCAGCCAGGAGCGGGCGGGAACACCGATTTCCTGCAACGCGATTGCCAGCAGGCCCGAAGTGATCTGCTCACCGGCACTGACAACCACATCATATTCCCGCGCATCATGCAGCGGGGAAGCCTGACGGGTATATTCGACAAGCTGGTTGGTAACGCCGGACATCGCGGAGACGACAACGGCCAGTTCATGCCCCTGTTCCCATTCCGCCTTGACCCGCTGGGCCACGGCCTTGATGCGTTCGATATCGGCAACCGACGTGCCACCGAATTTCTGGACAATTCGTGCCATCTGACTAGCAATCCCTAACTGACGATATGCCCTTGGCAAGGGCGGCGCGGTTATAACGGGTGTCTTCGGGAATGAGAAGTGCCGGAAACACTTTTCACTTCACATTCCTGTCGATTATCGGTTGACCTCTGCGCGTTTGCGCCTCACCTCTGCTGTAAATAATAAATCGAGCCAGCCCATGATTACCAGCGCCGCAGAAATTACCGGCACCGCCGATGCGAGTGAAATTGCCCGCTTTGAAGCGATGGCAGAGGACTGGTGGAATCCGACCGGCAAGTTTGCACCACTGCATAAATTCAATCCCGTACGGCTGGGCTTTATCCGTGACAGACTGTGCCAGCAGTTTGACCGTGACCCGCTGTCCGACCGCCCTCTCAAGGGACTTCGCCTGCTCGATATCGGCTGTGGCGGGGGATTGCTGTCTGAACCCATGACGCGAATGGGGGCCAGCATGACGGGGGTTGATGCGTCAGAACGCAATATCGGGATTGCTGCCGCCCATGCCCGGCAGATGGGACTGGATATCGACTATCGCGCAGGCCGGGTAGAGGACATGGTCGCTTCCGGAGAAACCCCGTTCGATGCGGTGCTGAACTGTGAAGTGGTCGAGCATGTTGCCGATGTCGATCTGTTTCTCGGGTCCTGCGCTGAACTGGTCCGCCCCGGCGGGCTGATGGTTGTCGCCACACTCAATCGCACACCGAAAGCCTTCACCCTTGCCATTGTCGGCGCAGAATATGTGCTGGGCTGGCTGCCCCGTGGCACCCATCAGTGGCGCAAATTTGTGAAGCCTTCTGAAATCGCGGATGCATTGCGCCCCCGTGGAATGGAACTGACCGAAATACGTGGTGTCAGCTACAACCCGGTCAGCGACCGCTGGCGGTTATCCGACGACCTGGCCGTCAACTACATGACAGTTGCGACAAAGCCTGCCTGAGCCCTTCCGGCGGATCAGGCGTCAGACTTCGGCAACCACGGGATCGCCTGAACTTCGACACCTTCATCGGCAAGCTTCTCGGTTTCTTCCGCCGTCGCCTCACCGTAAATGCCCCTCGCCTCGGACTCGCCATTATGGATATTGCGGGCTTCTTCGGCGAAGCGGTCCCCGACATAATCACAATTCTGTTCGACGGCCCGGCGCAGCTCATGCAGCGCCGCCCGCACTTTTACATCCATTGGAAGGGCCGTCTTTGCCGGTTCCGGCGGCAGCACTTCCTGCCCGCGTTTTTTCGTCGTCGACGACAATCGCGGCGCCATCAGCGCCTTTTCAACATCATCACTTCCGCAAACCGGACAAGTGACTTCACCGACAGCGACCAGCTTGTCAAAAGCGTCGTTGCCGCTGAACCAGCTCTCAAACTCATGTTCCTGCGCACAGCGCAGGGAAAACTTCATCATTGAAACTCTCCGATCCTGTACCGCATGTAGTCCCCAACATGATGCGGGTCAAATGATAGGATCAAATAAACAATGAGCGCACCAACAGATCAGCAGCCGTCTGGCTGGGTTGCAAAGCATCTCCGTCTTGTCCGGGCGGGCGGCACCATACTGGATCTGGCCTGCGGACAGGGCCGGCATACGAAACTGGCCGCAGGGCTGGGCTATTCCGTGGTTGCTCTGGACCGGAACGCCGAAGCACTTGCCATGCTGTCAGGCCACAGCGGCGTGGAGACGCTGGAACATGATCTTGAAACCGACGATATGGTCTGGCCATTTGAGGAAATGCAATTCGACGGAATTATTGTCTCGAATTACCTGCATCGCCGGCTTTTCCCGCAGATCCTGTCATCTTTGGCAAATGGCGGCGTACTGATTTATGAGACTTTTGCCAGCGGCAACGAGGCTTTCGGCAAACCCTCCCGCCCCGCCTTTCTGCTTAAAGAAGGGGAACTGCTGGAACTGACCCGCGACCTGACCATTGCTGCTTTCGAGCAGGGGCGGACCAGCCACCCCTCACCTGCCGTTCGTCAGCGTATCTGCTCAATCAGAAGGAGACCCCTGACGGATATCCCGCTGGATTAACCGTGGACGCCCAGCATCTGGTCAAGGCGTCCGGCACCATCCAGATTGAACAGATCATCACAGCCGCCGACATGCTTGCCATCAATGAAGATCTGGGGAACCGATGTCCGGCCACCGGCAAGTTCGGTCATCTCCCGCTTCTTCGCAGCATCCATCGTGACATCGACCTCGTTATACTTGATGCCTTTCTTTTCCAGCAGGCCCTTCGCCCGCCAGCAGAAACCACAGAGCGCACTCGAATAAATTTTTACTTCAGCCATAAGTCTGTCTCCGGAAAATGTTCCCTGACCATATAAGACTTCTCAGCCGTTCTGCAATTGTCATCCGCCCTGTGAGCGCACAACACGCGCAATCGTGAGAACATCGACGAGACCGGCACCCCCACGCCGCAACGCCCGGACACAGACGGAAACCGTCGCCCCCGTGGTCATCACATCATCAATCAGCAGCACCCGTTTTCCTGTGATGACCCGCTGCCGGGACCGGGGAACGGTTATCGCCCCCGCGACATTTCGCAAACGCTGGCGTCGCCCCAGCCGACCCTGACTGGCCGTTGCCCGATGCCGGTGCAACAGATCCACCAGCACCGGCCGGTCGCACAGCCTGCCGATGGTCTGGGCCAGCAGGGCGGACTGATTGTAGCGCCGGGCAAACAGGCGCCGGGCATGCAGGGGCACAGGGACAATCAGATCGGCAGCGGCGATCTGGTCACGACCAGCCTGAATCATCAGCCGGGCCAGCGTCTGCGCGCTGTCCGTCCGGTCCCCGTGTTTGAAAGACAGAATGACAGGCCGGCTGGCATCATCATAGACCAGCGCCGCACGGGCCTGATGATAGGCAGGAGGTTCTGCCAGACAGTCCGCACAGCGGGCGTCAGGACCAACATCAAAGTCGAACGGAAGACCGCACCCCGCACAAAGTGGCGGGGCAATCTGGGCAATCGACCGCCAGCACCCGATACAGAGCAGATGCTGCCGGTCAATCAGCCCCCCGCAGGATGCACAGCGAGGCGGCAACAGCATATCCAGCCCCCGCCCTGCGATTGCAGGTGCGACTGCCGCAATCCATCGGGGAATACCCGCCAGGCAATGCAATGACACTTCCCGCTCTTTCCCAGTCACCTCCATCACAAAGCCCGTATTGCGACGACAGATCAAATTTCGGTCAGAACCCGGAGAGATGTTGAGGTGCCATCACCCGAAACAGATTGCACCGTTCACGGTAATCAGACGGAAAATGGATATCGGGGCGAGCACTGAATGTGGTAAACCGATATGGAGAATCACAGGAAAGTCAGCGATACAAGGCCCAGTCCGGGCTTGATTACGGCTCTCGGACTGTCGATCATCCGGCCACAAAGGATAAACTGACAATGAAACGATTGCTGCTTCTGCCGGTGCTGGCCCTGTTTGCCCTTGCCTTCGCAAATTCTGCCTATGCCCAGTCCAAGGCAAAAGACGATGCCATTGTCATTGATCCGGAGCAGCAGATCTGGCTTCAGCTCCCGACGACAACTGTTCCGGTTCAGGCCGGAATCCATTTCGTCATCGTTGACGTGCTGATAACTGCCGCGAAACATGCGACTTATCTCTGCCGTATCTATCCCCGGCTGAATGAAAAAATTCAGTTCGTTTTTTCCGAAAACCCTCCGGCAGCCAATCGACAGGGCATTATACAGGTGCAGGATTATGGACGACTGCTGAAACCCGGTTTCAACGAAGCGTTACAGGGTGACCTGGTTAAACGGATCAAGGTTTTCGACGGCGGCCGTCCGAAACCGACCGAGCTTGATGATGCAATCATGGAATGTCAGGGATCAGCCGCTATCATGGCCGCGAAATCCTCACTGCGGGATCTGCTCCGCCGCCAACGATAGAAAGCCCTGCTTTTGACAGACGATATTGCTGTTTTCGACCGTGCCTTGCTGCGCCGTCGCCGTGACCGTGCAGCGACTGATTTCGATACCCATGACTTTCTGTTCCGGGAAACCGCAGACCGGCTGGTCGACCGGCTGGAAGATGTCAACGGATCAAGGTTTTCGACGGCGGCCGTCCGAAACCGACCGAGCTTGATGATGCAATCATGGAATGTCAGGGATCAGCCGCTATCATGGCCGCGAAATCCTCACTGCGGGATCTGCTCCGCCGCCAACGATAGAAAGCCCTGCTTTTGACAGACGATATTGCTGTTTTCGACCGTGCCTTGCTGCGCCGTCGCCGTGACCGTGCAGCGACTGATTTCGATACCCATGACTTTCTGTTCCGGGAAACCGCAGACCGGCTGGTCGACCGGCTGGAAGATGTCAAAAGACGGTTTCAGGTTGTTGCCGATATTGGCTGCCATGGCGGTGAGGTAGGCCAGACGCTTGCCGAACGCGGTTTTGCGCAGCCGGTCGTTCAGTGTGACCTCTCGCCCCGGCTCGCCGGTCGTGCAGCGATTGCCGCAAAGGCCCCTGCCATTGCAGCGGATGAGGAATTACTGCCTTTCGCCGCGGGCAGCTTCGATCTGGTCCTCAGCAATCTGTCCCTGCACTGGGTCAATGACCTGCCAGGCGCCCTGATACAGATCCGCAAAAGCCTGGCCCCGGACGGGCTGTTTATCGGCTCCATGCTGGGCGGCGAAACCCTCACCGAATTGCGGGTTGCCCTGCAACAGGCTGAACTGGAACTGGATGGCGGCATCAGCCCCCGCCTGTCGCCACTGGCCGATGTTCGCGATGCCGGCGCCCTGCTGCAGCGTGCGGGATTTGCCCTGCCGGTTGCCGACATGGACCGGGTGACCGTCACCTACAGCAACCCCATGAAACTGCTGGCCGACCTGCGGGGCATGGGTGAAACCAATGTCGTCGCCAAACGCCGCAGGAACTTCCTGAAACGCAGCACGCTGATGGCCGCCATGGAGCGCATGATGCAGGACTTCACCGACAGCGAAGGACGGGTTCACGCGACATTTGACATCATCACCCTGACCGGCTGGGCACCCGATGCCTCGCAGCCGAAACCACTGCGTCCCGGTTCAGCGACACAGAAACTGTCCGATGCGCTGGGCGCGATGGAATTCAAGACTGACGACAAGGCCGGCCAATGAATTTCCCTGATCCGCTGGTCAAGGCCACCCTCATCAAGCGCTACAAGCGGTTCCTGGCCGATGTCCGGTTTGAAGACGGCACGGAGACCACCGCCCATATCGCCAATCCCGGCGGTATGATCGGTCTGAAAGACCCCGGCATGACCATCTGGCTGTCACCGGCGCGCAATCCTGCCCGTAAACTGAAATGGTCGTGGGAGATTGCCGAGGCCGACGGCGGCATGGTTGGCGTCTCCACCGCCCATCCCAATGCCATTGCCGAGGAAGCGATTCTGGCCGGCCGCATTCCGGAACTGGCGGGGTATGAAAATCTGAGGCGTGAAGTGAAATACGGCAAAAATTCTCGCATTGATATCCTGCTGGAAGACCCGAACCGCCCGATGGCCTATGTCGAGATCAAGAATGTACATCTGATGCGCACCCCCGGACTCGCGGAATTCCCCGATGCCGTGACGGCCCGTGGCGCCAAGCATCTGGCCGAACTGGGCGACATGGTTGAGCAGGGTCATCGTGCCGTCATGCTGTATGTGGTTCAGCGTACCGACTGCGACAGCTTTGCACTGGCAGAGGACGTGGACCCGGCTTATGCCGCCGCCTTCCGGCAAGCGATGACTCGCGGAGTCGAAATGTTGTGCTATATGTGCGACATCACGACGCAGCAAATCACCCTGGACAGGCCGCTCCCCCTCACGACCTGAGGCAGCGGATGGAGTAATCATGCAGGATATGGAACTGGCTCAGGAGCCGGATTGGGACATGGAAACACGATCGATCAAATTACACGGCCCGGCGGAATTCGAAGCCATGCGGGTTTCCGGAAAGCTCGCCGCCGAAACTCTCGACATGATCACGCCCTATGTCGTTCCCGGCGTGACAACCGGCGAAATCGACCGGCTCTGCCACAACTTCATTCTCGATCATGATGCGATTCCGGCTCCCCTCGGCTACCGCGGATTCCCAAAATCCGTCTGCACCTCCATAAACCATGTCGTCTGTCATGGCATACCGGGGGACAAGAAACTGAAGAACGGCGATTGTATCAATATTGATGTCACGACCATCGTTGATGGCTGGCACGGCGACACCAGCCGGATGTTCTGGGTCGGCGATGTGCCGGTCAAGGCACAGAAGCTGATCGACGTCACCTTTGAGGCGATGTGGGAAGGTATCAAAGTTGTCCGCCCCGGCGCGACCACCGGTGATATCGGGCATGCCATCCAAACCTATGCCGAGGCACAGCGGTTCAGCGTTGTCCGGGATTTCTGCGGGCATGGCCTGGGCCGTGTGTTCCATGACGCACCGAACATTCTGCATTACGGGAAGCCCGGCACAGGCACCCCCCTGCAGGAAGGTATGTTCTTCACCATTGAGCCGATGATCAATGCCGGACGCCCGGATGTAAAAATTCTCAGCGACAACTGGACTGCTGTCACGAAGGATAAATCACTTTCGGCACAGTTCGAGCACTCCATCGGCGTTACCGCCAACGGCTACGAGGTTTTCACCCTGTCGCCTACCGGCCTCGACCGCCCTCCCTATGCAGCAACAGCCAGCTGACACAGGCACCCCTCAGACGTCCCCGGCGCCGCATTACCTGCAGCACCGGGAGAGATTGCGGGCTCGTTTCCTGAATGGCGGCGCAGCAGCTGTTCAGGATTACGAAATTCTGGAAATCCTGCTTGGCGCAGCGATTCCCCGGCGTGATGTCAAACCGCTGGCAAAAGACCTGATCGACCGGTTCGGGGGATTGTCCGGCGTGCTGATGGCAAAGCCGGCAGAACTGACCGCGGTCAAGGGTATCGGCGAGGTCGCGGCTGCGGTGCTGAAATCGGTTCAGGCCGCGGCCCTCCACCTGCACCGCGCCGAGGTTATGGACAAACCGCTGATTTCTTCATGGGATCAGCTGACGACCTACCTGCGGGCGGTCATGGGCCGAGAAAAAATCGAGCAGTTCCGCATCCTGTTCCTCGACACCCGCAACCGGCTGATCCGCGACGAAGTCCATCAAACCGGCACCGTCAACCACACCCCTGTCTATCCCCGCGAAGTCGTGAAACGCGCCCTAGAAGTCGGTGCTACTGCCATCATTCTGGCGCATAATCATCCCAGCGGCGACCCCAGTCCGTCACGTGCTGATATCGACATGACCGACAAAATTGTCACTGCCGCCCGCGCCCTCGACATCACCGTCCACGACCATGTCATCGTCGCCGCCGGCAAAACCCTCAGCTTCCGTGAACAGGGTCTGCTTTAGGTATCAGCAGATATCCTTCGCTCAGACCTAACGAAAGCAATTCAGAATGGCCGGGCAACAAACTACAGTTCTGTGCCATATTCTTGCCACTTGATATTGATGCAATACCTCGCTACGTGTTTCGTTGAATTCGAAAAAGTGCTGTTTGTATCAATGCTGACCAAAAAACTGATCTCCCTTGCCCTGCTTTTCGCGTTGCTGTTCGCGATTGAGGGCATTGGCGTCCATGGGGAGGCGTTGGCTGAAAATACCAGCACCGGGATTTCACATCAGGTTATCCCTGAAGGTCCACACCACAGCCAGCATGGCCAGAGTCACGGCATCTGCTCGGTTTTCTGTGCATCAATCGCCGAATTTTCCCCGACAATGGTTTCCCAGCCTCTGGAAAACCAGATCCGGTTCGGCTTTGAAGACCAGATAGCAGCATCCCTGCTGCAGGATATACCGTTCAAGCCTCCACGAGCCTGATCCTCAGATCACCGCCCCTTCCGGGCAAAATTTCCATCTGAAATATACGTCCAGTCTGTCTGCAGAGATAGCGCAGACGGCCTCAGATCATCCGTCCTGTTTGACATACAGGGCTGACGACGAGGTTCGGACTGTTCGTACACATGATCATGCTATGTACGGAGCTATGAATAATGCCTTACACGAACAACACCAATATCTCATGCGGTCTGGTTGCACTCATCATTGCGGGAGCACTCGTGACCATTCAGCCAGCCAATGCTGGCGGAACACATGGTAAATCTCAGACAGGACACGCAGAAAAGACCGCCAAGGATGCTGACCGGACGATCAAGATTAAAATGCACGACAATCTTTATGATCCGGAAACTATCTCGGTAAAGAAGGGCGAGACCATTCGCTTTGTTGTCCAGAATGACGGTGAATTTGTCCATGAATTCAATATCGGAACAGCTGAAACCCATGCCGGTCATCAGAAAGAAATGATGATGATGATGGAACACGGCGTCCTGCTGCCCGACCGCATCAACCGGTCCATGATGAAGATGGATATGGGGAATGGTGTAACCATGGAACATAACGACCCGAACAGTGTCCTGCTGGAACCGGGTGAAGTCGGCGAGGTTATCTGGACGTTCGATGAAACGGCAGATCTGGAGTTCGCCTGCAATGTTCCGGGGCACTATGAGAGCGGCATGGTCGGCAAAGTGACCATCTCGCCGAAACCCGCCTCCTAAACCTGAACCGGGCATGACGAACGGTCTCGTCATGCCCGGTGATTTTCAGTTCATCCGATTCAAGGAGCAGACGAAATGAAGTTTCGGTCTCTTTATGTCGTTGCGGCCACGCTGGCCCTGACGGCAGTTTCCATGCAGCAATCCCAGGCTGTCGAATATGATCTCACTGTAGACAGGGTGGCGATCGACATCGATGGCGAAACCACCTACGGCATTGGTTACAACGGTGCCTCACCCGGACCCGTCCTTCGGTTCAGGGAAGGTGAAGATGCAGTTATCCGCGTTACCAACAATCTGGACGAAACGACCTCAATCCACTGGCACGGCCTCATTCTGCCGTACAGGATGGACGGGGTTCCGACGATAAGCTTCGACGGCATTGCACCCGGCGAGACCTTCACCTACCGGTTTCCGGTCCGTCAGAACGGAACATACTGGTTTCACAGTCATTCCGGCTTCCAGGAACCTGACGGGGCTTATGGTTCAATCGTCATTGAACCTGAAAGCCGTGAGCCGTTCAGGTTCGACCGTGAACATGTGATTATCCTGAAAGACAAACACCCGCATTCCGGCGACCGGATCATGCGCAATCTGAAAATGTCGGCTGACTATTATAACCGCAAACAGCAGACCCTCGGCGATCTGTTCTCCGATTTCCGCGACAAGGGAATAGAAGCCACCGTCGCAGACCGCAAGGCCTGGGGCGACATGCGAATGGTCCCGACAGATATCGAGGATGTGCAGGGTTTCAAAGGTCTCATCAACGGAAAGACCCCGGCACAGAACTGGACCGGATTATTCAACCCCGGTGAGCGGGTACGCCTGCGTTTCATCAATGCATCTGCCATGACTTACTTCGACGTCCGGATTCCCGGTCTTGAAATGCTCGTTGTTCAGGCCGACGGGAATAATGTTCAACCGGTAAGAGTCGATGAATTCCGGATTGCCGTTGCTGAAACCTATGATGTGATCATCCAACCCAAAGAAGACAGGGCCTACGCCATTATGGCCGAGTCAATGGGACGCTCCGGTTACGCAGCTGCAACACTGGCTCCTCGCGACGGTATGAAAGCAGACACGCCTGCCCCGCGAACAAAGACACCCCTGCTGACCATGGCCGACATGGGCATGGACCATGGCGATATGCCGGGAATGGATCATTCCAAAATGCAGGGCATGAACAAGGGAGTGGACCATTCCACTATGAAAGGAATGGACCACTCAAAAATGCAGAAGATGGACCATTCTTCGATGAAAGGCATGGATCATTCCAAGATGCAGGGAATGAGCAACAAGGCCGATGATCCGTTCTATGCAACCGGCAGCGGGCTTGTTCCGGCAGCTGAGAATGGTGGCCGCTTCCTGTCCTACGCAGATCTGAAAGCACAGAA
Organism: Alphaproteobacteria bacterium HT1-32; assembly: GCA_009649675.1. NCBI lineage: Bacteria > Pseudomonadati > Pseudomonadota > Alphaproteobacteria > Alphaproteobacteria bacterium HT1-32. The sequence continues at coordinate 2,410,368 of WJPL01000001.1, read as the reverse complement.
ACCACGCTATAAGCTCCGGCCTGCAAACCGTGAAATTGAACTCCGGCTGACCGGAAATATGGAACGTTATGTCTGGTCGATAAACGGCGTGAAATACGAAGATGCAGACCCTATCCGGCTGCAATATGGCGAACGGGTCCGGATTACCTTCATCAATGAGACGATGATGTCACATCCGATGCACCTTCACGGGATGTGGTCGATTCTGGATAACGGAAACGGCAAATGGAATCCGGTAAAGCATACCGTGAATGTCAATCCCGGCACGACTGTCTCCTTCGAGACTGAAGTCGATGAACCGGGTCAGTGGGCATTTCACTGCCATCTTTCCTACCACGCCGCAGCCGGAATGTTCCGGAAAGTCATCGTCGAAGGCGGACCCAAATCCGCCTCAACCAGCACAATCAACTGAGGAGGCAGGAAATGAACTCGTTTACACGCACCATTACCCTTGCCTGCGCGACTGCGCTGGCAGCACTGACTTCAACGACTGCATCAGCCCAGTCCAAAGGTCTCGTTTATTACGGCTTCCAGATGGAAGAGCTTGAATACCGGGCCGGAGATGAAGGTGAGAAACTGCTCGTCTGGGATGGAGATGCCTTCATCGGAACCGATGAACTGAAACTCCGCTGGCTGGGTTCCGGTGAACAGGACCTGGGTGAAGGGAAACTCGGCAAGCTGGAAAACCGGCTGGTTCTTCAGACTCCCGTTTCCGACTTTTTCGATATCAAGGGCGGACTGCGTTATGATTCACCGGATGGCCCAAATCGGGTCTATGGTGTCGTCGGTCTGGCCGGTCTTGCAAAGCAATGGTTTGAAATCGACGCAGATCTGTTCGTCAGTGAAAAGGGAGATGCCAGTGCCCGGCTGGATGCCGAGTATGAAGTACTGCTGACCAACTGGCTAATACTGACACCGTCTGCCACATTCGGCATTGCTGCTACCGACGACCGCGAAGCAGGCGTCGGTGCCGGCCTCTCTGATATCGAAGTCGGACTACGGCTCAGCTACGACGTGGTCGACCGCATGATCTCGCCTTATGTCGGCATCGTTTACGAACGGAAGTTCGGCAAGACCGCCGGATTTGCCCGTGATGAAGATGAAGCAGTCGATTCAACATTCGCTGTTGTCGGCCTGCGCCTGCAATTCTGATCAACAGACTTCAGTCTCCCGGAGTGCATCACAAGTGCTCCGGGAGATTCCCTAAAAATCGCGTTTCTGCGATACCCGTTCCCGAAGCATCTCCACGAAGGCGGCTGCTGCCGGGGACAGTTCATAGCCATTGCGCTGATAGACAGAGAAAGCCCGCTGGTTCGGTTCATCTTCAAGGTCGATAAAACGCACGTTAAATCCGGAAGCCAGGTTGTTCGCATAACGCGGGGCAACCGTCACCCCCACACCCTTGCTGACCAGTGACAGGGCAGTGGTGAGATAACGGACTTCCGTCGCGTCAGACAGGCGCAGGCTGGTCTGGCTGCTCTCAAGCGTGCGCTGAATATGGCCGCTGAATTCATTCGAATAGATGATCCAGCGTTCTCCGACCGTATCCCGCCAGCGCAATTTCGGTTTATCGGCCAGCGGGCTGTCTGCCGGGCAGACAATCTGCAACGGTTCATCCCACAGAAAGTCCGCCTGAAGATCATTCGGAATTGCCCGCTCCGGACCAATACCGATCTCTGCCTCATGCGCCTGAATGGATGAAATGATCCTGTCCGGCGTGGTGTCGAACAGCTTGAGCGTGACATTTGGATAGCGGGCCCGGAACTCGCCAATCGCGTCCGGTATCCAGGCACAGGCCAGCATCTGCGGTACAGCGAGACGCAGAATACCACGCTGAAGTTCCCGCATATCAACCGCGCCTTCCTCCACCTGTCGAAGGTCATCCAGCATCCGGCGGGCCAGCGGCAGAATTTGTCGTCCCGCCTCGGTCAGAAGAACCTTCCGGTTTACCCGGTCGAACAAGGGCATCCCGAATTCTGTTTCAAGCTGACGAACCAGCATGCTGACCGCAGATTGCGTGAGATGCATATTGTTGGCCGCCAGTGTGAAACTGGCCGCATCAGCGACGCTGCGAAACGCCCGGAGCTGACGAAGCGTTATATTCATAAGACTACCTGATTCATACTTCAGAAAAATTCATTGGAATGATGCTTAACTTATCCAGACAATAAAATCGAGTGGGGGAACGCCGGTTAACGGTGCAGGATCAGTTTGGGGAAGCATATGCATATCGCCGTCATCGGAGCCGGAATTGTTGGCGTGTCCACTGCGGCTTATCTGCAGCGCGATGGCCATGTGGTGACGATTATTGACCCTTTGGACGCTGGCGAGGCATGTTCTTTCGGCAATGCCGGGTCGCTGTCACCGAGTGCCTGCCTGCCGGTTGGTATGCCCGGCATGTGGAAAAAGGTGCCGAAATGGATACTGGACCCGATGGGGCCACTGACCATTCGCACCGCTTACCTGCCGAAAGTTGCCCCCTGGCTGTTTCGTTTTGTCAGTCATTGCACCAAACCGGAAGTTGAACGCATCGCCAGCGCCATGCGCAATCTGCTGGCTCCCGTGTTCGAAAGCTACGAACCGCTGCTGCAACGGTCCGGCGGCATGGGGCTGATCCGGCGGTCCGGCTGCCTGTATGTTTATTCCTCACCGGAAACGGCCGCCCAGTGGAAATGGGGCATGGACCTGCGCCGCAGCCTCGGTGTCGAGATGCGCGATGTGGATCGTGAAGAACTGGAGAACATGGAACCAGACCTGAAAGGCCGGTTCCGGTTCGGCATTTATGCGCCGGAAAACGGCTCAACACTGAACCCGTCCGCGCTGGTCAAAAACATTTACAGTCAATCGGTCAGCGATGGTGCAACCCACCTGAAGCAGCGGGTCACCGGATTTGAACAGAGCGACGGCGTCGTGACGGCCGTCCGCTTTGAAGATGGCGACAGTCTGGCCGTCGATGGCGTTGTCATTGCTGCCGGTGCCTGGTCAGCAAAACTGACGGCAGAGCTTGGCGCACATATTCCTTTGGAGACCCAGCGTGGCTATCATGTCACCGTCAAGAGCAACAACCTGAAGCTGAGTCACACCGTTATGGCCGTCGAACATAATCTGATGGTCAATCCGATGGAGATGGGCCTCCGGCTGGCGGGCACTGTTGAACTGTCCGGGCTGGAAGCTCCGCCGCGATATGAACGTGCGGATGCCTTGCTGAAACAGGGCAAGGACATGTTTCCGCATCTTGATACCAGCGACATTTCACGCTGGATGGGCCACCGCCCCTGCCTTCCGGACAGCATGCCCGTGATTGACCGTGCCCCCCGGGCCGAGAATGTCTGGTTCGGGTTTGGCCATGGGCATGTCGGCATGTGCAGCGGAGCAACAACGGGCCGGGAAATTGCCAATCTGGTTGCCGGACGGGAACCCGAACTTGACCTGAAACCATTCAGCGCCACCCGTTTTCGTCTGGCATTCACCGCATGACAGCATCCGTGACATGGGCGCTCGGGGTCGATATCGGCGGCACTTATGTCGATATCATCGCCCGTGGCAGTGACGGATCATTGCGCAGTGACAAACGCCCCTATCCGCCCGGCGCCAGCCAGGCCACAGCAACCTTCAGTGCTGTCCGGGGTTTTCTGGACGCTGAAAATATAAGTCCCGACAGTGTCGCCCGTATCCTGCATGGCACCACACTGGCAACCAACACACTGCTGGAGCGCCGGGCCGCACCGGTCGGAGTTATCACAACACAGGGGTTTGAGGACATCCTTGCGATTGGACGGCAGAGCCGTGACGATCTCTATAGTCTGGCACCTGTCTCAACCTCGCCCGTCGATATATTCCCGGCGCCTTTACGGGCCGGCATTGCCGGACGCCTGACAGCCGATGGCACTGAAATAACGCCGCTCGACACGAACGCCCTGATCCCGGTTGTTGAAAACATGATCGAACAAGGTGTCAGCGCCGTCGCGGTCTGTCTGTTGCACTCCACCGTCAATCCGGAACATGAATGTGCGGTTGCTGATATCATCACAGCCCGCTTTCCCGACCTGCTGGTGTCCCTGTCACATCAGGTTGACCCGGCACCCGGAGAATATGAACGGTTTCTCGCCACCGCGCTTGATGCCTATATCAAGCCAATGGCAATGGCCTATCTCAGCGAGCTTTCCTCGCAATTGAATACAGCCGGTCTGCCCGCACCCGAGATTGTGACATCCGATGCGACCGTGGTCACAGCCACTGATGCGGCCAGAATGCCCCTGCGTCTCGCCATGTCCGGACCTGCCGCCGCCTTGCGGGGGTTTGAAGCCCTGACCCGCCGTCACCAGAACACAGGCCGGACCACTTCGATCACGCTGGAGACCGGGGGCACCACCAGCGATATCGGTATGATCCGGCGGGGTGAACTGACCAGCGGTCGCAACCTTGATATTGGCCATCTGGCCATTCGTCAGCGGTCTGTCGATATCAGCTCTACCGCTATCGGAGGCGGCAGCATTCTGCGTGTCAATGAAGCAGGCGCTTTGCGCGTTGGCCCCGACTCCGCTGGTTCAGACCCCGGCCCTGCCGCGTTCGGACGTGGCGGCACAGTACCAACACTGACCGATGCACTCGTCGTTCTTGGCCGGCTTCCTGACAGTCTGGCCGGTGGCATTGATCTGGATACCGGGGCGGCAAAATCCGCCATGATGGAGATCGCCCGCCCCCTGGGTTGCGATATCAACACTGCATCCGAAGCCGCTGTTGCGACAGCAGCGACCGCCATTGCAGAGGCCATGAAGTCACATGCCTTCCGGCGAGGCATTGATCCGGCAGAAGCCATTCTTATGGTCGGCGGCGGCGGTGGCGGACAACATGCGGCCGAGGCAGCCGAACTGGCGGGGATAGAGACCGCACTGGTTATCGCCCAGGCAGCCATCATTTCAGCCGCGGGTTGTCTCGCCTGCTATCCGGTCGGCGCATCAGAAAAAAGCCTTCTGCAGGAACTGACCGAAGCCGCCTTTTCAGAGCTTTGCGCTGAGGCACTGCGAACCGGCAGAGACCTGACCGGCGACAACCCGGCACGCTGTCTGCTGGACATTGCCTATCGCGGTCAGCAATCCCCCATCGAAATCCCGTTCGATCCGGAACAGGATAGTCTTTCAGACATTTCCGAACGATTTGACCGGGCACATGAGACCCTTCGGGGGCATGCCGGTGGTAAAAGCCGCATCCTCCACCGTCTGCGGGTCGAGAAGCCGCGCAATATTCCGGAGGTCACAGCCGAGACATCTGTTGCCCCACACACAAACCATACATCTCCGTTTCCTGAGAGCGGGACGGGGCCGCAGTCCTTGTTTTCAGACCGGACAAGCATCTGGGTACCGCGAGGGTGGAACTGGCAGAGACTGGATGGCGGTGACATTCTGCTGTCACAGGAAAAGAGGGCAGCATGACAAGTCCCGCCATCGCGCCTGATCTCATCCGCCATATCGAGCCGACCCGGCTGACCCTGCAGGCCATTGCCGACCGGATGCAGAACAGTCTGGTTTCCGGTGCCCGCTCCGCCATTGCCCGTGAGGCCGGAGACGCCGCTGCCGCCCTGTTCATGGCTGATGGAAAACTGATCGCACAGGCCCGGTCCCTGCCCCTGTTGCTGGGGTCGCTGATCCCCGCCGTACAGGCGATCCTGAAAGCATTTCCCGCATCAGACATGCAGCCCGGCGACGGGTTCCTGCTGAACGATCCATGGAACGGCGGGGCACATCTGCCCGACCTGACGCTGATCCGACCGGTCTTTGACGGGAATCATCTGATCGGCTTTGGCGCAGCCAGCCTGCATCATCAGGATGTCGGGGGTATTACCCCCGGTTCGATCCCGCCGAACGCCCGGTCAATCTTTGAGGAAGGCCTGCGCCTGCCCCCTGTCCGGTCGCATCGAGCAGGTGAACTGGAACCATCCATTGCTGCCATTCTGAGCGCGAACAGCCGCACACCGGAGGCCCTGCTCGGTGATCTCGCGTCACAATGGTCCTGCCTTGTTCTTGGCGGACGGGAACTGACGCAACTAGCCGGCCGCCTGGGCAACAACTATTCCCGCGCCTGTCAGACACTGATCCATCAGTCCGAAGCCATGACACGGGCCGCCCTGTTGCGGGAACCCGACGGAACAAGTGAGTGGGAAGACCAGCTCGACAGTGACGGCGTGACTACGGACCCTGTAAAGATCCGGGTCCGGATTGATAAGACTGGCGATCATGTCCGGATTGATTTTACCGGCTCGTCACCCCAGACCAGCGGCCCCGCCAATGCAGCACCCGCCGCCATGATGGCCGCCGCCTTGTATTTCATGCGATGCCTTGCCCCGGACGCACCCAACAACGCAGGCTGTCTGGCCCCGCTTGACCTAGTCCTGCCCGCCGGCAGTGTGGTCAATCCGGACTATCCGGCAGCCGTGAATGCCCGCACGGCAACCGTCAAACTGGCCTGCAACGCCATCATCAGCGCCTGGAGCCGGGATCGAAGCGCCACTTCTGCGGCGGCCAATGCCGGTGTGGCGACGGTCATCGCATTCGGAGGGTCAACTGATGACGGCCAGCGTTATCAGCTGACTGAAATCGTCGCCAGTGGTGCCGGCGGATCCTCTTTCAGGCCGGGTGCGTCCGGGCTTTCGACCGATGTCGGCAATGCCCGGAATACGCCTGTAGAGATCATCGAACGGGAAACCCCGATCCGGGTTGAAAGCTATGGCTTCAACCGGGAGTCAGGCGGTGACGGCCAGAACAGGGGCGGTGACGGTCTGCGTCGCTGCTATCTGCTGACCGAAGGCACCACCCATGTTTCCTATCGTGGCGAACGACATAACAGTCAGGCCCGAGGCCTGCAGGGGGGCTTACCCGGTCTTGCATCGAAAGCTCAGATTATCCGCAGCAACGGTGACGCCGAGCAGCTCACCGCGAGAACTCAGATACAATGGCGTGCCGGTGAACGTCTCATCATAGAGACGGCTGGTGCGGGCGGCTGGGGGGCCGTCTATGCCACCCCCCATAACCCAGCAGTCAGGAGGACAGAATGCTGAAACTCACCCTACTTACCCGTCGCACCGCGATGGTTGCAGCCCTTGCGGCGGTCACCGCAACCACCAGTTTTGCCGGCCCGGCAGCCGCACAATCCTATCCGACAAAGCCCGTCACAATCGTCGTACCTTTCCCGCCGGGCGGCTCCACGGACACCCTGGCCCGCAAGATTGCCGAGAACATTTCCGGCCCGCTGGGTCAGCCCGTTGTTATTGAAAACCGCGCCGGTGCCGGTGGCACGGTCGGGGCCAACATGGTCGCGAAATCCGATCCCGACGGCTATACCCTGCTGATGGGTGTTACCGGATCAAACGCGATCAGCGCCGCCCTGCGTGATGACCTGCCTTACAACCCGCTGACCGATTTCAGCCCGGTCAGTCTGGTGGTCAGTGCGCCACTGGTTCTCGTCGTCAACGCTGACTCGCCCTATAACTCCGTGCAGGACGTCGTCGACTTCGCCAAAGCCAACCCGGAGAAGTTCACCCACGGCACCCCCGGCGTAGGCACCTCGATGCATCTCGCCGCTGAACTGTTCGGTCTCGAAGCCGGCGTCAAGCTGGTCCATGTTCCCTACAAGGGCAGTGCAGCCGCCCTGCAGGACCTTCTCGGTGGACGCGTTGATTCGATGTTCGGCGATTTGCTGGTTACGGCAGAGTTCGTGAAATCCGGGCGTCTCCGGGCACTTGGCGTTACCTCGGCTGTTGAACATCCGATGCATCCGGGTATCGCACCGATCGCCAGCAGCGGCCTCAAGGGTTATCAGGCATTCTCATGGCAGGGTGTATTCGCACCGGCTGGCACACCGGATGCTGTCCTGCAGAAACTGTATGCTGAAATCTCGAAAGCACTGGCGACAGATGATCTCCAGGCATTCTTCAAACAGCGTGGTTTCCTTGTTGAAGGCCGTACCCCGGCTGACTCCAAGGCTTTCATCGCGCAGGAAATTCCGAAATGGAAACGGGTCGTTGATGCGGCCGGTCTGAAGAATAAATAATGCAGCGTCTGGGTGGGCCTGTCGTCCGCGGAGGACAGGCCCAGCCCATCTCCCCCCTCGTCCGGGTGGATGGGCCATTACTATTTGTTTCGGGGCAGGTTCCCATCATCGGCGGCAAGATCATCGGTGATGACATCACCACCCAGACAAACTGTGTCATCGACCAGATTGAACAAATTCTGACCCTTGCCGGTGCCAGTCTCGAGAATATCGTCAAATGCACCGTCTGGCTGGTCGACAAAAATGACTATCCGGCCTTCAATACAGCCTACGCAAACCGTTTTCCGCCCGATCGGGCACCGGCCCGGTCAACCGTGATTTCCGATTTGATCGTCCCCGTACGGGTCGAAATGGAAGCCATTGCCGAAATGCCGGACAAAAGCTGATCCCGCGACCGGCGACAACAACTGAACAAGGACCACCAGGTGCCATCGCAGATCAATCGACCTGAACTGACAGCCGCTCTTGGACTTGCAGTCCTCGGTGCGCTGGTGGTTCTCGAAGGCGGCAGCTACCCGCTCGGCTCACTCACCCGCCCCGGACCGGGGTTTGTCCCGGTCGTGCTGGGTAGTCTGATTATCCTGCTGGCGCTTGCCGTGGCCTTTGATGTCCGGAAATCGGACAGTCCCAGACCAGATTTTGGCTGGCGGCCGCTACTGGCTGTGACCACAGGCATTCTGGCTTTCGCCTTGCTGGTCACACCACTTGGCTTCATCCCGGCGACCGTCGCCCTTGTGATGTTGAGTGGCTGCGGTGAAACCCGCCCCCGAATCCTTCAACTCGCGGGTGTGGCAATCTTTATGGCGCTGTTCGGCTACCTGATGTTCATCAAGGGGCTGGGTGTCCCGCTGGATGCCGTGACTGGTTACCGATGAGCAATTTCATTTCCAATATTTCCCTCGGGCTGGAAACAGCACTTTCCTTCAACTCTCTGCTGTTCTGTTTCATCGGCGTGACAGTCGGCACCATCGTCGGCGTGCTGCCCGGTGTTGGCCCGCTGGCCGCGATCTCGCTGGCCCTGCCGATGACCTACTACGTCGATCCCACATCCGCACTGATCATGCTGGCCGGCATCTTCTACGGCACCCAGTATGGCGGCTCGACAGCGTCTATCCTGCTGAATCTGCCCGGCACCGCGACATCCGCCGTAACCTGTCTGGACGGTTATCCGCTGGCCCGGCAGGGCAAGGCCGGGCTGGCTCTGTTCGTCACTGCCATTACCTCCTTCGTCGGCTCTTCCTTTGCCATTCTGCTGGTCATGGGCTTCGCCCCGATCATCGCCGAATTTGCACTCCGCTTCGGCGCACCGGACTACTTCTCAGTCATGATTCTGGGACTGGTGGCGGCATCCACTCTCTCTGTCGGATCGCCGCTGAAAGGCCTCGCCATGGTCAGCTTCGGTCTGGCGCTGGGACTGGTCGGCACAGACGTGAATACCGGTCTGTTCCGCTTTACCTTCGGGTCATTCGAGCTGTCGGACGGCCTGTCACTGGTGGCCGTTGCCATGGGCCTGTTTGGCGTCGCGGAGATTCTGTCGAACATCGGCATTACCCGCAGCACCAGCCTGTCAGCCAAAGACATTACCTTCCGCTCGATGATGCCGAACCGCAATGAATGGCGTCAGGTCTGGCGACCAACCGCACGCGGCACCATCGTCGGCTCCATCGTCGGCGCCTTGCCGGGCACCGGTCCGGGCATTGCCTCCTTCATGGCCTATGCGCTGGAAAAGCGGATCGCAAAAGACCCGTCGCGGTTTGGTCGCGGCGCGATTGAAGGGATCAGTTCACCTGAAGCAGCCAACAACGCTTCGGTTCAGGCCGCTTTCATCCCGACACTCAGTTTCGGCATCCCCGGCGATGCGGTCATGGCGGTTCTGCTGGGCGCCATGCTGATCCACGGCATAACCCCCGGCCCCAGTTTCATCGCCAACGAACCCGCCATGTTCTGGGGACTGGTGATGAGTTTCTGGGTCGGCAATATCCTGTTGCTGGTACTCAATATCCCACTGATCGGTCTCTGGGTCCGGTTGCTGACCATCCCCTATCACCTGCTCTATCCGGCAGTCCTCGTCTTCATCTGTATCGGGGTCTATTCCTCGTCGAACAGTGTCTTCGATATCTTCGTGGTGCTGATCTTCGGCATCATCGGCTATATCATGCGGAAGTTCGAATATCCGGCCGCCCCGGTTCTGCTGGGATTCATTCTGGGTCCGCTGCTTGAAGAGAACTTCCGGCGCTCGCTGCTGCTGGCTGGCGGTGATATGACGGTGTTCGTAACGGAACCGATCAGCCTTGTCTTTCTGCTGATGACACTGGCTTTTCTCGCCGTCTCCTTCCTTCCCGGCCTGAAGAAGGCTTTCATGAGTGGCGGTGAATAACCCCTCCCCTGCGCACCGTCAGTAAGGCGCGTCCACGTCACCGGTCTCTACATAGACCGACTTGATCTGGCTGTAACTGTCCAGTGCCGCCCGCGCATTTTCGCGGCCAAAACCGGATTGTCTGACGCCGCCGAACGGCATACCCGCCGGTGTCAGGTTATAGGCATTGATCCAGCAGGTTCCGGCTTGCAGACGTGCCACGACGCGATGACCACGGGCCAGATCGCGGGTAAAGACACCGGCGGCGAGACCGAACGGGGTCGCGTTGGCGCGGGCGATGACCTCTTCCTCATCGCTGAAAGACAACACCGACATTACCGGCCCGAAAACCTCTTCCCGGGCAATGCGCATATCGTCCTGCACATCAGCAAAAATCGTCGGGGCGACAAACCAGCCCGCTTCCATTCCCTGCATCGTCACGGCTTCACCGCCACAGACCAGGCGTGCCCCTTCATCAACACCGGATCGCAGGTAGCCGAGCACCCGGTCACGCTGGGCCGCAGTAACCAGCGGGCCGATCTGTGTCGCTTCATCCATCGGATCGCCCAGCCGCAGTTTCGCCGTGCGCTCCTGCAGGCGGTCCAGAAAAGCATCGCGCAGCTTGTCCTGTACAAAAACCCGGGTTCCATTGGAACAGATCTGCCCGCTGGAATAGAAATTACCGAGCATCGCACCGCCGACCGCATTCTCGATATCCGCATCTTCAAACACGATCAGTGGTGATTTGCCGCCAAGCTCCAGCGTCACCTGCTTCAGACTTGCTGCTGCGCCAGCCATCACCCGCATCCCGGTCGGGACAGAGCCTGTCAGCGAGACCTTCGCGACATCCGGGTGGGCCGTCAGTAACGCACCGGTCTCTCCATAGCCCTGAACCACATTGAACACGCCATCAGGCAAACCGGCCTCGGAATAGATTTCAGCCAGTTTCAGGGCCGACAGCGGTGTCGTTTCTGACGGTTTGAAGATCATGGCATTGCCACAGGCCAGCGCAGGAGCTGATTTCCAGCAGGCAATCTGGATCGGATAGTTCCAGGCCCCGATGCCAGCACAGACGCCCAGCGGTTCACGCCGGGTATAGGCAAAAGGCCCGCCGAAATCGATATGCTCGCCGGTCATGTCGCCCGCGATACCAGCAAAATATTCAAGACAATCCGCACCGGAGGCCGCATCAGCAACCAGTGTCTCCTGCAACGGCTTGCCGGTATCCAGTGTTTCCAGTTCAGACAGTTCACGATTGCGGACCCGCAGCAGATCAGACGCCCGTCGCAACACCCGGCCACGTTCCACGCCCGACATGGCCGCCCAGACCTGCTGACCGGCACGCGCTGAATCCACGGCCTTGCTGACCGTCATCTCAGTCGCAGCATTCAGCCGGGCGATGATTTCTGTTGTCGCGGGATAACGGCTTTCAATGACAGCGCCCTGCGTATCATCAACATACGCACCGGAAATATAATGCGACCCCGCTGGCTGCGCCTTCATGAACTGCTCCTGATAGGTTCAGATGCAAAATGCTCAGGTCCGCCGGGGGATGCAAGTTGTGCGGAAATGAGGGCGGGGGTTAACGGCTATCCTTCGAGACGGGCTTACAGCCCTCCTCAGGATAAGGCCGTTTTAAAACCGCACCTCATCCTGAGGGGCCTGCATCGCAGGCGCCTCGAAGGATAGCGAACAATACCGGAAGACTTCCGGAGCCTACCCCACCAGACCGCGGGTCATCATGTTGGTCAGGCGTTTGGCAAAAGCGACCGGGTCGGTGACGGTTTCACCTTCAACAATGCGGGCCTGATCAAGCAGCAGACGGGCTGCTTCATCGACATTGTCCGGCTGGGTTTCGACTATCTCTCCGAGGCGTTTGATCATCGGATGCTTCGGGTTGATCTCAAAGATACGGCTGGATTGCTTCTCCACCTGATTATGACGGCGGAGCAACCGCTCCAGATGCATGTCAGCATCGCCTTCGTCGGCGACCAGACAGCAGGCGCTGTCGGTCAGGCGGGTCGAGGCGCGGATATCCTTCACCTGTTCACCAAGTGCGACCTTGAAACGGGCGATCAGCATGGCGGTATCCGGCGTATCAGCCTTGTCTTCTTCCGCCTTCTCCTCATCGCTGGACGTGATCTTGTCGAGGCCGGAAGAACCACGGGTCACGGAGGTGAAGGCATTGCCTTCATAGACACCGACCGAGGGAATCCAGAATTCATCAACCGGATCGGTCAGCAACAGCACCTCAACGCCCTTCGCCTTGAAGCCTTCAAGCTGCGGGCTGAGATGGATCGAGTCCGTGTCATCGCCGGAGATATAGAAAATCTGGTCCTGACCTTCCTTCATCCGGCCAACATAATCAGCCAGCGAGACCAGCTCATCGGAGCCGGTGGTACGGAACCGGGCCAGCGCCAGAAGATCATCACGGCTGGTATAGTCTTCGTAGAGACCTTCCTTCATCAGGGCGCCGAAATTGCCCCAGAATTTCGCATATTCTTCCGGGGCCTTCTCTGCCTTCTTCTTCAGTTCGCCGAGAATGCGTTTCACAAGACCGGACTTGATCTTGGCGATGACCGGATTGGCCTGCAGGGTCTCACGGCTGACATTCAGAGGCAGATCCTGCGAATCCACCACACCCCGGACAAAACGCATATAAGCGGGCAGCAGTTCCGGGCAGTCATCGGTGATGAAAACGCGGCGGACATAAAGTTTCAGATGCTGTTTACGTTCAGCCTCGAACAGGTCGAACGGCTTTTCTGTCGGTACGAACAGCAGGTTCGTATATTCGATGACACCTTCAACCTTGTTGTGCATCGTGAGCCACGGGTCATCCATGGTCCGGCCGACATGGTTGTAGAATTCCTTGTAATCATCGGCGGAAATCTCGCTCTGCGATCGGGTCCAGATTGCCGAAGCCGTATTCAGGGTCTCATCTTCACCGTCTTCACCTGCCATCACGATGGGCAGTGCAATGTGATCTGAATAGGTCTTTACGATCTGGCGGAGCTTGAACGGATCGAGATAATTTTCCGCGCTCTCGCGAAGATGCAGGGTAATTTCCGCACCACGGGTTGCATCCGGTGCACTGTCCACGGTGAAGGTGCCCGCGCCTTCCGATATCCAGATCCAGCCTTCACTGTCACCCGCCTTCCGGGACTTCACCTCAACCTTTTCAGCCACCATGAAGGCAGAATAGAAACCCACCCCGAACTGGCCGATCAGAGCGACGCTTTTATCTTCGCCGCTTTCGATCGCCTTGCGGAAAGCTTCTGTTCCGGATTTCGCAATGGTACCGAGATTCTCGACCAGATCATCCCGGTTCATGCCGATACCGTTATCGGCCAGCGTGATGGTTCCCGCATCCTTATCAACGGACAACCGCAGTTTCAGATCTCCGTCACCTTCAAGCAGCGCCTCGTTCGTCAGCGCTTCGTACCGTAATTTGTCGCAGGCATCCGAGGCGTTGGAGATCAGTTCCCGCAGGAAGATATCCTTGTCGGAGTAAAGCGAGTTGATAACGATATCGAGCAGCTTCGCTGTCTCGGCTTTGAATTTAAGCTTCGATTTGGCCATGAATTCCATTCCTTGTTAGTCGTCGTGCCAAACGGCTGGCCAGATATGGATTCAATGACACGGTAGCGCAAGGCGCAGGTTTTTCGCTTACTCGGCAGCAACAGCCGCCGGCATGGTATCCAGTGGTGCCACATAGAGCTGTCCGGAGGCCGTAAAACCGGTTTCAACAGTGACCCCATAAATCTCCTGAATCCGGGCCGAAGACAGCACCTCGACCGGGCTGCCATCACTGACCACCCGTCCCTGCCCCATCAGGATGATCCGGTCCGCAAAGCGGGCCGCCAGATTGAGGTCGTGCAAAGCCACCAGACTGACCGACCCCCGCTCGCGGGTTGCCGCACCGACACGTTGCAGCACATCAATCTGATGGCGAAGGTCCAGCGCACTTGTCGGCTCATCCAGCAGCATCACCGATGGCGCACGCACCAGCGCCTGAGCGATGGAGACCAGTTGCTGCTGGCCGCCACTCAGTTCACTGACAATCCGGTCAGCCAGACGGGATATTCCGAGACGGTCCAGCGCCATCTCCACCGTTCCGATATCATCGGCAGAAACCGTTGCCCGGCCTGATTGCTTCAGGGCCAGCAGAACCACTTCGAACACACTGAGAACCGCATTCATGGCAAAGACCTGCGGCATGTAAAAGATATGCGCGGCGCGTTCTGCCGGAGGCATGGTAGCCACATCCTGACCGGCAAAACAGATCTGCCCGCCCAGCGGCCTGATGAGCCCGGCGATTGTCCGGAACAGGGTCGACTTGCCCGCCGCATTCGGGCCGATGATGGCGATCACCTCCCCCGGTTTCAGATCATTGATGGTGACATCATCAAGAACGCGATGCGCACCATAACCGGCACTCAATCCACTGATATCCAATGACATTACCAGAGCCTCCTGCGGGATTTCATAACCAGACTGATGAAGAAGGGAATACCGATCAGGGAGGTGATGATCCCGATGGGATAGATCACTCCCGGCACGATGGCTTTCGAGACCGTCGAGGCAATCGACAGGATCAGCCCGCCGCAAAGACCTGACAACGGCAGGAAGAAACGCTGGTCCTCGCCAACCAGAATGCGGGCGATATGTGGTCCAACCAGGCCGACAAAACCGACCGTACCGACAAAGGAAACGGAGGTCGCCGCCAGCAGTGAAATGCAGATCAGCATCTCGATGCGAAGCCGCACCACATTAACGCCAAGACTTGCCGCCTTGTCGTCACCAAGCCGCAGGGCGGTCAGCGCCCATCGACGATGCAGCATCAGCGGCAGAACTACGGCCAGCAAGGCAACCGCACCAAAGATTTTCGGCCAGCTTGCACGCCCCAGACTGCCCATCATCCAGAACACAACCTGCTGTAGCTGGGTCTCTGACGCGCCGTACTGAAGCAGCGCCAGAAGCGAATTGAAGGTGAACAGCAAGGCAATACCGACCAGAATCATCGTCTCCGCATTCACCCCCCGCACGCGGGTGATAAAATAGAGCATCCCCGAGGTGAGCAGAGCGAACAGGAAAGCATTTGCCGTGACCAGCAGATGCCCGGCAACCGGGATCAAGCCGATACCCAGCACAATGGCCAGCGCCGCCCCGAAACTGGCGGCAGATGAAATACCGAGTGTAAAGGGATCGGCCAGAGGGTTGCCCAGAATGGTCTGCATCTGTGCGCCGGCGACCCCCAGCATCACACCGACCAGCAAGGCGGTCAGTGCCACGGGAAGGCGCAGATCCCAGACAATGACCTCCATCCGCACGCCATATGACGCCGGATCAAATAAAGTGCCGATGACCGTAAGCGGGCTGAAATTACCCGGACCAATAAATAGATCAGCAAGCAAGGCAGCTAGCAAGGCCAGCAGGCCACCAACCAGAATCAGGGTTCGCCGGCGAACGGTCAGACGGTAACCGCTACCGGTTGTCTCAATGGTTTCGGTCATAGTTGTGCCCATGAAGAAATGACCCGCCGGAAAAGTTCCGGCGGGTCAGAGTCTGTCTACTGAAGTTTTGCCCAGAACAGGCCTTCGTTACTGATCGGCAGGAACCTGTCATGCAGTTCAGTCATCGTGGCGTTCGGATCGATATCCTTGAAGTCTTCCGGATAGAACCATTTCGCAAAAGCCTGAACGGCGACAAAATGGTAGGGGTTGTTATAAAACTGGTGATACATCGAATAGAACTGCTTTGCCTTCACCGCTTTCAGGGTTTCCCAGCCCGGACGGGATGCCAGCGCCTTCATCCTCTCCTGCGCCATCGCCATATCCGCTTCATAACCCAACAGAACAGCCGTTGTATCAGGCACTGCTTCTGACCAGTTTGCGCCGGTACCGATGATGATGTCCGGGTCGGTTATGAACAGCTGCTCCGGATTGATGTTGCCACTGAATCCGGTGAACATGGTGGAACCCCAGTTCCGGCCACCGGCTTCTTCAACCAGGCGTCCGAGATTGGCGGAACCGAACGTGCTGCAGCATTTGTTCGGATTGTAGCCTGCCGCACGCTCAACAAAGACCAGCGGCTTCTTGTCTTCCGGCTTGTTGATTGTCCGCGTATAAACCAGCCGCATCTGTTTCAGATAGAAGTCGTTATAGGCCTGCGCTTCTTTTTCTTTTCCAAGCAACCGGCCCAGAAGCTGAATGCTGGGGACTGTGTTCTGCGTCGGGCGCTGACGGAAATCGATGAAGACCACGGGAATTCCGGCTTTCTCCAGCTTCTCAATGATGCCGGTTTCCTGAGCCTTCATGTATTCGCCAAGGTTCAGAATCACCAGATCGGCATCGACGGCAATCGCCTTCTCGACACTGAAATCAGCCGCATAGGGGCTCCCGAAATTTGCCATATCGGCAAGTGCCGGAAACTTTGCGAGATATTTCCGGTAGGCATCCGGGTCATACAGGATCATGTCGTCTTTCCAGCCGACCACATGTTCGAACGGGTTTTCCTTCTCCAGCGGTGCGATGGCGTAAATCTGACGCCCCTCACCGAGGATGATCCGTTTCACCGGCGTGTTGACCGTAACAGTCCGGCCAGCGACATCGGTAACTTCTGCGGCCTGAGCAGCCACTGCGAGCAGCATTGCCCCTGCAGCAAGGGTGAGGCTTCGGAAGAAGCCGCCTGATCCATTCATTTGTAATCTCCGGGATGTAAGTCAGTGGTCTGGACGGAGATCATTACTGAAATTGCAACTGACTCGCAATATCATATTTGAAAGATCAGAATTCTTTAACCGACTCGATAAGGGGCAGCAGCGGGATATGCAGCTGTGCTGACAGGATTTCACAACCGCTCAGCCCTTGTATATCAATCGATTGCCACGAAATTGTTGAATGATGAACTGAAACCGGCAAGGGTTTGAACATGAACGGTGAGAACCCGGTAGTGACCGCCGTGTTGGGTCCGACCAACACAGGCAAGACACATCTGGCCATAGAGCGGATGCTTGGACACGCGACCGGAGTCATCGGATTTCCGCTTCGCCTTCTGGCTCGCGAAAACTATGACCGGATCTGCAAGCTTCGCGGCCCCGGGCAGGTAGCCCTGATTACCGGTGAAGAGAAAATCATCCCGAAACGACCGCGCTGGTATGTCTGCACGGTCGAATCCATGCCTGTCGATCTGCCACTGGACTTCCTCGCCATTGATGAAATCCAGCTTTGTGCAGACCGCGAGCGCGGGCATATCTTCACAGACCGGCTGATGCATGCCCGCGGAACACGGGAAACCATGTTCCTCGGTGCCGAGACGATACGCCCGATGATCCGGCGGCTGGCACCGGATGCGGTCTTCGAGACCCGTAACCGACTGTCGACACTCAGCTATGCCGGATCAAAGAAAATCTCCCGCCTTCCGGCCCGATGTGCCGTCGTTGCCTTCGGCATTGACGATGTCTATGCCATCGCCGAACTGATCCGCCGCCAGCGGGGTGGCGCGGCTATTGTCATGGGCGCCCTCAGCCCGCGAACCCGCAATGCGCAGGTCGCCATGTTTCAGGCGGGCGAGGTCGACTATCTTGTCGCCACGGACGCTATCGGCATGGGCCTCAACATGGCAATCGACCATGTTGCCTTTGCCAGTCTGGCAAAGTTCGATGGCCGCCGCCGCCGTTATCTTGCCGCGCCGGAACTGGCGCAGATCGCCGGACGGGCCGGACGCAGCATGAATGACGGTACTTTCGGTGTCACCGGTGACTGCCCGCCGATAGATGCGGACCTGGTTGATCGGATAGAAAGCCATGAATTCGATCCGGAACGCCGCCTTTACTGGCGCAATACCGACCTTGATTTCCGCAATGCAGACAGCCTGCTGTCCAGCCTGACAGCCCCGCCGCCCCGTCGCGAGCTGCAACGGTCCCCGGATGGTGATGATGTCATCGCGCTGCAGATTCTCGCCCGGGATCCGGATATCCGGAAAATGGCGAACGATCCCGAAATTGTCCGCCTGCTCTGGGATGTCTGCCAGATACCTGACTTCCGGAAAGTCATGGGCGAGGCGCATAGCCGGATGCTGGCCCGCATGTTCAACTGGCTGGCCGATGGCGACCGTGTCGTGCCCGAAGACTGGATGGCAACGCAAATTGACCGGCTGGACCGTGACGATGGCGATATATCTACCCTGATGGGCCGCATTGCCGGTATCCGGACATGGACCTATGTCGCCTATCGCAGTGACTGGCTGAAAGATGCAGAAGTCTGGCGCGAACGGTCCCGGGCCGTGGAAGACAAGCTTTCCGACGCCCTGCATGACCGCCTGACCCAGCGGTTTGTCGACAAGCGGACTGCCCATCTGGTGAAACGCCTGAATGACGACGAAAACATCCCGCTGCTGGCTGCTGTCTCCCGTGATGGTGCCGTAACTGTGGAAGGGCATCATATCGGCCAGCTGGACGGTTTCCGGTTCCGTGCTGACGAGGCTGAGACACTGGGCGGCAAACGAACTGTCGCAAATGCGGCGCGACGTGCGCTCCGGCTTGAAATCCGCCGCCGCATCACCGCCATGGGACAGACTGACAGTAACCGTTATTCCCTGTCGGATGACGGCACCATCCTGTGGGGCGATGACAGCATCGGCCGGCTGACACGCAGCAGCGACCTGCTGGCCCCGGATGTCATGGTCTATGACAGTGATCTGTTTGAAGCCGGTGACCGGGAACAGGTGACCCGGCATCTGCGGGAATGGCTGAATGACTACCTGACCCGGCATCTGGCGTCATTGCTGAAACTCCGTGACCCTGATCTCAAAGGCACTGCACGCGGGCTTGCCTATCAGCTCAGCGAGGCTCTCGGCACTCTGCCGACCCGTGCGGTCAGTGATCTCAGAAAAGATATTTCAGACCATGACAGGAAAGGCCTGGCACGTCTCGGCGTGCGGTTCGGGCTGGAAACCATCTACATGCCGGCCTTGCTGAAGCCTGCCGCTATTGCCGCCCGTGCGGCGCTCTGGCGCTGTTTCCACGATGAAGGACCGGCCCTGCTGCCACCGGAAGGGCGGGTCTCGTTCGATCTGTCGGACCTTGGGAGACGGGATTACTGGTATGCCCTCGGCTTCGCCACCATACGCCACGAGGCCCATGGCTTTGCCCTGCGCGTCGATATGCTGGAGCGGATTGCCGCCATCGCCCGAAAACTCAGCTGGAAAGGCCCTTTCACGGCCAATGCCGAGATGGCCTCACTGGCGGGCGGAAGTCTCGACGCTGTCGTCTCGATCCTGAAATCCATCGGTTTTCGCCCCCGGACGACAAAGGAAGGTATTGTCTTCACGGCAACGCCACGCGCCCTTGGCAAGCAACGAAAACCAAAGCGCCACCGGCCAGCCGGACCCCAACAAAAATCGCCCGCTGTTTCATCTTCACCCTTTGCCATACTTCAGGGAGTTGTCGGTAAATGAACGAGACGGAAGACACGCTGCGTATCGACAAGTGGCTCTGGCATGCCCGCTTTTTCAAAAGCCGCACGCTGGCCGCAAAATTTGTCTCGGCCGGTCATCTGCGAATTGATGGCGCAACCGTCTCAAAAGCCCATTTCATGATCCGGCCCGGCCATGTACTGACCTTCCCGCTCGGCAACCATATCCGTATTATCCGTGTCGAGAAACTCGGTGAGCGGCGCGGTCCGGCACCGGAGGCACAGTTGCTGTATCACGATCTTGACCCGCCCGAACTGCGTGTAGCCCGCTCACCGGAAACACCGCTGGTGCCGGTACGTGACGCCGGGGCCGGGCGACCGACCAAGAAGGAACGACGCGCCATCGACCGTCTGCGGGCCGACAGCGGCGTCTCTGACTGATTACGTACCACTCAGATCAGTAGAAGTACTTCCGGTCCTCGGTTGACGGATACATATGGGCGACCTGCTCCGTATAGCCGTTATACAGCTTCGTCGGCACCCGACCGTCCTGACCCAGCACCTGTTCGGTTGCCTGGCTCCATCGCGGATGGCTGACTTTCGGATTCACATTGGCGTAGAAGCCATATTCCTTGTCCTGCAGGGTCTCCCAGAATGAGACCGGCTGCACATCGGTAAAGGTAAAACGCACAATCGACTTGATGCTCTTGAAGCCATATTTCCAGGGCGTCACCAGTCGCAGTGGCGCACCGTTCTGCTTCGGGATCGCCTTGCCGTACAGACCGGTCGCGATGAAGGTCAGATCGTTCTGCGCTTCTTCAATGGTCAGGCCTTCCACATAGGGCCAGGGCTGGAAGAAATAGTTCTGACCGGGGGCAACTTTCGGATCCTGAAAAGTCGTCATCTTGACGTATTTCGCCCCGGATTTCGGACTGGCCAGCGCAACAAGCTGCTTCATGGTGAAACCTGACCAGGGCACCGCCATCGACCAGGCCTCAACGCAGCGATGGCGATAGAGTCGCTCTTCCAGCTGCACCTTCTTGATCAGGTCGTCAAAGCCCAGGGTCATTTCCTTGTCGACCATTCCGTCGATGGTAATTTCCCAAGGGCGAAGCGGCAGCGCCTGTGCCTGCACCCAGATGTTTTTCGAGGTGCCGAACTCATAGAAATTGTTATAGGTGGTCGCGAGCTTTTCCTCGGTGATCTCGCGATCCAGCCGGTAGGCCAGATTACGCTGAACCGGATACATATCAGCCGTCGGATCAACCTCAATCTCGGTGGCCACGGCCTCACCTGAGTCACAACCGGCCAGCAGGGCCGCAGCACCAGATGCCAGTATCGGCCCGGTCGCGATGGTTTTCACCAGTCGGCGGCGGTCGTGAAACAGACTTTCCGACGTTGCCTGACTTTCCGGCATTTCCCAGCTTTTACGTTTCTTGATCAGCATACCCTGCTCCTGCTTTTTCCACTTACCTATGTACGTGGGGTGCATGATGACAGCAAATCAAGGAAACGTTATGGCCCTGTGAGACAGAAGTACAGTCTGTCGCAGTACTTTGAGGATACCAGGTCAACAGCCCGGTGCGCACTCATCCAAAACGACAGAAAAATCAGTCGCCCCCGCCGGGAATCCCGCCGTTTCCACTGATCACATGGGCACTTGGCCCGACAATCAGGGGATCGACATGGCCGAGGACCGAATGGTCTTTGCCGTGATAGGGCAGTTCATGCAGGAAGTGGCGCATGCAGTTCAGCCGGGCGCGCTTCTTGTCGTCCGATTTCACCACAGTCCAGGGCGCATCGGCGGTGTCGGTATGGAAGAACATCGCTTCCTTAGCCTCGGTATATTCCTGCCATTTGTCCAGTGACGCCAGATCAATCGGTGACAGCTTCCAGGTCTTCAGCGGGTCGGTTTCACGGGCTTTGAAACGCTTGAGCTGCTCATCCTGCGTGACCGAAAACCAGAACTTGAAGAGGATGATTCCGGACCGCACCAGCATCTGTTCAAACTGCGGACATTGCCGCATGAATTCGAGATATTCCGACGGCGAACAGAAACCCATCACCCGTTCAACCCCGGCACGATTGTACCAGGACCGGTCAAACAGCACCATTTCACCGGCATGCGGCAGATGCTGGACATAACGCTGGAAATACCACTGGGTGCGTTCTTCCTCTGACGGCTTCGTCAGGGCGACAACACGGGCATATCGAGGGTTCATATGCTCCATGAAACGCTTGATCGCCCCGCCCTTGCCTGCCGCATCACGGCCCTCAAACAGCACAACAATGCGCTGCGAGGTATCCTGCGCCCAGCGCTGAACCTTCAGCAGTTCAACCTGCAGTTTGGTCTTTTGCTTCTCGTAGGCCTTGCGGCCCATGCGTCCGGCATAGGGATATTCACCCGATTCGAAGGCATGGCGAATGGTATCAGCATCCGGTTTCGCCCGCGTCCGGTGTGGCGATTGCGGCTGTGACTGCGGCATCAGAACACCGGTTTCCGGGTCCGGCGTCAGTGCCTCAAGAGCAGCTTCGACGGGTGTTTGTCTGTCCGGGTCGTCATCTCTGGCGCTGGTCACAACGGACCTCCCTCGGCGTTACCCTGTTTGACCTTACCGGCGGGACCAGCCCGCCGGCAGGGACAAAATCAGACGTATTTGATCTTGCTGATCTCGTAGGACTTGGCGCCACCGGGTGCACTCACCTCGACACTGTCGCCAACTTCGCGGCCAATCAGACCGCGGGCCAGCGGTGACGTGATGGACAGACGCCCTTCCGCGATATCCGCTTCATGACTGCCGACAATCTGATAGGTGACATCCTCATCAGCGTCTTCGTCATACAGCTCGACCGTCGCACCGAATTTGACGGTGTTGCCGGACAGCTTCGACGGATCAATGACCTCCGCATAGGAAATCAGCGATTCAAGTTCGGCAACACGGCCTTCAATAAAGCTCTGTCGTTCACGCGCAGCATGATACTCGGCGTTCTCAGAGAGATCGCCATGCTCGCGCGCTGTTGCAATTGCCCGGATGACCGCCGGGCGTTCATCAATCTTCAGAGTCCGCAGTTCATCTTCCAGGCGTTTAAGCCCGTCCGCGGTCATTGGATACTTATCCATCGCGTCTTTCCGTTTTTCGTGACCGTAAAATGAAACGACGCCCGCCGCGATTTTTCAACCGCTATTCGGGCGAAGTTAAAATCAGAATGAAACGGTAAAATAGTCCTGGAGGGGTTTCACTGCAAGGTTACCACCCTGCAATGCCGTAATTGCCTCGACCGCTGCACTGGCGCCCGCCACCGTCGTATAGTGCGGAACGTTGTGAATCAGCGCCGTTTCACGGATCGAACGACTGTCGGCAATTGCCTGTGCACCCTCGGTCGTATTGATGACCAGCTGGATCTTGCCGGACAGCAACTCGTCGACGCAATGCGGCCGGCCCTCAAGTACTTTGTTGACCTTCTTCACCGGCAGGCCCTGCTCTGTCAGATAGGTCGCCGTGCCACTGGTCGCCATCAGGCCAAAGCCCATATCGACCAGCCGCTTGCACAGCTCTGCCATCGGTGCCTTGTCCCGGTCCTTGACCGAGACGAAGACAGTCCCCTTGTCCGGCAGGCTCATGCCCGCACCAATCTGGCTTTTCAGGAAGGCATGACCAAAATCTTCGTCGATACCCATCACTTCGCCGGTGGATTTCATTTCCGGACCCAGAATGATGTCGACTCCGGGGAAGCGTTTGAACGGGAACACCGCTTCCTTGACCGCCATATGACTCGGGCCTTTGGTCGGCAAAGTAAACGTCGCCAGTTTTTCGCCGGCCATCACCCGGGCCGCAAGCTTCGCAATCGGCACACCCGTTGCCTTGGCAACAAAAGGAACCGTGCGGCTGGCGCGCGGATTGACTTCCAGAATATAGATATCCCGGCCCTTGACCGCGAACTGCACGTTCATCAGACCAATTACACCCAGACCAAAGGCCAGCGCCTCTGTCTGTTTGCGAATTTCGGCCAGAAGCTCGTCATCCAGTGAATAGGGTGGCAGGGAACAGGCACTGTCACCGGAATGAATCCCGGCTTCCTCAATATGCTGCATGATACCCGCAACATGCACCTGCTCACCATCACAGAGCGCATCGACATCAATTTCGATGGCATCCTGCAGGAAACTGTCGATCAGGATCGGCGACTTGCCGGAGACATTCACAGCCGATTTCATGTAGCGGCGCAATGCGGTCTCGTCATGGACGATTTCCATCGCCCGTCCACCCAGTACATAAGAAGGCCGGATGACCACGGGGTAGCCAACATCGCTGGCCACAACAACCGCTTCCTCAATGCTGACCGCGAGACCGTTATGCGGCTGACGCAGACGCAGTTTCTGCAACAGCTGCTGAAACCGCTCGCGATCTTCGGCCAGATCAATGGTGTCCGGCGTCGTACCCAGAATGGGGATATCCGCCTTCTCCAGATCACGGGCCAGCTTCAGCGGTGTCTGGCCGCCGAACTGAACGATCAGTCCCTTGACCTCGCCACGGGACTGTTCCTTGCGGACCAGTTCAATGACATCTTCATCCGTCAGTGGCTCAAAATACAGCCGGTCAGCCGTGTCGTAATCGGTTGAAACCGTTTCCGGGTTACAGTTGACCATGATGGTCTCGTAACCCGCTTCCTGCAACGCATAGACCGCATGAACACAGCAATAATCAAACTCGATACCCTGACCGATGCGATTCGGGCCACCACCAAGGATGATGATCTTTTCGCGATCTGTCGGTTCCGATTCATCTTCTGCCGGATCGAAGCCATCGCCTTCGTAGGTCGAATACATATACGGCGTCTGTGACGCAAATTCTGCGGCACAGGTATCGATCCGTTTATAGACCGGGTGCACATCCAGCAGCCGGCGACGATTGCGCACCTGCTTGACCGAAACACCGGCCAGTGTTGCCAGCCGCTCGTCAGAGAAGCCCTGACTTTTCAGCCACAGCATCGTTGGCGCGTCGGAAGGCAGACCGTTTGCACGCACGTCTTCCTCGACCGCAACCAGATCGGCAATCTGGCGAATGAACCAGGGCTCGAACAGGCAGGCCGCAGCTATTTCATCAACCGTCATGCCATGACGGACGGCCTGGGCAATAACCAGCAGCCGGTCGGGACGCGGGGTCGACAAGGCGGCGCGAACCGCATTGGGATCGGTTTCGGCATCCGGAATGATGATCTCATCCAGACCCGTCAGATCGGTTTCAAGCGACCGCAGCCCCTTCTGAAGGCTTTCTGCGAAAGTCCGCCCGATCGACATCGCTTCACCGACCGACTTCATCGATGTGGTCAGCAGCGCATCCGCACCGGGAAATTTCTCGAAGGTGAAACGCGGGATCTTGGTGACGACGTAATCAATCGTCGGCTCGAAACTTGCCGGGGTCACACCGGTGATATCGTTATCGAGTTCATCCAGCGTATAGCCAACCGCCAGTTTGGCCGCGACCTTGGCAATCGGGAAACCCGTCGCCTTGGAAGCCAGCGCGCTGGAGCGGGAAACCCGCGGATTCATTTCGATGATAATCAGGCGGCCCGTCCGGGGATCGACGGCGAACTGCACATTCGAGCCACCGGTATCCACACCGATCTCGCGCAGCACTGCAATCGAGGCATTGCGCATGATCTGATATTCTTTGTCGGTCAGAGTCAGCGCAGGCGCAACCGTGATCGAATCGCCGGTATGAATGCCCATCGGGTCGACGTTTTCGATGGAACAGATGATGATGCAGTTGTCGGCGCTGTCGCGCACGACCTCCATCTCGAACTCTTTCCAGCCGATGACGCTTTCTTCGACCAGCACTTCTGTCACCGGTGAGGCATCGAGACCACCACGAACGATCTTCTCGAACTCTTCGCGGTTATAGGCAATGCCGCCACCGGTTCCACCAAGCGTGAAACTGGGCCGGATAATAGCCGGAAGACCCGTATCTTCGAGGGCCTCCATGGCTTCCGCCATCGATTTGCACAGGCGTCCCCGAGGGCTTTCCAGACCAATCCGTTCCATCGCTTCGCGGAACTTCTCGCGGTCTTCCGCCATCTCGATGGCTTCCCGACGCGCGCCGATCAGCTCGACATTGTACTTTTCCAGTACGCCGAGATCAGCCAGAGCCAGCGCCGCATTCAGCGCGGTTTGCCCGCCCATTGTCGGCAGCAAGGCATCCGGGCGTTCTGCCTCGATGATCTTGGTCAGGATTTCGGGAGTGATCGGTTCGACATAGGTGCGGTCGGCAAGGCCCGGATCAGTCATGATCGTCGCAGGATTCGAGTTCACCAGGATAACCCGGTAACCCTCTTCCCGAAGCGCCTTGCAGGCTTGTGCGCCGGAATAATCGAACTCGCACGCCTGACCAATAATGATCGGTCCGGCGCCAATGATGAGAATAGATTGAATATCGGTACGTTTTGGCATGGCGGCGGGTTGATACTGCCTCAGGCTCGGAAGGGAAAGCGGTTAATGCCCGAATCACGGATTAGAGGCTGATTCTACCACCTCTGACGTCGAATTGGGAACAGCTTGTCCATCCTGCAAGCTCATATTCCGGTCAGACAGGCAGCCGACAGCACAACAATCACCCCACCGATTCGCAAATTACCGACGCACACCATCAAGGAAGATGGCGACAGTTCGCTGAACCATTTCTTCCCGCTCATCCGGCGTCGGAATAGGGGCTGCCTTCAGCAGGCAGGCGATCAGTCGTTTGTTCATCATCGCGGACATCAATGTACCCGCAGCCTGGAAGGCATCCCCGATATCAATGACGCCAAGCGCCTTCTGTCTTTCAAGATACTGGGCCACCGCAGCAGTTGATGCCTCAGGTCCGCTTTCAAAAAACCGCCGTCCGATATCCGGAAAGTTATCAGCCTCGGCGGCCAGAATACGAAACATCTTCAGGGTTTCATCCTGAAAAATCATGGCGAGGAAATCACGCCCCAGTTCCCGCAGCGTTGCATCAATCGGCGCTGTTTCATCCGCGTTGCTGACAAAGTTTTCACGCGTAGCCGTGCATTTGCGCTCCAGCAGGGCAACGAACATGTCCTCCTTGGAGCCGAAATGACTGTAAACCGTCCGCTTGGACACACCCGCAGCCTCGGCAATCTCATCCATACCGGCGGCGCTGAAGCCCTTTTGCAAAAAGATGTCATGTGCAGCAGCAACAATAGCCTGATGCTTCTGCTCACTTCGGGTCTGCTTCACCATTGGCGGCGTCCCGGCAACAAAGGGCTATGGAAGAATGAGTCGGACTTGTTCAAAAAAATTCTCCGATAAACTGCACAGTTCAGTTTACTTACGAAAAGAAACAGGGTAAACGACACCGTACAGTTTACTTGCAAATATGTCCAGACATAACTCTGGCCAGCGGTCCTATCTGGAGGGATTCACATGACTGAGACGAAAACCGGTTTTGCAGTTTCCTGGGCGCGGTTTGTTGTCCGCTGGCGCTGGCTTTTTCTGATCCTGCCGCTGATCGCCATAATGGCTGTTGCATCAGGGGGGCGTTTCCTCAGTTTCACCAGTGACTACCGGGCCTTCTTTGGGGCTGACAACCCGCAGCTGAAATCTTTCGAATCCCTGCAGGCGATTTATACCCGGTCCGACAATATCCTGTTTGTCCTGAAACCGGCATCAGGCCCGGTCCTGACACCGGAATGGCTGGATGTGGTGGAAACACTGACTGAGGATTCGTGGCAAATCCCCTATTCCATCCGCGTCGATTCCATCACCAACTTCCAGCATACCGAGGCCGTACAGGACGACCTCGTGGTTGAGAACCTGGTTGAGGACGCTCTTGACCTGACAGCAGACGACATCAGCCGCATCAACCGGCTGGTGCATGAGGAACCAACCCTCGCCAACCGGCTGATCTCGGACGACAGCACAACGACCGGGGTGCAGATCACCCTGCAACTACCCATAGACGACCCCGTTGCACTGGATGCCGCCGTCAGCCATGCTGAAAACATGGCGGCTGCGGTCATGGCAAAGCATCCCGACCTCCGTGTTGCGGTTACCGGCGTCGCCCCTCTCAGCAATGCATTCCCGAGGGCCAGCATCGCTGACATGCAGCTGCTGATTCCGCTGATGTTCGGCATCATTGCCTGTGCGGTCTTCCTGTTCCTCCGTTCCTTCACCGGCACATTTGCGACCTTGCTCGTTGTCATGCTCTCCGCAATGGGGGCCATGGGTGTTGCCGGCTGGATGGGTATCCGCCTGACCCCGCCTTCAGCCATGGCGCCCATCATCGTGCTGACCATCGCCATCGCTGACTGCGTGCATATCCTTGTGACCATGTTCGGCGAAATGCGTCGCGGCACAGAACGGCGGGAAGCATTGATTGAAAGCCTGCGGGTCAATACGCAGCCCGTCTTCCTGACCAGTCTGACCACGGTCATCGGCTTCATGTCCCTGAACTTCTCGGATGCCCCTCCCTTTCATGATCTCGGCAACATGTCCGCCGCCGGTGTTGTCGCGGCCTGGGCCTTATCAATGACATTTCTGCCCGCACTGGCCGCCATTCTGCCCAGCCGTGTTGCCGTCGACCGGTCCGGCCAGACGCCAATGATCGAACGACTGGGTGACTTTATCATCACCCACCGCACCAAAATGCTGGTTGGCATCGGCATTCTCTCCGTCGCCGTGATCTCGATGACAAGCCGCATCCAGCTTGATGACCGCTTCGTTGAATATTTCGACCATTCGATTCCCTTTCGTGTCGACAGTGATTTTGCCCGGGAAAATCTGAGTGGCATCTATCAGGTCGAATTCTCACTCGGTTCCGGCGAATCCGGCGGCGTATCAAATCCCGATTATCTGGTTACCGTCGAGGCTTTCAGCGAATGGCTGCGCAGCCAGCCGGAAGTGACCCACGTCAACACCCTGACTGACACCATGAAGCGGCTGAGCAAGTCGATGCATGGCGACGACCAGACCTGGTACAGACTGCCGGCGGAACGCGACCTTGCGGCTCAGTATCTGCTGCTGTTCGAAATGTCCCTGCCCTATGGTCTCGACCTGAACAGTCTGATCAATGTGGATAAATCCGCCAGCCGCCTGACCGTCACGCTCGACAATGTCACCAGTCAGGAAATGCGCCTGCTCTCTGAACGATCGGAAGACTGGCTGAGAGCCAATGCACCGGCGCATATGTATTCCGAGGGCACATCCTCCGCGATCATGTTCGCCTATATCGCTGACAGGAACATCAGGTCCATGCTGATCGGTACGGGGCTGGCCTTCGTGCTGATCTCACTGACCCTGATCTTTGCACTCCGCAGCCTGCGAATCGGACTGATCAGCCTGATCCCGAATCTGGCACCCGCCGCCATGGCATTTGGTATCTGGGGACTGTTCGTTGGTGAACTGGGGCTGGCGGCCTCTGTCATCGCGGCAACCAGCCTGGGCCTGATTGTCGATGCAACCGTGCATATCCTGTCAAAATATGTCCGCGCCCGCCGGGAACGTGGCTTCAGTCCGGAAGACGCCGTTCGCTACAGCTTCCGCACGGTCGGCACGGCGCTCTGGGTAACGACAGCCGTGCTGATTGCAGGCTTTGCCGTACTTGCCTTCTCCTCCTTCCGGGTCAATGCGGAGCTTGGCATTCTGACCGCTATAGCCATCGGCATCGCCCTGATCATCGACTTCCTGCTGCTGCCACCCTTGCTGCTGTTGCTTGATAAACGCAGTGCCAGCGACAAGGCCGGTGAAGCAAAACCGGCAACCGCCTGACCCCCGACCTTTCGGAGAAACAAACAATGTCCGCCATACGTAAATTGCTCGCCATCACAATCACCGGCACGTCACTGCTGACCCTGCCGTCTGCTGCTTTCAGTCAGGATGCAGCCACAAAAGGATCTGAGATTGCTGCGGAATGGGACCGCCGGGACCATGGTTTTGGCGACAGCCGCCAGATCACCAGAATGGTTCTGGAAAACCGTCATGGTGAAACCAGCATTCGCGAAATGCGGATGGATACCCTGGAAGTCCCGGACCCGGACAAGGGCGACAAGACGCTGGTGGTGTTTGAGGAGCCCCGTGACGTGAAGGGTACGGCGTTGCTCAGTTTTTCGAACATTCTGGAGCCGGATGACCAGTGGCTCTATCTGCCCGCTCTGAAACGGGTGAAGCGGATTTCATCCAAAAACAAATCCGGACCGTTCGTCGGCAGCGAATTTGCCTATGAAGATATTTCCGCCCTGGAACTAAAAAAATACAGCTACACATGGCTGCGCGATGAAGCCTGCGCTGCGCTGGACTGCTTCGTGCTGGAACAGATCCCCCAGTATGAAGATTCCGGTTACACGAAACAGGTCGCCTGGTACGACAAGTCTGAATACCGCCTGCAGAAGATTGATTTCTATGACCGCAAAAACGAACTGCTGAAAACCCTGACCTACAGCGACTACAAAAAATATCTCGATAAATACTGGCGTGCCCATGACCTGTTCATGGAAAACCACCAGACCGGCAAGAAAACCCGTCTGACCATCGGGGAAATCACCTTCCGGATGGGCTTTTCCGACAGCGACTTCAACAGCAATTCCCTGAAGCGGGCCTATTGACTATGTACCGGCGATTTCTGTCCATCCTTCAAGGCCGACCGGCGGTAACAATCGCCGCTACCCTGCTGCTGTATCCGTTTGCCGCGACGGGACAGACATACGATTTCTCCGGCTATATCGCCGGTGACTTCCGGGTCTTCCCCGTAACCCCGGCAGACCCCCGGCAGGACAACCAGCATCTCAACCCGTCGCTGGTTATCGCCCCGGAAGTTGTCATGGAAATGGACTCCGGGGACGATATCTTCGTTGCCAAACCCTTCTTCCGTTACGACTACCATGATGCAGAACGCACCCACGGCGATCTGCGCGAGTTCAAATGGCTGCATATCGGTGACGGCTGGGACATGCGGGCCGGCATCGACAAGGTCTTCTGGGGTGTGACCGAAAGCCGCCATCTGGTCGATATCATCAACCAGACGGATTCGGTCGAGGATGTCGATGGTGAAGACAAACTTGGTCAGCCGATGGTCAATCTCGGCCTGCAGCGCGACTGGGGAAATCTCAACTTCCTGTTCATGCCCTACTTCCGCGAGCGCACCTTCCCCGGACCGGAAGGCCGGTTGCGCTCCCAGCCTCCCGTCGACACGGACCGGGCCAGTTATACCTCTGACGCCGGACGCTGGCATCCTGATCTGGCGTTGCGATATGCAACTGCGGTCGAGGAATATGACATTGGTCTTTCATGGTTCCGTGGCACCTCGCGGGAGCCAACATTTTCCGTCGGTACCAACGCGCAGGGCGATGCTGCTTTCATTCCCTCCTATGACGTCATCAATCAGGCTGGCCTCGATCTTCAGGCAACCTTTGACGCCTGGCTGTGGAAACTGGAAAGCATCTATCGCTGGGGGCAGGCAGACCGCTTCGCAGCTGCCTCTGCCGGTGTCGAATACACCTTCTTCGGTGCCATCAATGATTCCGGCGATCTTGGCCTGCTGACAGAGTTCCATTATGACGGCCGCAACAGTGCTTCCCCGGCTGCGGGTTACGACCATGACCTGTTCCTTGGCGCCCGCATCACCCTCAACGATGTTGATGATACGGACTTTCTGGGCGGTGTGATGATTGACCCGACGACCGGCAAAGGGTCGCTGTCAATCGAAGCCGACACCCGCCTGAATGACCGCTGGACCGCCGAACTGGAAATTCGCCTGTATCGTCCCGATGCCAGCGACCCGCAATTCGGCGCCCGCCGCGACCATCATCTGCAATTGCGTCTGGCGCGGTATTTCTAGATGAATCACATCTGACCGGCATCCGTCAGGATGCCGGGGAAACCTGCGGGACACCCAGCGACATTTCCATTCTGTAGGCTTTGCGGGCCAGCCATCCGACAAGGTAAAGACTGGGGATTGCCGCAACGGACATTGCAATGGCCAACCCGTCCGTTACAGATGTGAAATTCTCAATCAGCGCCATACTGAACGCTGTCAGCATACTGAACAGATCACCACCGACCAGAGTTGCAAAGGCAACGGCGGTGGCTGCACAAACAAATTCCCGCGTCATGAAAGAACGTCTCCAGATAAAACCGGAGCGCGATATATGCCGGGAAAAGCCCTCTGCCAGAGGCAGAAGGCGATCAGTCAGAAATATTTTCTGGCGCGGATCAGACCGGGGACACAAACATCCCCTGGACGACCCGGCGACGCCGGTTCCGGGGTAATGTCAAAAGGTCAAAACCTACCCTTTAGACGCCGCGATATTGGCAACGAAACGCTTGAACAGATAATGGCTGTCCTGCGGACCGGGAGAGGCTTCCGGATGGTACTGGACCGAAAAGACCGGTTTGCCTTCAACCTTGATACCTTCAAGAGAACCATCAAACAGTGACTTGTGAGTCATCACGACACCGGCCGGGAGTGAGCTTTCCAGCACTTCAAAACCGTGGTTCTGGGAAGTGATTTCAACCTTGCCGGTTTCCAGATCCTTGACCGGATGGTTTGCGCCGCGATGGCCGGTTTTCATTTTGCCGGTCGACGCGCCCAAAGCCAGCGCCAGCATCTGATGACCGAGGCAGATGCCGAATACCGGCTTGCCGGTTTCCAGTATCTGTTTGATCACCGGAACGGCGTATTCGCCAGTTGCCGCCGGGTCGCCCGGACCATTGGCCAGAAACACACCATCCGGATTGTGCCGCATGATGTCATCAAAGCTGGCACTGGCCGGAACGACCGTCACATGACAGCCCTCACTGGCCAGACAGCGCAGGATGTTTCGTTTGGCACCGAAATCAACCGCAACAACCCGGTGCGCCGGCGCTTCCTGCGTGCCGAAACCGTTCGTCAGATCCCAGCGGGTCTCTGACCATTCATAGGTCTGGGTGCAACTGACATCCTTTGCCAGGTCCATACCTTCAAGGCCGGGGAAGTTCTGCGCCTGCTTGCGCAGCATGGCAATATCGATCTGACCATTCGGGTCATGCAGCAGCGCACAGTCAGCCGCGCCCAGATCCCGCAGACGCCGGGTCAGGCGGCGTGTATCAACCCCGGAGATACCAACGAGATTGTTCGCCTTCAGCCATTCATCGAGATGCCGCGTCGCGCGGTAATTCGCCGGCTGCGTGATATCCGCAGCGATAACGCAGCCCCGTGCCGCCGATGTCGTTGTCTCGACATCTTCAGGGTTGGTGCCGACATTGCCGATATGCGGAAAGGTAAAGGTGATGATCTGCCCGGCATAAGACGGGTCTGTCAGGATTTCCTGATAGCCTGTGAGCGAGGTATTGAAGCAGACTTCACCAACGGTCGTACCGGTCGCACCAATGCCGCGCCCCCAGAATACCGATCCGTCTTTCAGAACCAGAGCAGCGGTCGCGACAGATTTAGACGCGGCCGGTTTCGGCGGCAGAGGCATGGCAGTCATGGGATGTCCTTTCTGGATTTTGCGATAAATAAGCAAGTTCCATGCCGTCGTCAACCACCCTTAAAAAATCATAAAATGAGCGATATCAACACCTTAGCATATATTTCAGGCTTTGCTACCGACGCCGGGTTGGTTTAATGTCCGCCGCTTGGGCCATCTGAGGATGGCAAGCACCACTTTCTTACGGGGTATGGCATGCTGCGCGAACAATTGAACGCCGCACTGAAAACATCAATGAAGGCAAAGAAGGAACGTGCTGTTTCCACGATCCGCCTCATTCTCGCTTCCCTCAAGGATCGCGACATCAACGAGCGTTCGTCCGGCAACATGGACGGCATAAGTGACGACGAAATCCTGAAACTGCTGCAATCCATGGTGAAGCAGCGCAACGAGTCGATCTCGATGTATGAGAAGGGCGGTCGCCTTGAACTTGCTGAACAGGAAAGTCAGGAAATCGAAGTCATCAAGAGCTTCCTGCCCGCGCAGATGTCTGACGCTGAAATTGAAAAAGCCGTGGATGACCTGATCGCAAAGACCGGCGCCGAATCGGTCAAGGACATCGGCAAGGTCATGGGTGGTCTGCGTGAGGGCTATGCCGGACGCATGGACTTTGCCAAGGCCGGTGCCCTGGTGAAGAAACGTCTCGCCTGATCCTGTAATTTAAGTCCCCGCTTTCCACATACCGGGATGCTGTATTCCCACCGCCAGCGGACGTACTATGTCATGCTGGTGGTGCGGGGAAGTTTTGCTGCGTTTCCACAGGTCCCGAAAGATGACATGGAAACCCCGACAGGTTACCCGCCCCCACCGACCGAACTGTATGGACCCGTGAATGCGTTTTCCGCCGGAGTTTCTTGATGAATTAAGAAACCGCGTCCCCCTGGAGGACGTGATTGGTCGGCATGTTCGCCTGCAGAAAAAAGGCCGGGAATTTGTTGGCCTGTCTCCCTTCAACAAGGAGAAAAGCCCCTCCTTCACCGTCGTTCCGTCGAAAGGCTTCTATCACTGCTTTTCCTCCGGTGAGCATGGCGATGTCATCAGTTTCCTGATGAAGGTCGAAGGTCTGACCTTTCCGGAAGCTGTCGAAAAACTGGCTGGTGAGGCCGGACTGCGGATGCCGGAACAGTCTCCGGAAAGCCGGGAACGGTCACGACAGGCCGCCGACCAGCGCGATATCCTCGAACAGGCTGCGGACTGGTATGCCCAGCGCCTGTTTGCTCCCGAAGGCCGCACCGCCCTGACCTATCTGCGGGAACGCGGGCTGTCGGAAGAGACGATCCGCCGGTTCCAGATCGGCTTTTCTCCGGACAGCCGCGATGCCCTGAAAAGCCATTTCCTGCAACAGGGCCAGACGGAACGTGCCCTTGTTGCTGCCGGTCTGCTGATCAATCCGGATGAAGGTGGCCGCCAGACCTATGACCGGTTCCGGGGCCGGGTAATGTTTCCGATCAGCGATCTGCGGGGACGCATCGTGGCCTTTGGCGGCCGTGCACTGGGCGATGGTCAGCCGAAATATCTGAACTCACCGGAAACCGATCTGTTTCACAAGGGGCGGAACCTCTATGGCGGTGACCTGGCCCGCAAGGCGGCCCATGACAAGGCCACGGTGATCGTGACCGAAGGCTATATGGACGTCATCGCCCTTCACGCAGCAGGCTTCACCGGTGCGGTCGCCCCGCTTGGTACCGCACTGACAGAGGAGCAGCTTGATCTGTTATGGCGCATGGCGGACGAACCTGTCCTCTGCTTTGACGGGGACAAAGCCGGTCAGCGGGCGGCAGCCCGCGCTCTTGAACGGGCATTGCCACTGCTGAAGCCGGGAAAATCTCTCCGCTTTGCCCTGCTGCCCTCCGGCGAAGACCCGGACAGCCTGATTCAGCGCGAAGGTGCCGAGGCCATGCGCAGCCTGCTGAAAGGTGCCAGCAGCCTCTCTGACAAGCTGTGGGATATCGAGGTCGTCGGGCGCGATCTGGAAAACCCGGAACGACGGGCTGCTGTCTGGCAGGCACTGGAAAGCCAAGTGAAACTGATTGAAGACAAAACTGTCCAGAAAAGTTTTAACGACGCCTTCTTCCAGCGTTTCTGGCGTCGTATGAGCAAAAAGCGCGGGGGCGACGGGAAAGCCGGTTTCCGGGCCGGAACTGCGGCGCCACTGGCGACTCCCGGGCGCCGGGAACGCGAACGCCTGATGCTTGTTATCCTGCTGAATCACCCGGACTTGCTGCCTGAGGTCATTGAAGATCTCGGAAATGTCAGCTTTTCCGCGCCTGATCTTGACAATTTCCGACAGCAAGTCTTAATTCGCGCCTTCGAGTGCAGCCCTCTTGAACCGCAACGACTGAAAGACCAACTAATCGAAGCAGGTTTTGCCTCTGTAATTGCCGCGATAACCGGTGATCAGAAACTTCGTACAGTTGGTTTTGCAAAACCGGAGGCGGACAAGACGGAAGCTTTCGCCGGGTGGAAACACACGTTTCGTATCTTCCAACAGGAAGCTCTGAAAGATGAGATTAAATATGCGGAACAGCGTCTCGCGACGGACAACACCCCGGAAAATTTTCGCTATCTGCTCGACTTGAGAGCGCAGGAATTGACGTTGCTGGATGATACCGAACCGGAAACGGTACAGCGACACGCCTGAATTTGACGTCACGGGTAATCGCGCAGCTATGAGGCGCGCTGGACCAGGGGATTATTGGACAATATGGCAAAAGCAACCGAAGCAGCTGAAACAACAGACTCAAGCGAAGAAACCGAAGCCGGTCCACTGCTTGATACATTAGGACAAAGCGTCAAAAAGCTGCTCGTCCGCGCAAAGGACCGCGGGTTCGTCACGATGGACGAACTCAACAACGCCCTTCCGCAGGACGATTTTTCTTCCGAACAGATCGAGGATTTCCTCGCCCAGCTGTCCGAAATGGGCATCACTGTGGTCGAGAACGAGGAAGACGCTGAAGACAGCACAAAGTCGTCAGACGATTCCGAAGAAAAGGAAAGCGGCAACCTCAGCGATGACGATGTCGGACGCACCGACGATCCTGTTCGCATGTATCTGCGTGAAATGGGTTCCGTCGAGCTGCTGTCCCGCGAAGGTGAAATCGCCATCGCCAAACGGATCGAGGCCGGTCGCGAGATGATGATCGGCGGCATCTGTGAAAGCCCGCTGACCATTCAGGCCATCGTCAACTGGCATGACGATTTGCAGGACGAACTGATTCTGCTGCGTGATGTCATTGATCTCGACGCAACCTACGGCTCTGGCCCGGTCGCTGTCGATGAAGATGGCGAAGAAACCGACGAAGACGGCGAAGACAGTGACGATGGTGAAGAAGGCGCGGCACCAAAAGCCGATAACGTCGTCAAGCTGACTCCCCCGAAACCGGTTATTCCCAAACCCGCTGAAGGCGAGACCGTCAAAAAAGCTGATGGCGAAGCCGGCGACGGTGAAGCGGCCGACGGTGAAAAGACCGAAGGTGAAAGCGACGACGAGGATGATGGCGACGAGGTTTCGGTCTCGCTCGCAGCCATGGAAATGGCCCTGCGCCCGATCGTGCTGGAGACGTTCGAGAACATCGCCAAGACCCATGCAAAAATGCAGAAGGTTCAGGAAAAGCGGATTACCGCTCTGTCCGCCGGTGAAGAAGTGCCGCCGGCAACGGAAAAGCGGTACAACAAGCTGAAGCAGGAACTGGTCGAACTGATGGAAGGCGTGCATCTGAACAATGCGCGTATCGAACAGCTGGTCGATCATTTGCAGGGGCTCAACCGCCGCCTGCTGAACCTTGAAGGCAAGTTGTGGCGTCTCGCC
This sequence comes from Alphaproteobacteria bacterium HT1-32, assembly GCA_009649675.1. NCBI lineage: Bacteria > Pseudomonadati > Pseudomonadota > Alphaproteobacteria > Alphaproteobacteria bacterium HT1-32. The sequence goes on along the minus strand of WJPL01000001.1, from coordinate 2,373,287 downwards.
GACAAGGCAAAGGTAAAACGCGAAGACTTCATCCGCGAATATCAGGGTAACGAGCTGGATCCGAACTGGGTTGAACGGGTCAGCAAGCTGCCGGGTAAAGGCTGGAAGAAATATATCGAGAAGAACGCTGAAGAAATCGAGGAAACCCGCAGCCTGATTTCCGAAGTCGCCGAAGCAGCCGCCCTGCCGATCAGCGAATTCCGCCGGATTGTCCATACGGTCCAGCGCGGCGAACGCGAAGCCGGCAAGGCAAAGAAGGAAATGATCGAGGCCAACCTGCGTCTCGTCATCTCCATCGCCAAGAAATATACCAACCGCGGCCTGCAGTTCCTGGATCTGATTCAGGAAGGCAATATCGGCCTGATGAAGGCTGTCGATAAGTTTGAATATCGTCGCGGCTACAAGTTCTCGACCTATGCCACATGGTGGATCAGACAGGCGATCACACGGTCGATTGCCGACCAGGCGCGCACCATCCGGATTCCGGTGCATATGATAGAGACCATCAACAAGCTGGTCCGCACATCACGCCAGATGCTGCATGAAATCGGTCGTGAGCCGACACCGGAAGAACTGGCTGAAAAGCTCTCCATGCCGCTTGAGAAGGTCCGCAAGGTCCTCAAGATCGCCAAGGAGCCGATCAGCCTTGAAACCCCGATCGGAGACGAGGAAGACAGCCATCTCGGTGACTTCATCGAAGACAAGAACGCCGTCCAGCCGCTCGACGCCGCCATTCAGGGCAACCTGCGTGAGGCAACGACACGGGTGCTGGCCAGCCTGACCCCGCGTGAAGAACGTGTTCTTCGGATGCGCTTTGGTATCGGCATGAACACCGACCATACGCTGGAAGAAGTCGGTCAGCAGTTCTCTGTCACCCGCGAACGTATCCGTCAGATTGAAGCCAAGGCGCTGCGCAAGCTGAAGCATCCGTCACGGTCGCGGAAGCTGCGGAGTTTCCTCGACACCTGATTGAATTCTGGAAGCTGAAGATAATCCGGGCCGGCGACTGCAATCGCCGGCCCTTTTTCTTTGGCGGTTTTCCGTTTGCGGGACAGACCGGCATTTACCCCGCCAGTCTGCTGGGCCATTCTGGCGGCAACGATAAACGGAGACGTACCAGATGGATTTCAGCCTTTCAGAAGATCAGCGCGCCCTGCAGGAAACCGTTCGCCGCTTTGCGACGACCGAACTGCCGGACATCGCCCGGCAGATTGAAGCCGACGACGAACCGCCCTCACACGATCTGGTCAAACGCTATGCGGCGATGGGGCTGCTCGGGGTCAATCTGGAGGAATCACTCGGCGGTGTCGGCCTGTCCCATCTCGACGCCGTCATCGTGATGGAAGAAGTGGCAAAGATATCTCCGGCCATTGCCTTCCCGATCTTTGAATCCTGTTTTGGTCCGACACTGGCCATCGCACATTTCGCGCCGCAGGAACTGCGCGAGCGTGTCATTCCAAAGGTTTGTGCCGGTGAGATGATTGTTTCCGTCGCCATGTCGGAACCACAGGCCGGAACCGCCCTGACCGATCTGACAACCCGTGCCAAGGTGACCGGCGACAAGGTCACCATCAATGGCCAGAAGCGCTGGTCCTCCGGCGCCAGCCATGCCGACGCCTATGTGGTCTACTGCCGCCTGTCCGATGCCCCCGGGGCCAAAGGGATTGGTGCCGTGCTGGTTGAAGATGGTTCCGAAGGCCTGTCCTTCGGCAAGCGTGAGCAGCATATGGGCTTTCGCGGCATCTGCAGCGCCGATATCTATCTCGATAATGTGGTTGTCCCTGCCGGTAACATCATTGTCCCCGCAGGCGGCTTTCCGAAGCTGATGGAAGCCTTTGATCTGGAGCGTTGCGGTAACACGACCATGAGCCTGGCCATCGCCCAGTCCGCCCTTGATTACGTGCTCGCCTATGTTCAGGAACGCGAGCAGTTCGGCAAACCCATCGTCGATTTCCAGGCCGTTCAGCTGCATATCGCCGAGATGGCGATGAAGGTGGATGCGGCCCGTCTGTTGCTATACCGGGCCGTTGCCAATGCCGAAGCCGGTCTGCCATCGGTGGCAGACTCATCCATCGCCAAATGCTTCGCCAACGAGATTGTCCGGGAAGTCACCGGCAAGGCCGTGCAGCTGATGGGAGCCTACGGCTATTCCAAGGAATATCCGATGGAACAGAAATTCCGCGACGGCTGGGGCTGGGGCATCGCCGGTGGCACCATCGACATCCAGAAAGTGAACATCGCCGCGGCACTGGTCGGACGGAGATTCAATCAGCGATCCTGAGACAGAACGCCATCCTTCGAAGGGAAACATTATTCCATCTTCGGAGGGTGGCCCGTATGCCCGCCCGTCAGTTCAGGCTGTTAAATGAATCCGGATAACGGGCGATCATGTTGTCCGGCAAAATGACGCCCGGATAGGTCCAGGCGGCCAGCGCCGGGCCGCTATAGGGGCAATCGACAGCTTTCGCCGCGTCGACCTCGAACCCGAAACGGTGATAGAATTCGGGATCGCCCAGTACCAGCACCATATCCCACTTGTTCTGAGCGGCCAGGGCCAGCCCGCCATTGATCAGGGCTGATCCGATGCCAAGGCGCTGCAGGTCCGGATGGATCGCAACTGGTGCCAGCGCCAGCGCCCGGACAGGGTCGGCAGGCCCGGTGATGGTCAGCCGGCTAAAAAAGATATTCCCGATATGATGGCCTGCCGCTTCGGCAACAAGTCCGAATTCAATAGCGTTCTCTGCGGTCAGTGAGGCGACCAGATTGGCCTCTTCCTCGCCATCAAATGCCGCTGTCAGAACCTGCCGGACCTGTGGACCGTCTTCTGTTTCAACGCGCCGGATACGCACGTCAATTTCTGCATCTTCCAAATCGCTACCCCCGGGTAATCGGAATATGCGGCGTATCATCGGCAACACGCTTCAGCCAGTCCAACAAATTCGGGTATTCTGCGAGTCTGAACCCGCCTTCTTCGGCAACATTACTGTACCCGTACAGGCAGATATCAGCGATGGTCAGTCTATCCCCGACCATAAATTTTCGCCCGTCGAGATGCCGGTCCATGATTTGCAGGGCACGTTTGCCACCAGTCATTTTCTGTTCCAGCTCTGCGCCCCGCCGGGGGTGATCCGCTGGCAGAAAATGGCGGATAAAGCGGGCCACGGAGACATTCGGTTCATGGACATACTGTTCCCAGAACATCCAGCGCATGACCTCGGCCCGGGTAAAGCGGTCTTCCGGAAAATACCGGCTGCCCTCAGCCAGATAATACAGAATAGCGTTTGATTCCGGCAGCAGGCGGCCGTCATCCAGCTTCAGCAGCGGCACACGGCCATCCGGATTCCAGGCGAGGAATTCCGGCGTCCGGGTCTCCCCTGCCAGAATATTCACCTCGATCCGGGTGTAATCGACACCGAGTTTATGCAGCAGCAACCGGATCTTGTAGCCGTTCCCGGAATCCAGAAAGTCATACAGTTCCACCGCAGCTTCCTCTCGCACCCGTTAAGCCATCCGAAAACGGCCCTGAATATCAGGCTATCTTCTCATCCGAAGTCTCGGCCAGTGCCGGATGTTCCAGTTTGTGCATGATTTCCGTCGGTACAACCTGCCAGAAATTATCGCGTTCCCGATGCCAGTCATTCAGCAGGTTCTCGGCAAACATTGAACTGGTTTCGCGGACATGTTCTGCAATGAGTTCCTTACAGACATTTTCCCAATGTTCGGTCTGGAACCGGATCGGCAGCACCATTTCACGGTTCACCCGTTCTTCAAACAGGCCGGACTGGTCGTACACGAAGCACATTCCCCCGGTCATGCCGGCAGCGAAATTCGCACCGACATCGCCCAGAATGACAGCAACCCCACCGGTCATATATTCGCAACCGTTTGAGCCGCAGCCTTCGACAACCACATCCGCGCCCGAATTACGAACCGCGAAACGCTCACCTGCCTGTCCGGCTGCGAACAGCTTTCCGGCGGTCGCCCCATACAGAACAGTATTGCCGATGATGGTATTCTCATTGCTCTTCAGGGTTGCCGAGATCATCGGACGAACCACGATGGTGCCGCCGGACAGACCCTTGCCGACATAATCATTGGCATCACCGAAGACTTCGATCTTCAGCCCCTGAACCGCAAAGGCACCAAGCGACTGCCCCGCAGAGCCCCGCAGGCGCAGCGTGATGTGATTTGGCTGAAGGCCGGTCATGCCGAACCGACGAACCAGCGCCGAGGAGAACTTGGTCCCGACCGCCCGATGCGTATTGCGCACCGCATAGGTCAGCTGCATCTTCTCGCCGCGTTCCAGTGCCGGTTTCGCATCGCGAATAATTTCCGCATCCAGCGTTTCCGGCACTTCATTGCGGTCACCGGTCTTGTTGTAACGTGGCAGTCCGCCTGCATCAGCCTGTGCCAGCAGCGGATTGAGATCAAGATCATCGAGATGCGAATGCCCGCGGCTGACCTGTGCCAGCAGGTCGGTCCGTCCAATGATCTCGTTCAGTGAACGGAAGCCCAGTTCAGCAAGGATTTCCTTCACTTCCTCAGCGATGAAACTGAACAGATTGACCACCTTCTCCGGTGTACCGACAAAACGGTCACGCAACGCCGGGTCCTGGGTACAAACCCCGACCGGACAGGTGTTCGAATGGCACTGACGCACCATGATACAGCCCATTGCCACCAGCGAGGTGGTTCCGACACCGAATTCCTCGGCGCCCATCATTGCCGCGATCACAACATCACGACCTGATTTGATGCCACCATCAGTGCGCAGGGTTACCGTATGGCGCAGACGGTTCAGGGTCAGGACCTGATTGACTTCCGACAACCCCATTTCCCACGGAATACCGGCAAACTTCAGGCTGGTCTGCGGGCTGGCCCCGGTGCCGCCGTCATGGCCGGCAATCAGGATGGTGTCCGCCTTCGCCTTGGCGACCCCGGCGGCAATCGTGCCGATGCCCGAGCGGGCGACAAGCTTCACGGAAACCCGGGCTTCCGGATTGATCTGCTTCAGGTCATAGATCAGCTGCGCCAGATCCTCGATCGAATAGATATCATGATGCGGCGGCGGCGAGATCAAGGTTACACCCGGCGTCGAATGACGCAGCCGGGCAATTTCCACCGTGACCTTGAAACCCGGCAGCTGGCCACCTTCACCGGGTTTGGCACCCTGCGCGACCTTGATCTGGATTTCACGGCAGTTGTTCAGATATTCCGCCGTGACGCCAAACCGGCCGGACGCGATCTGCTTGATCGGCGAATTGGCATTGTCACCATTTTCATAGGGTGAATAGCGTTCCTTGCCCTCGCCGCCTTCGCCGGAATTCGATTTCGCGCCGATCCGGTTCATGGCGATGGTCAGGGTTTCATGTGCTTCCGGGCTGAGCGCACCAAGCGACATGCCCGGCGTTACAAACCGCTTGCGGATTTCGGTGATGCTCTCGACTTCATCAATCGAAATCGGTTTGCGGTTGTGACGGAAATCCAGCAGGTCGCGCAGGTGAATCGGGTCACGATGGCGCAGCCCGTCAGAAAATTTCTTGTACTGGGAATAGGCACCTGTCGTCACCGCATGTTGCAGAATATGGATCAGGCGGCCGTCATGGGCATGACGCTCACCACCCTGCCGATAGCGATAGAAACCGCCGACCGGCAGCGCGACCACATCTTCGTCAAATGCCTTGCGATGCTGATCGACAGTCTTTCGCTGGATACCGAACAGACCGATCCCGGAAATACGGGAATGCATGCCGGGGAAATATTCCGCAACCAGTGCCCGTGACAGGCCTACAGCCTCAAAACAATAACCACCGCGGTAGGACGAGATGACGGAAATGCCCATCTTCGACATCACCTTCAGCAACCCCTGATTGACCGCCTCCGTGTAGCGCTCCATGCAGTCACGCAATGTCAGACCCGGAAACAGCCCCCAGCGATGCCGGTCAGCGATATTTTCCTGCGCCATATAGGCGTTCACGGTCGTTGCACCGACACCGATCAGCACCGCGAAATAATGGACGTCCATACATTCACCGCAACGAACATTCAGCGATGTGAAGGTCCGGAGTTGCTGGCGTTGCAGATGTGTATGAACGGCACCCGTCGCCAGAATCATCGGGATTGCGGTACGTGTCTTGCTGACCGTCATATCGGACAGAATCACATGAACACAACCACCGCGAACCGCGTCTTCAGCTTCTCTGCGAATACGGTTCAGGGCATCACGCAATGCACCATCGCCACCGGATGTGTCGAAGGTACAGTCGATCTCGGCGGCGGTTTCTCCCATATAGGCGGCCATCGCATCGAATTCGGCATTGGTCAGGACCGGTGATTCCAGCTGCAGCAGATCACACTGGCTTTTGTCCTCATCCAGAATATTGCCAAGGTTCCCAAGCCGCGTGCGCAGCGTCATCACCTGACGCTCACGCAGGGAATCAATAGGCGGATTGGTAACCTGCGAGAATGTCTGGCGAAAGAAATGATGCAGCCCGCGATAGCTGTCCGACAGCACCGCAAGCGGCGTATCATCACCCATCGAGCCGATGGCTTCCTTCGCATCCTCGACCATCGGATGCAGAATCAGTTCCAGTTCTTCCAGGGTCACACCACTGGCAACCTGCCGGCGACGCAGTTCATCACCGGCATATTCAGCCACTTCATCATGATCAGGACTGATCAGGTCATCAATGACTGTGATTTCCTGAATCCAGTCAGAGTAATTAGCCTGTCCTGCGAGATGCCCCTTGATGTCGCGGTCATGATAGAAATGCCCGTCTGCCAGATCGACAGCGACCATTTCCCCCGGGCCGAGGCGGCCTTTTTCAAGCACAGTGGTTTCATCAACCGTCACCATGCCCGTTTCAGAACCGACGATCAGCAAATCGTTGCTGGTGCGGGTAAAGCGCATCGGACGCAGACCGTTGCGATCCATCCCTGCGACAACCCAGCGACCATCGGTTGCCGCTATTGCTGCCGGGCCATCCCAGGGTTCCATGACACAATTGGCATAGTTGATCATCGCCGCATGTTCGTCGGGAATGGTCGAATCCCGACCGAGACTTTCCGGGATCAGCATCAGCTTGACCATCGGAGCCTCCCGTCCACCGCGCACCAGAAGCTCAAAGGATGCATCGAGTGCAGCAGAATCGGAACTGCCGAGCTGAATGACCGGCTTCAGGTCTTCGACCGAGTCACCGAAGATCTTACTCGCCATACGGGTTTCATGGCTTTTCATCCAGTTGATGTTGCCCGTGACCGTATTGATCTCGCCGTTATGCGCGAGCATGCGGAAAGGCTGGGCCAGCTTCCAGGTCGGGAAGGTATTTGTCGAATAGCGCTGATGGTAGATCGCAAAACGCGAGGTAAAGCTCTCATCAAGCAGGTCCGGATAGAAAATCGACAGCTGCTCGGCGAGGAACATGCCCTTGTAGATCAGCGACCGGCAGCTCAGCGAACAGATATAGAATTCGTTGATGTTCTGCTGCTGGACCTTCTTCTCGATACGGCGGCGAATGATATAAAGTTCGGTCTCGAACTCCTCATCACTCAGGCCCTTGGTATTCGAAATCATGATCTGTTCGATTTCGGGCCGGGTCGCGTTCGCCTTCTCGCCAATCACCTCGACATTGACCGGCACCTGGCGCCAGCCGTAGATACGATATCCGCGATCCAGAATTTCCGTCTCGACGATACCGCGGCAGACTTCCTGTCCGTTCAGATCGGCCTTCGGCAAGAAGACCATACCGACAGCCAGCCGGCCCGTATCCGGGGAATGCCCGGTCCGTTCAATATGTTTGCGGAAAAATGCCTGCGGGATTTCAACATGAATACCGGCACCGTCACCGGTCTTGCCGTCTGCATCCACGGCGCCACGGTGCCAGACTGCCTTCAGTGCGTTGATTCCGGCGACGACGACATCGCGACGTGACTGGCCATCAAGGGCGACAACCAGGCCAACCCCGCAGGAGGCGTGTTCATCCGCCTCGCTGTACATGCCATTGGCGGTGAGGTGATCGACATTGCGCTGCCAGTCGCGGATAAATTCCAGATTGTTGGTCATCTTCCGATCTCCCTCAGGACGCCTGTTTGAGCGTCGTTTTGGCCTTGGCCTGAATATAGGTGTGAATAGCATCGGCACAGTCCCGGCCGTCGCGTACCGCCCAGACGACAAGTGACGCACCACGGACGATATCGCCCCCGGCAAACACCCCGTCCAGCATGGTCATATGGGTGCGGAAATCGACCTTGATGGTCCCCCAGCGACTGACTTCGAGACCCGGCTCACCGAACATCGTGGGCAGGTCTTCCGGGTCGAAACCCAGCGCCTTGATCGCCATGTCACAGGGAATGTTGAATGATGAGTCCGCAATCGGCTCCGGGCTGCGCCGGCCAGAAGCATCGGGCATGCCAAGATGCATACGCAATGCCCGGACATGATCCACAGCCCCGTCACCCGTGAAGGCTTCCGGTGCAGAAAGCCAGACGAACTCCACCCCTTCCTCTTCCGCATTCGAGACTTCACGCTGCGACCCCGGCATGTTCTCCCGGTCACGGCGATAGAGACATTTCACCGACCTGGCCCCCTGCCGGACGGCCGTGCGCACGCAATCCATCGCGGTATCACCACCGCCGATCACCACAACATTCTTGCCCTTGGCATTCAGCGTACCATTCTCGAATTCCGGCACATCATCACCAAGCCCCAGACGGTTTGACGCGGTCAGGAATTCCAGCGCCGGCAGCACGTTCTTCAGGCCCGCACCCGGCAGGGTGATATCCCGCGCCTTATAGACCCCGGTGCCGATAAAAACCGCGTCATGCTTTTCGCGCAGCTCGGCCAGCGTCGCATCCCGGCCAACTTCAAAATTGGAAACCAGTGTGATGCCGCTGTCAGCCAGCAGGCGCGTGCGGCGTTCCACCACGTCCTTTTCCAGCTTGAAGGAAGGAATGCCATAAATCAGCAACCCGCCCATACGGTCATAGCGGTCATAGATGGTGACCTGATAACCACGTTTACGAAGCTGCTCCGCGGCTGCCATTCCGGCCGGACCACCACCAATCACACCAATCGACTCAGCCCGCTCCACCGATGGTTTGACGGGCTTCACCCAGCCATTTTCCCAGGCCATTTCGGTGATATATTTCTCAACCGAACCGATGGTCACGGTGCCATGGCCAGACTGCTCGATAACACAGTTACCTTCACAGAGACGGTCCTGCGGACAGATACGGCCGCAGATTTCCGGCATGTTGTTGGTCGCGGAAGACACCTCATAGGCCTCTTCCAGCCGGCCATTTGCCGTCAGCATCAGCCAGTCCGGGATATTATTATGCAGCGGGCAATGCACCTGACAGAACGGCACACCGCATTGCGAACAACGGCTGGCCTGCTCCTCGGCCTTATCACGGATGAACTCGCCATATATCTCGTGCCAGTCCTCACGGCGGGCCTCAGCCTCACGCTTCGCTGGCATTTCACGGTCAACCTTGACGAATTTCAGCATCCGTTGAGGCATGGCGTTCTCCCGATTAAAGAGCCGCCCGCAGGGGGCGGCGGTCTGGCGCAACAGGCGCAAAGAATTAAGTCCGACAACAGTTCTATAATATCACTCAGAGCCGATTGCACGAAAATTTCGGCAGATAGGTCAGTTTCTATGACTATTTTTTTAAAAACCCCCGTTCGGGATATCTGTTTTAACCTCTCCGGGATCACCTACCAGCTAATTAGGTCCGAACTGGGACTAAAATTGCTACTGCACCCACAGGCCTCCCGGTGTTATCTTCCCCGCCTATCTGGGGGTCTCTCAAAGTGATTTCACTACATCTCGCGGTTCTGGCGATCATTCAGGGTATAACCGAGTTTCTCCCGGTCAGTTCCTCCGGGCATCTGGTCCTGGTTCCTCTGCTGACCGGCTGGAAGGATCAGGGCATCCTGATTGATGTTGCCGTCCATGTCGGCAGTCTCGGTGCCGTCCTGATCTATTTCTGGCGCGACATCTGGGCGATGCTGGCGGGTCTTGGGCGCCTGATCCGGGGACGCCGGTCACCATCAGCGGCCCTGGTTGGCCATGTCATCATCGCCACCCTGCCGCTGGTCATCGCCGGGATTGCACTCGAACATTACGGTATGGATGCCCCCCGCACACTGGAACTGATCGGCTGGACCACCCTGATCGGCGGTCTGTTCCTCTATCTCGCCGACAGCATCGGCATGACTGTCCGGCGAATCGAACATATGACCTTCGGCACATCGCTGCTGATCGGCATCTCGCAGGTATTTGCCATCCTGCCCGGCATGTCGCGCTCCGGCGTTACCATGACGGCGGCACGTATCTGCGGCTATGAACGCCCGGAGGCAGCCCGCTTCTCGATGCTGTTGTCGATTCCGGCCATTCTGGGTGCCGGCCTGCTGAAAGGCCGGGTTCTGTTCGACGGCTCGCACCCCGAACTCACCACAGACGCCTTCGTTGCGGCGGGCCTCGCCTTCATCACCGCGCTGGTTTCCATTGCCATCATGATGGCCTGGCTGCGCCGGGCGTCTTTCACGCCCTTTGTGATCTACCGGCTGCTGCTTGGCGCTGCCCTGCTGACACTGGCCTATCAGGCCTGACGGCCACGTTTCGACGGCGGGCGGTAAGCAGCGAGATAGGTCGGCAGGATTGCCGCCAGCGATTTCGGCTGCAACCCGAGGTCAGCGAACCCGGCAGCCCCTTCATGGACCACGTTCGGGATTTGCATCATATCGATATGATCCGGCGTGAAGGCCGGGTTTGGCAGCGGCTTCATGATATAAGCCAGCAGCTTTGCCTTCCAGTAGGGCAGCGACAGCGGAATGTTCTTCCGGCGCGTGACCTCCAGTATCAGCTTTGCACAATCGGTGCCGCTGACCACATCCGGACCGCCCAGTTCATAGGTCTTTCCGGCCTTTGAGGCATCGTTAAGCGCCACCCAGACCGCGTCGACCACATCCCCGACATAAACCGGCTGCATCACCGGGCCGCCGCTGGCCGTCACCAGCCCGCATTTCGACTCGTTGAAATTGATATAAGGCAGACTTGCCCCGATAACCGGCAGAACCGGACAGAAGCGCAGCATCCCGGCAAGCCGGTTGAAGTAATGATCTTCCGGGCCAAAAACCACACTGGGGCGCAGAATCGTCGCCTGCGGATATCCGCCGCGCACATATTCCTCACCACGCCCCTTCCATTTCACCAGACCGATGGAAGAAGAGGAATCAGCACCAAGGCCAGAGATATGCACCACCGCCCCGACACCGTTCTGGCGGGCATGGCGGGCAATATGCCCTGCCCCTTCGGCATTCACGGCCTGGTAGGTGGATTTGCCACTTTCGGACTGCACACCGGCGGCATTCACAATTGCATCAGCACCGGCACAGGCGCGGGCAATGCTTTCTTCATTGGACAGGTCTGTCGGCAGAATGGAAATCTGCCCGACATCACCGCGTGGCAGCAGAAATTTTGCGCCTTCCGCATCCCGTACCGCCACCCGAACCCGGCATCCTTCCGACGCCAGCTTCTGGACGATATGCCGCCCGATAAATCCGGACCCACCAAAAACCGTTACCAATCGCCCGTTCATAGCCATCCCCAAGAGCTGGAATATTGTCCCTTAATCTAGCCCGTCGCTTACCCGATGACCACCCAAGCGTCAACTGATCGGAAACTGTCTGAACGCTGTTGACAGAAGGCGGGACAGACTTTAACTACTCGCCTCCCGCACCGAGAAATCGATGCAAAGGATTGGCTGCCTGCCCAGGTGGCGGAATTGGTAGACGCGCAGGCTTCAGGTGCCTGTGGCCGCAAGGTCGTGGAAGTTCGAGTCTTCTCCTGGGCACCAAAGCAAAAAGGCGAGTTGGCCCAATTTTAAAGACGCCGAAAATACGACGAGATTCGTTGTTAAAATTTTCTTAGGCTCGCGTCTTGACTTCATACCATTGTGACATATTTCCGGAAAATGCGGTCCAAATAGGGTCCGTAGTTCGCTGTTATAACTGTCAAGGCTAAATGCTATCCCGACAGTGATCTGAATGGAAATCTGCATCGTCAGCCTCCTGAAAGATACGGGTGCGTCAGCCAAGCCTAAAGTGACGTAAAGCTGCGCCACTATATTATAACAACTCATGTTCGACGTTGATCACGTGTGCAAGAGTGGAAGCCCCACTCGAACAATAGCCGGGGAGGTAACATATCCGTAACGTGAACGGAGTTGCCTCCCCTCTCGTGAGGGAAAACGCAATGATAGAATGGACTCCTTCAAAAGACGATCAGAAGCAATACCCTCATTTTGACGCACCGCTTTCATTAAAAGAAATGAAAGAAATTTCAAATAATCCCAAGGCAGTAGAAGAAAATGCATTTTTACCATTTTTGAAATATGAGAACACCTACAAACCGTTCAGACCGCTCGGCAAGCCAAAGAAAATTCGTGAAATACGCTTTGCCTCGCGACGAGATGCTGCAATTTTCAGTCGATATCGTCATGGGCTTTCACAGAAGTACGAAAATTTATTAACAAAGTACGGTATTTCTAAAAATGTACTTGCCTACAGAAGAGTACCAATATCTTCTGCGATTAATAGCGGAAAAAGCAATATAAATCACGCATCTGACTCCTTTAATTACATTAAAAATATTAAAAACTGCTGGGCTATATCATTAGATATAAGTAATTTTTTTGAAAATTTAGATCATGATAAAATCAATAAAATTTGGTGTCGACTTCTAGACACCAAAATATTACCAGCCGATCATTACGCTGTTTTTCAAGCAATAACTAAATACAATGTTGTTGATATCAAAGAAGCATATACTGCATTAGGGTATTTTGGGATAAAAAAATCAGGAGTAAAGGGGTATTTATTGCCTCGGCGGGAAATCCCAAAACAACTATGCACCATGAAAGAATTTCGTGAGAAAATTTGCGGTAAAAACCCTAAATATAAAAATTTAATTCACAAAAATGAAAATACCTATGGTATTCCGCAAGGAGCTCCGCTATCGGATTTAATAGCTAATTTTTATTTATTAGATTTTGATTTTGAGGTATCAAAGATAACAAACTCCCTAAATGGTCACTACCTACGTTATTCTGATGATATTTTAATAATTCTCCCCATTAACACTGTTGATCCAATCAACTTTATGAACAAAATTCGTAATTTGATTCAGGTTCATGGAGAGAATTTAGATATTAAAGAAAGCAAATGCACTATCGACAAATTTACCCGCTCATCAGAGGGGTTACTATATGAAGCAATATACCCTAAAGGAAAATCACGTAATGGATTGAATTATCTTGGGTTTCGATTTGATGGACAAAGAGTATATTTACGCGATTCGACATTGAGTAATTTCAAGAGAAAAATGACTCTCTGCGTTAAAAGAGAGGCAATACACTTAGTCAGCCGCTACCCAGGAAAAGATTACAAATACTTACGGCCTATATTAAAAACAGAACTTATAGTAAGAAAATTTGGAAAAGTTGAGGATTTTGATCAATTTACCGATAAGAAAAAATGGACATTCTGGACATATATCAAGCGAGCGGAAAAAATATTTGGTGCGGAATCAAAAATTCACCATCAAGTAAAAGGATATCCTGACTTTATTCGGACCTTGTCAGATAAATTCATGATAAAATTCTCTCTATAGCATAATTTTTTACTCTTACTTCCTCACATCAATCAGCTGGTTGCCCGGCCTTACTTCCGTTCGTGCCAGACAGTCGCCGGCTTCGAGGACTTCCTGACCGTTGCGGCATTCACCTGCAATCCTGATGATGCGGCCATCGCCGATGGCGCTGCATTTCTCATCGCGGATGGTACGGTTGATGCGGATGCTGCTCTGGGGGACGAGGGCCGGGAAGCGGAAGGAGACGTCGCGTTTCCAGGCCGGGGCCGTGCCGGAGAACAGGATCGAAGGTTCAAACCCGCGCAGGCGTTCTTCCGTCACGTTGGTCGCCTCCATCTCGATCCAGCAGCCGCGGCGACCATCCTCAATTTCGGTGACCTGCAACAGCACAATCGGCGGCAGGTCGCTTTCCGCCGCAGGTCCGGCAAAGACCCAGGTGCCGTCATCGCGGAGCACGACCTTGCGGCCATCCTCAGTGGTTGCCAGACGATCAGCGAAGGCGGCTGACGCCAGAAGCGTTCCGAGAAAGGCGAGCAGGAGGGCGGGTTTCATCTGACGTCCGTTACTATTGTTGCTTACAACAATAACATAGTGCGCCGGGAGGGTGACTTACAGGGCGACCTTCTGACCACGCTGGCGTTCACTGGCGCTTTTAAGCTGGCCACAGGCCGCCAGAATGTCACGCCCGCGGGGCACCCGGATCGGCGCGGAGTATCCACCGGCATTCACGATATCGGCAAACCGGTGCATCCGGTTGTTCGACGAACATTCATATTCCGCCCCCGGCCAGGCATTGAACGGGATCAGATTGACCTTTGCCGGGACATCTTTCAGCAGCCGCACCAGTTCATGCGCATCCGCATCGGAATCATTGATGCCTTTCAGCATGACATATTCGAAGGTGATCCGGCGCGAATTCGACGCGGCGGGATAGTTGCGGCAGGCTTCCAGCAGTTCGGCAATCGGCCATTTGCGGTTGATCGGCACCAGCACATCGCGCAGATCGTCGCGGACCGCATGCAGGCTGATGGCAAGTCCGACACCCAGTTCCTGACCGACCTTTTCGATCATCGGGACAACGCCGGAGGTCGACAGGGTAATGCGGCGACGCGACAGGCTGATGCCCTCGCTGTCCATAAGGATGCGCAGCGCCTTCGCCACATTGTCGTAGTTATAGAGCGGCTCACCCATGCCCATCATCACGATATTCGAGAGCATCCGGTTAACGCCGTCTTTCGGCGACGGCCATTCGCCATAGGTATCGCGGGCCTTCATGAACTGGCCGACAATCTCCGAGGCGCCAAGATTGCGGACAAGCTGCTGGGTGCCGGTATGGCAGAAGGTGCAGGCCAGCGTGCAGCCGACCTGACTGGAGATGCAGAGCGCCCCCCGGTCTTCTTCCGGGATATAGACACATTCCGCTTCATTGCCGTCAACAAAGCGCAGCAGCCATTTACGGGTGCGATCTTCCGACAGTTGTTCGGTGACCGTCTCCGGCCGTCCGACCACGTAATGTTCAGCCATCCGGGCACGCAGGTCCTTGCCCAGCGTGGTCATCTTCGCAAAATCAGTCTCACCCTGATGGTACATCCAGTGCCAGAGCTGCTTGGCGCGAAACTTCGGAAGGCCAAAGGCTGTCAGTTCGGCATCAAGCTCTTCACGGCTTAATCCGATGAGGGTCTTGCGGCCGTCAGCATCAAGCTGCGCCCAGGCCCGGAGATCATCAGACTTCAGGGCCGTCTTTTCGATGGAAGATGTGGTGTTCATGGCGGCCATATAGGCGCTTTTGGTAATTCTGTCACGTCCAGACATGGGATAAGGCACTCCCGGACGCGCAGTCAGCCCCGTATCCGCCTGAAAGACGATCAGGATGACAGGGGCACAATGGCCCCTCCTCCCCCGCTGTGCGGGGAAGGAGGACGACCAGAGTTATGCCTTGTCGAGAGCCTGTGTCAGATCCGCCAGGATATCATCGATATGTTCGATACCAACGGACAGGCGGACATAGCCGGGGGTTACCCCTGCGGCCACCTGATCTTCTGCAGAAAGCTGCGAATGGGTCGTGCTGGCCGGGTGGATGGCAAGGCTGCGCGCATCGCCGATATTCGCGACGTGATACAGCAGTTCCAGCCCGTCAATGAAGCGCCGACCGGCATCCTTGCCGCCCTTCAGTTCAAAGCCGACAAGTCCGCCGAAGCCGCCATCCAGATAGGCATCTGCCCGACGACGGGGCTCACCGGACTGCTGGCTCGGATGAATGACAGAGGAGACCTTGTCATGAGCTTTCAGGAACGCCGCCACCTTATTGGCATTCTCGCAATGAACCGGCATCCGCAGCGCCAGGGTCTCAAGGCCCTGAATGAACTGGAATGCGTTCATCGGGCTCATGGCCGACCCCATGTCCCGCAGCAGGATAACCCGGATGCGCAGGATATAGGCAATCGGGCCAAGCGGCTTGACCGCTTCGGTCCAGACGGCGCCATGATAACTCGGGTCCGGCTGATTCAGGGTCGGGAACCGGTCGCCACCGGCTTCCCAGTCAAAGTTTCCGCCATCAACGACCATGCCGCCAATCGAGGTACCGTGACCGCCGATATATTTTGTTGTCGAATAGATGACCACGGCTGCGCCATGTTCCAGCGGCCGGCAGATCATCGGCGCGGCGGTATTGTCCATGATCAGCGGAACACCGAGTTCGCGCCCGATATCGGCAACTTCCCTGATCGGGAAAACATTGAGCTGCGGATTGGCCAGGGTTTCGCCGTAGTAGCACCGGGTTTTGTCGTCGGTCGCCTTGCGGAAATTCTCCGGATCTGACGGATCGACGAAACGACATTCGATGCCAAGATCCTTCAGCGTGTTCGCGAACAGGTTCCAGGTTCCGCCATAAATACCGGTGGAGCAGACAAAGTTGTCACCTGCGCGGCAGAGGTTGAGGATGGCAAAGTTCGAGGCGGCCTGACCTGATGCCAGGGCGAGACCGGCAACGCCGCCTTCCATCGCTGCAATACGCTGTTCCAGCACATCACAGGTCGGATTCATGATGCGGGTATAGATGTTTCCCAGTTCCTTCAGCGCGAACAGGTTTTCCGCATGTTCGGTGTCGCGGAACTGAAAGGATGTTGTCTGGTGGATGGGCACCGCCACCGACCCCGTGGTCGGGTCTGCGCGATAGCCGGCATGCAGCGCCAGTGTCTGGGGATGAAGTTTACGGTCAGTCATAGCTGTTCCTCCTTGATGCCGGTTGTGCCCGGCTGAAAACCGAACGCGATCATTCTCCTCTCTGTCGGAAGGGCAAGGGTTTTTCGGAACAGCAGGCCGGGTGGAAAGAAAAAACCCGGCCATCGAAGGATGACCGGGTTACAGACAAAGCCTGCCAGACAGCAATTACCTGATGGTGATGGTGGAGATTTTCTGAACCCCGTCGTCACCACTGGTGACATATTCAATCGTGACCATGTCGCCCGCTTTCAGGTTTTCGGGGATTGCGTCTTCAGAACCGACAGTGGTCCAGACGGTCTTGTCGTCCAGAACGATGATCTTCGCCTTGCGATCAAAGGCAACAATTGTCCCCTCAGTGTTATCAGCAAAGGCTGTCGCAAATGCGGTGACAGACATCAATGCAGCCAGGCACAGAACCCGGGTACCCATCGTCGTAAATCCTTCATGAGAAATGGTCTGCCAGGACCGGTTATAGCGGGCAGATCATTTCAGGAATTTTGCCGGGAACAAGGGGAATCAGGGGCATTTTCTGCAGATCACGCAATCTTGTCCTCCCGGACGACAGGGGGGATGTCGTCCGGGAGTGACAGCCTGCTCGCAGGTTCATCCGGAACCGCGCCAGGTCTGTACCTGCATCATGACAAGAGAACCGGACGTGAGTTTCGGCGATCCCGAAACCTGTCCGGACTGAGGCGTCAAAAAGGGATCACGCGGTCATCCTCCCTGTCATCCCGCAATACCGGGATGACAGGGAGGATGTTTTTCGGGCAATCAGAGCGCGGCGCCGCCGTTGACCTGAATCATCTGGCCATTGATATAGGCACCACCATCCGACACCAGCATCCGTACAGCAGCAGATACTTCAGCTGCCGTTCCCTGCCGTCGGGTCGGGTTCGAGCCGATCGTCTTGGCGATATAGGCTTCAAACTCCGGATCGTCCCGTTCACTTTTGATCGGGCCCGGCGAAATGCAGTTGATGGTAATGCCATACTGGCCAAATTCCACAGCAAGGCTGCGGGTCAGGCCGAGAACGGCATGTTTTGAAGTCGAGACATGCGGACGATTGGCATGGCCGCGCATCGCATTCATGCCGGTAAAGTTCACAATCCGGCCCCAGCCGGCGTCGATCATGCCCGGCAGGAACATGCGGGCAAGACGTGCCGGCGCATTCAGGTTGATGTCGAAGACACGGTTCCATTCGTCTTCATCAATTTCGAGAAACGGGGAAATCGGACGGATGGCAACGTTATTGACGATCACATCGACGCTGCCGAAACGCTTCAGCGCAGCCTCACCCATGGCGGTAAGTTCGGACTTGTCCCCGACATTGCACATCATCACTTCTGCATCGACGCCAAGAGCGCGAACTTCATCGGCGACCCGGTCACAGGGCTCGCGGCTGCTTGAGCCATTGACGATGATATTGAAACCGTCTTTAGCCAGATCATGGGCCATCGCGCGGCCGATGTTGCGGCCAGAACCTGTAATCAGGGCTGTTTTACGCTTGTCGCTCATCTTGTTTCCTCCAGAAAATAAGTTGCCCTATTTGTAAGCGCTGGAATTCACCCCGACAAGCGGCCCCGGTCATTTTTGTATCATTCTGTGAAATCACAGTTTCGTCAGTTGATCTGGTCAAGCGACCCGAAGCGAGGACGAAAGAAGGCATTGCGATACAGTTGCTGTGCCCCGAGCAGCGATCCGGTCAGCATCGGCTGGTAGTCAAAATAGACCTCCGAGACGATAACATTACCCCCGTCTGTCAGGGTCAGTGCCGCCGGCAGTGTGGCAGCAAGGCCCGGCTGCCCGATCCGGCTGACCGCAACCAGCCCCCCGGCATTGATCCGTTGCCAGTCTACCGTAACCTGGCTGCCTGACCGCGATACCGACGTCAGCACCACACGTCCCCGGCCGGTCACATCAAAGGGCTGGCCGATATGCGAAACCGCATCGAAGATATTATTGATATCGGTCTCGGCCAGTTCCTCAGACTGTGCAATCAGGTCTGCCAGTGTCATGGCAATCCGGTCGAGCTTCTGATGCAACAGCACATAGCGCGACAGTTCCACCGTCCCGAAAGTCATGATGATCAGAATGGGTACGGCAAATCCAAACTCGATCAGCGCGACGCCACGCCGGTCCGCTGCCAGACGGCGCAGTAATCCTCCGATCATGGCAATGCACCGCCGCTGGCGGCCTCATAGGGTTCATTGCGAACGACCACACTGGCAGCCAGACGCACCCTGCCCGCTTCACCGATCACACCGGCCAGCACCGGGGTCAGCAGCGACCAGTCATAGGACAGGCGATAAACCACGACATCCCCCGGACCACCGGCCCCCGCCGCCCCCATATCCGGATCCCAGACACCATTGCCGTTCACGTCAGTAAATGTTTCACCCATGTCGTAAGCGCCATTTGCCGGGGCACTGTCGACGAACGGTTCCGGGCCACCAATATCGCCAAAGCTGGGATAGATCAGCGCCTGAACGCTGGCTGTCGACATATCGACCAGCCCGATTGTATTGCGCCCGACGATCTCCAGAATACGTTCCTCGCGGGTAATGCCTTCAGGCTCAAACCCGGTAATTCCGAACCGGGAGGCATCACGCAACCCGCCTTCCATGAGGGCAGCAACAAACAGAATCATGGCGAGTTCCATGATCCCGGTAACCAGTGCCATAAACAGGGGGGTCATCAGGGCGAATTCCATCGCCGTCGCCCCGTACTGATCTGACTCCAGTTTTCTGAACCTGCTAAACATGGCGATATTATTTATGATGAATTATTGTTTTTATATTCTATTCATTACTCACGCAAAATAATCATATACTTGTAATTATATATAAAATTTGTATAAAATTTTATTGATCTTCGATCTTGTTGACAGCGCAACCACCGATGCCTAATTTCCTTTGCATCAGTCCGGGTTTGAATAATCGGGCATTTGGGGAAGGACCTGGCAACCGTTGAGCGCAATATCCCTCCGACGGCTCCAATTTCTGGTCATTGATGATAACGCGCCGATGCGTGCGATTATTCGTAACATATTGAAAGAACTACAGGTCGAATCGATCCGGGAAGCACAGGACGGCACGGATGCCCTTGCCCTGCTGAAAGATGTCCCGTTCGACATGATCATCACGGACTGGAACATGAAGCCCATGAACGGGCTTCAGTTCGTCCGCTCCATTCGCCTGTCGAAAGATACCCCGAACCGCTATATCCCGATCATCATGGTCACGGCCTTTACCGAGCTTGGTCAGGTCGTGACGGCCCGTGATGCAGGCATTACCGAATTTCTGGCAAAACCGGTTTCCGCCCGATCCCTGTTTTCACGGATCAAGGCCGTGATCGAAAATCATCGCCAGTTCGTCCGCTCGCAGAATTTCTTCGGGCCGGACCGCCGGCGCCGGAAATCCGCAAGTTTTTCCGGCACCGAGCGACGCGACGTCGTCATGATGTAATGCCTACAGACGACCGTCATAGGCACGACGGTCGATCCGGCAGGCCAGCACGGTGAAACAGTCGCGGGCAAAAGCCGCCTTCAGTTCCCGCTCCAGCGTTTCCCGGTCTTCGATAAACATCCCCTCACCGCCCAGCGCTCTGGCAACCGCCGGGAAATCGGTGGCACCGAAATCCACACCGACATTCGGCAGCTGGGTATTACGCTGCTTCAGTTCGATCAGCGACAGGCTTTCATCGACAAAGACCACAGCGACAATGGCCGTCTTCTTGTCCCGTGCTGTTGCCAGCTCGTTGAGGACCATTTCAATTCCTGCGTCACCGCTGAACGAGACCACCTGACGCGACGGTGCCGCAAGCTTCGCCCCGATGGCCAGCGGCAGGGCAATCCCCATGGTGCACAACCCGGTCGATTGCAGCAGGCGGCGGGGCATCGGCGCTTTCCAGGCCTGACTCAGCAGAATGCGATGGGCACCGCTGTCGACCGTCGCCACCCCATCCGGTTCCATAACGCTGCGCACCACGTCAACAATTGCTGCCGGGCCCCAGGCTTCATCCAGTCGGTAGCCGTCGATCAGTGCCTTGCGCACTTTTGCAGGCTCCCCATCCGGCCAGCTTGCCACCGGCGCGGCACCATCACGCAACATCGTCAGACCGGCCCCGATATCGCCGACAAAACTCATGCTCGCGGTATGCACATAATGATGGTTCGGCACGGCACTGAATTCGACCACCCGCTGCCCGTTCGACCAGGGCTGTATCCAGCCGGACCGCATTTCAATCGGGTCATATCCGGCAAGCAGAATGAAATCACTGTTCTTCACCAGCTTCATGAACTGTTCGTCAGCAACCGGTGACAGACCGGCCCCCCCCATCGCCAGCGGGTCATTTTCGTCCAGCACACCCTTGGCCTTGTAGGTGGTAATAACCGGAATGCCGAAATCGCGGGCGAAAGCCGTCACCGCGTCTTCCGCATGCTGATGCAGGACATCAAGACCGGCAATAATCAGCGGCTTTTTCGCCTGCCGCAGCCAGTCCTTTGCCTGCTCGATATCCCCGCCCGGTGCCGGGGCAACCAGCGAGGGGAAGGGTCTGCGAACAGGGGTTGTCACATCATACTGCTTTTTCGCGATGGCAATCGGCAGGTCGATATGAACCGGGCCCGGCTGACCATCCAGCGCAATCGCCAGCGCCTTGTCGACCAGCACATCCACATTGCCGTCGGCAACGGTAAAGCTGCCTTTCGTCACCGGTTTCATCAGCGCAACATGGTCGAAAATCTGATGGTTGTAGGTCAGCGCCTCCGCCGCATCGACACATCCGGTCAGGAAGATCAGCGGCACCCGGTCCTGTTCGGCATTTGCCACCGTATTCACTGCATTGGCGACACCCGGACCGACCGTCGCCAGCAGAATCGCCGGAGCGCCTGTCATGTGGTAGATGCCCTCCGCCATGTAGCCACCGGCATTCTCATGCTTCACCAGAACGAATTCGATCCCCACTTCACGCAGGGCATCCAGCATGGTCAGCACCTCACCACCCGGCATACCGAACGCATAACGGCACCCCTGATCGTAAAGACGCCGGGCGATAATCTGGGCAGCAGTAGGCATGGTGGTCTCCATCAAAGATCAGAACAAATTATTATAGCTGGGTCAGGCGCTGCGGACCGTACACCGGTCCAGACGGTCTTCATCGATATCGAGTCCGAGACCCGGCCGGTCAGGCACAATCACCTGCCCCTCGGATATCGCGAACGGGCATTCAATCTCATCTGCACTATAGACCACTGACGGCATATAGAACTCGCATCCCAGCGGGAAATTCCGCTCCGCAGCGATCATATGCGTGGCTGCGGTCAGGGCAATCGGCCCCTCCCACAAGGTTCCACCATAACAGGGAATACCGGCAGCTTCTGCAATAGCCAGCACCTTCTGGACGCCGCGGATACCGCCGCTTTTCATGATCTTGCAACTGAACAAATCTGCTGCACGCAGATTAACCAGACGCAGGGCATCAGCTGCATTGAAGACGCTTTCATCGGCCATCACCGGTGTATCCAGTGCCGCTGTCAGGTCGGCCATACAGTCGACATGCTGCCGGGCGACCGGCTGTTCGATGAATGTCGGTTTGAATTCTTCGATATCCCGCAGGGTCCGCAACGCATCCCAGGGCTCCAGCCCCTGATTGTAGTCCACCCGCAGGTCAATATCGCCCAGCCCCTCGCGCAGCATCGCAAGCCGTTTCAGGTCGTTGGCGTGACTGGAGAACCCGGTCTTCACCTTGAAGATACCCCAGCCCCCCTTCACCAGATCACGGGCACGCTCCACATCTGCCTCGATATCCGGATCGGCAATTGAAAAGCTGAGCGGGATACGGTCACGAATTTTGCCGCCAAGCAGCTGATGAACCGGAAGCTCCAGCGCCTTGCCCTGAAGATCCAGCAAGGCCATTTCCACCGCCGCCTTGGCCGCTTCTTCGCCAAAAACTTCATGATCACAGGCCTGCATGATATCCGGCAGCCGAAATGCATCGGCACCGATCAGATGTTTGCGGAAATATCCGTCGATGGCCTCGAACGCAGCCTCTGCGGTTCCTGAAAAGGCTTCCCAGGGGGTGCCTTCACCCCAGCCGCTGATACCCGCATCCGTATCCAGTCGCAGGATCACCCGGGGAATGGTTTCGCGGACACTGCCGATACCATGTGACCGGATCATGGCGATACGATTCCGGACCAGCCTCAGATGCAGGCCGGTAATTCTCAAATCCCGCATTGATTTACTCCGTTGCGGCCATCGCAGTGGGCCAGGGCAATGACGGCTCTGCGGCGGCATAACTGCCGGAATCATCAAACCCGGCGACACCAACACAGGCATAGTTTGTTGGATAGACCATTGGTGGAATCTGTTCGACGGTCGCAATGACCTGCCTTGCAGC
Source organism: Alphaproteobacteria bacterium HT1-32 (assembly GCA_009649675.1). Classification (NCBI taxonomy): domain Bacteria; kingdom Pseudomonadati; phylum Pseudomonadota; class Alphaproteobacteria; species Alphaproteobacteria bacterium HT1-32. The sequence continues at coordinate 2,350,014 of WJPL01000001.1, read as the reverse complement.
CTCTGCGACCGTATCAGGAAAACGACAGTCCAGTGCGGCCCGGCCCGGCGTCACGACCGCAGCACGAGGTGCCGACAACGCTTCCTCTGCCCCGGCACCTGCAATCAGCCTGCGGGCTGCCTGCGCGACAGAACCGATGATGTGGCGGCCACCGGAAGCTCCCAGCGCAAAGCCGGATCTGCCATCCGGCGTCATCGCCAGCATCGGCGACATATTGGCCAGTGGCGACTTGCCCGGAGCCACTGAATTCGGGCGGCCCGGTGTCGGATCGAACCACATCATGCCGTTATTCATCAGCACCCCGGTTTCCGGCAGCACAACACGGGAGCCGAAGCGGCCAAGCAATGTCTGGGTCAGCGAGACCAGATTGCCATGCCGGTCCACCACCGACAGATGTGTGGTACAGGCGTCACGCCCGAGATCGCCCGCATGTCCCATGGTCTGAAGCCGGCGGGAAAATGCCTGATCAGCAGACGTGATGAAGGCCTGAACAAAGGCGTCGTTATCCTGTGGATCAACTGTGGAGAGGGCTTCCAGAATAGCCGCTGTGGTGACCCCGCCGCTGAGACCCGAGGTCGTAACGCATTCCCAGCCGGCGACCGTCTGCATTGCGGGCTTTGTCCAGTCCGCCTGATAGCTGGCCAGATCCTGCGCCGTGAGCAAGGCCCCGACATTCCGGAAATCTGCCGACAGCCTTGCCGCCAGATCACCCCGATAGAAATCTTCCCAGCCCGCCGCCGCCAGATGCGCAAGTGTCTCGGCCAATCCCGGGATTTTCAGCACCGGGGCCGGATGACCCGTGGGCTGAGCCAGCGGAAACCCGTCCGGCATGAAAGCAGCCGCCGTCGACGGATGCTCTGCCAGTTCAGCCGCCGTCGTTGCAATGCAAAGCGTCGTAAACCAGTCGACAGTCAGACCACGCTCAGCCAGATCGACAGCGGGCTGCATCGCCCGTTCCCATGAAATTGTACCAAACCGCTCCAGTGCTGCTGCTGCTCCCGCCACAACGCCCGGCGTACAGATCGACATCGGCCCCTTGGTATTTCGGTCACCCTCTACCGTCGGCCAGGCAAACATGCCGGGCGAGACGCCACCGGCCAGCGGATATTTATCCGGCGTCGCAGCGAGTGGTGAGACCATGTTGAAGTCGAGCTGATGAACCTCGTCCCCCATCTTTGTCAGCAGAAACCCGCCGCCGCCAAGCCCGCTCATCCAGGGCTCCAGCGCCGCCATCGACAGCGCCATGGTCACCGCCGCATCAATGGCGTTACCACCTTCGGACAACACCGCAGCACCGGCAGCAGCGGCATCCGGGTGCTGCGCAACCGCAGCACCACCCCGGCCCTGAACAGCCGGTTTTACAAACAGATTGGGGAAAGGGGGAGCGATGGTCATTTTGCTTTCTTCGGTCCGTTACCTGCGCCGATATCCCAGAACAGTCCGGTCATGATTTCCAGCCCTTCACGCATGATCGATTTCAACGCATGTTCATTCGGTGCATGCTGCGAGCAGGCAGCATAGGAGTGCGGCACCCAGACCGTCGGCAGACCCAGCGCATCAGCAAAGCTGTCATTCGGCAGCGAGCCGCCGAGGTTTGGCAGGATGGCAGCCTTTTTGCCGGTGGTCTGCGTGATCGAGTTGGAGGCAAAGGTCACCCAGGGATGATCCGGGTCCAGCCGGGTCGGCGGGAAGAAATTTTTCCTCGCCATTGCCACTTCGACTTGCGGAAAACCCGCTTTTTCGAGATGCCGGCGCAGTGATGGCAACACATCGTCAACATCCGTACCGACCACTGTCCGCAACTGGCAGATTGCCACTGCCTTGTCGGGGATGGCATTGACCGGAAATTCCGGATTGCCCGTCTTGAAGGTCAAAACCTCGAAACTGTTCCAGCCATAGACCCGTTCCGACGGGGTCAGTCCGCGCTCCCCCCAGTCCTTGTCAATCTCCGGCCCGTCATCACCGCCGCCGACATGAATGTCCGACAAGGCCATCCGGACAGAATTCGTCAGTGAATTCGGCCGCCATTCCGGCACCTGAATCTGTCCCCGCTCATCGACAATGGTCGCAATCGCATGGGCCAGAATGACACCGGGATTGGCCAGCAGACCGCCCCAGTTGCCGGAGTGGTGCGCACCTTCGCGCAGATTAATGGTCAGACTGAAATTCATCGAGCCGCGAGAGCCCAGGAACAGGGTCGGACGGTCGGGGCTGACCCGGGGGCCGTCAGAGGCGATCAGCACATCAGCCGCCAGCCGTTCCCTGTTTTCCGAGCAGAACTGTTTCAGGCCCGGCGATCCGGTTTCCTCGCCGGTTTCCAGCAGCAGCTTGATGTTGAAGCCAAGCGACCCCCGCGTCTCCAGCACCGCTTTCAGCGCCCCGAGATTAACACTGTGCTGGCCTTTGTTGTCCGCCGTACCCCGCCCGTAAATCCGGTCACCCACGACCTTCAGATTCCAGGGACCGTCACCTTCTGTCCATTGTTCATCCAGCCCGCGAATGACATCGCCATGACCATAGGACAGCACGGTCGGCAGATCGGCATCTTCAATCCGTTCGGCCACCAGAAAGGGGCCAGAACCTTCAACAGGATTCTGTTCAATCGTCCAGGAAAAACCCAGACTCTCCAGCAGTGGCGCAATCTCCATTTCCAGATAGGCGAGCAGTTCCGCGCCCCGCTCACCACTCTGGCTCTCTGTCTTGTAAGCGACCCTGCGGGTCAGATCGGCGATGTAACCACCACCGTCAAAATAGCTCTGGACTGAACTGATTGCCTGTTCGCGCGACACCTGAAAACCTCTCTCTGATGAATCTGCCGGCATCGTGCCGCAGCTTCCCGGTAAAGAGAACCCGGAAACGCAGATCAATCTTTCGCGGGTTCGACCTCCAGCGCCATGCCCTGCATTCCGGTGACGGTAATCCGGCTGCCTGCGGGCAGATCATCCTTCGCCAGAATTTTCCAGAAGGTATCGTCAACCTGCAACCTGCCGACGCCATTTTCGATTGCCGTGTCAATTCTGTAGGTCCGGCCGATATATTCTGCACCCCGGCGATTCAGGGTCGGATGATCACTCTCACCACCCCGACGGCGCATCCAGCTGCGCCCGAAATAGACGCTGATGATCGACAGCACGGCAAAGACCAGACACTGAATCTGCCAGCCCAGATTGGGAATGATCAGTTCCACCAGCCCGGTCACCAGAGCGGCTACCCCCATCCACAATAATACTGCGCCGGGGATCACCGCCTCACCGATGACCAGAACAATTCCCAGAATCAGCCAGTGCCAGAAGCTGATATCATTCAGCAGTTCACCCATAACTTATGCCTCGTCATCATCCGGACGGCTGACCGGCACCGAACTGCGCCGGCGGCGGCCAATTTCATCAGGCCGGGTCTGCACATCGCCAAAGGCGTCTTTTGCAATTTCGGCAATACCGGCCAGCGATCCCATAAGACCCGTCGCATCCAGCGGCAGCATCAGAACCTTCTGGTTTTTCGCACCCGCCAGTTCCTTCAGCGCCTCGACATATTTCAGCGCGATGAAATAGTTGATCGCCCCCATGTCACCGCGCCCAATCGCCTCTGACACGGAGGTGGTAGCCTTCGCCTCGGCTTCTGCCGCGCGTTCCCGCGCCTCGGCATCCCGGAAAGCGGCTTCGCGACGGCCTTCCGCCTGCAGAATGGCCCCCTGCTTTTCGCCGTCTGCCCGCAGGATGGCCGATTGTTTGTCTCCTTCTGCATCCAGAATCTGCGCCCGCTTGTCGCGTTCTGCCTTCATCTGCCGGGCCATTGATTCAACCAGATCCATCGGCGGACGGATATCCTTGATCTCGACACGGGTGACCTTCACACCCCAGGGCGTCGTCGCCTCGTCGATGATGCGCAGCAGCCGCACATTGATCTCATCGCGCTTCGACAGCATCTCGTCGAGATCCATCGACCCCATCACGGTCCGGATATTGGTCATCGAGAGGTTCAGCGAGGCGTTGTACAGATCGCTGACCTCATAGGCCGCCTTCGCCGCATCCAGCACCTGAAAGAACACCACCCCGTCGACTGCCACCATGGCATTGTCGCGGGTGATGACCTCCTGTGTCGGCACATCCAGCACCTGTTCCATCATGTTGATCTCGCGACCAATGCGGTCGACCATCGGCACGATAATGGCCAGACCGGGGGTCAGCGTCCGGGAATAACGGCCAAACCGTTCAACCGTGTAATTATATCCCTGCGGGACTGTCTTGACGCCCAGAATGATGATGACGATAGCCAGCACCACAACAGCGCCAACAAAGATCGAAAAGTCGGAAATGGAGTCCAGCATGGGAAGCCCTCATTGTTGCGGCAACAACTATGAAACGATCCCGACAGACCTGACAATCTATTTAGGAGCAAAACCTGTGAACGGGCTGAAAGCTGTCACTCAATCCTCCGGCCGGTCTGCCGTCTCACGATCCCGCTCATACAGCTTCGTTCCCGGAAACGGCGGCAGCCAGGACTCGCGGCGAAGGGTCCAGCTTTCATAAGTCGGCACCAGCTGGTCCGCAGCATCCAGCGACCCCAGATGGACTTCGACCTCATCCCCGCTGCGCGCAAATACCGAAGACCCGCAACGCGGACAGAAAAACCGCCCGGCATAATCATGCGGCTCGCCGGTGATCGTGACCTGATCCTGCGGAAATATGGCGGATGCATAAAACAGCGCCCCGTGATGCTTGCGGCAATCAAGACAATGACAGATGCCGACCCGCCGGGGCCGCCCCACTGCCACAAGCCGGACCTCGCCACAAAGACAACCTCCCGTATATCGCTCCATCCGGCCTCTCCCCAAAATCGTACGCTCAGAATACCTAGAACGAATCCCGTCAGCCGTCCATGTTCGGAGCTGTCCGGGATATTGCCTGAGCTTTGATGTCTGAACTTCGCTGTGATCCTTCGAGACGGCGCGTTGCGCCTCCTCAGGATGAGGAAGTAGCTTACAAAAACCTCATCCTGAGGAGCAGCGCAGCTGCGTCTCGAAGGACCCCTAACGGGTCAGGGTTCGGCGCAGGGCATCTTGCCAGCCGGCGAATTTTCTGGAGCGGACGGCCTCGTCCATGACCGGATCAAAACGCTGATCAAGCTGCCACTTCTCCGCGAACGACGTTGCGTCACCGTAAAAACCCACATGCGAACCGGCGAGCCAGGCAGCACCGAGAGCGGTGGTTTCCATGACGACAGGGCGATCAACACGGGCATTCAGGATGTCAGCGAGAAACTGCATCGTCCAGTTGCTGGCCGACATGCCGCCATCAACACGCAACACTGTGCGGCTGTCCCGGTCCGGGCTCCAGTCGCGGTACATCGCTTCCAGCAAATCGCGGGTCTGATAGCAGACCGCCTCCAGCGCGGCACGGGCCAGCTCCTTCGGTCCGGTGCCGCGGGTCAGGCCATAGAGTGCGCCACGGGCCCCGGTATCCCAGTGCGGTGCACCGAGACCGGTGAAGGCCGGGACAAGGTAGACCTGCTGATGATCATCGGCACCGGCGGCCAGACCATCACTATCCCTCGCCTGTTCAATGACACCCAGCCCGTCGCGCAGCCACTGCACAGCCGCGCCTGCAACAAAGATCGAGCCTTCAAGGGCATAGGTTGTCCTGCCATCCAGCCGGTAGGCGATGGTGGTGAGCAGGCGGTTATGCGAACTGACCGCCTCCTGCCCGGTGTTCAGCAGCGCGAAACAGCCGGTACCGTAAGTTGATTTCAGCATACCCGGCCGGAAACAGGCCTGACCGACCGTGGCCGCCTGCTGATCGCCCGCAACACCGGTGATCCGGATCGCCCCGCCCAGCAGATCCGGATCGGTCTCGCCAAAATCGGCGGCGCAATCCATCACCTCCGGCAAGATGCCGGCCGGTATGTTGAGCAGGGACAGCAATTCCGGATCCCAGTCATTGTCATGAATATTGTACAGCAGGGTGCGCGACGCATTGGTCGCATCCGTGCGATGAACGCGCCCGTCGGTCAGCTTCCAGATCAGAAAGCAGTCGATCGTGCCGAAAGCCAGATGACCGGCCGCCGCGAGATCCCGGGCGCCCTCCACATGGTCCAGAATCCAGGCGATCTTGGTGCCCGAAAAATAGGGATCGAGCAGCAGGCCGGTGCGGGCCGCAACCTTGACCTCATGTCCGCCGTTTCGCAGCCGCTCACAGATCGACGCCGTCCGCCGGTCCTGCCAGACAATCGCCCGGTGGATCGGCTCGCCCGTCCGCCGGTCCCAGACAACAGTTGTCTCACGCTGGTTGGTGATACCGATGGCGGCAATATCGCCTGCCGCAGCCCCCGCCTGCTTCATCGCCTTGCGACAAGACTCAAGAACCGTATCCCAGATGTCGCCGCAATCATGCTCAACCCAACCGGAATCCGGAAAATGCTGGGGGAATTCCTGCTGTGCGGTTGCGATGGCATGGAAGTCCCTGTCGAACAGGATGGCCCGGCTGGAGGTCGTACCCTGATCAATCGCCAGTACATATTTTGTCATGACGGCTCTCCCTGATCCCGGTCAGTCGGCGCAGACAGCCCGGTCGAGCGTGGGCGCTACCCCGTAGGATTTAATGAACCCGGCAATGCCCTTGGCGGACAGGGCGTAGCTGACCCGGCCGGCATTCTCAGAATCAACCCGGATGAAGGTGTTGATGCCAATCACCCGGCCACAGCGGTCTACCAGCGGTCCGCCGCTGTTACCCTGCGAAATATCCGTGGAATGGACGATCCATTCATCACTGGCACTGATCGGCTGCAATGCCTGAATGGAACCCTGATTCATCACCAGCGAGGGGGCTGCCGAAAAATCACCCTTCTCGAACATCTGCCGCATGGAGATATCGGTCAGGGTGACAAAGCCCGGATAACCGGCGGCAACCACCGACTGCAGCGCGTCATATGAGGCGGTCAGCCGGAGTGGCGCGGTGATGTTCACCCCGTCGACCCGCACCAGCGCGAAGTCCGCAATCCCCTTGTCCTCCTTGCGCGACATGGCCAGCACTTCACCCTGTGCCGCGCCGCCCATGGACTTGGAGGTAACATAGACCGTCCTATTTACCGCCTTTTCCACCACATGCCGGTTGGTCATCAACAGATTCGGCGCGATGAAAAAACCGGTCCCCGTGGAAAGTGCGTCCCTGTCGCCCGCGACTTCCGTAAAGATGAAAGCCGTCGCGGCACGCAGACCGTCGCGCAGACCGGCCGTCGTCAACGGTTTCAGTTCGCCGGTCCGGGTTTGTGGCGCTGTCTCCGGTGGTGACGGGGTTCCCACAGCCGGTGGCGTTACCGCGGGGGTGCCGGCCGCTCCGTTCCCGCGCTGGCGAACCGCTCCCGGGCCACCGGAGGGTGCGGCACTGGCGTCCTTCACCATTCCCGGCGGGCAGATATCCTGTGCGATTTCCTCGTTCAGCCGGGCAACCAGCTGTTCCTTGTCCTGAAGATTTTGCTGTTCCGCTTCCAGACGCGCCTGGTCTTCGGCAGACATCCCGGCCGGGATATCCCGGTATTCCACCGGTGCCTCGCGCAGAAACAACCAGACAGCCAGACCGGCAATCGCCAGCAGCAACAGCAGATAGACGGCAATCCAGACCGGAGTCAGTTGTGGTCGCGGATCAGATGTGTCGGTCGCAGCGGTCATCGGCGCCTGTCGTTGAAACCGGAAACTGCTGGGATGATAGCCAGAAGCAGGCCACCCGTACAACCAATGCAGACCAGAACACGATTGGCGAGGGCAAGACGGATGGGTTAGTCTGTCCGAAGACTGAATTTGACGGACAGTGACCGAACGCCAGTGGCAACAGCGACCCTGATCAGAACTGCCCCGCCGGAAGGGCGCAAGCCGCTCGGCGTACAGGGCCAGCAGGTCATCGACGCCTACCGGCAACTGGACAGCGTGCTGCGATCGCGCCTCGGTGCGGATCATGCCGATCTTTTTGCCCGCCCGGAGCGTAAATCCGACGGCGGCTTTGACTGGTATGCCGCCTGGACCGGTGAGGTCGAACCTCTGAGCGGTGCCGCGCCCGAAGTCCGCGCCTCACATGAAGCTGCTATCGCTGAAAAACTGGAGGCGATCCGGAATTTCGCCCGAGAACAGGCTGATCGCGGGGGAGCTGGCTCGACACTGGCGGAGATGCTGGACCGGGCAACCCAGATGGCGCGCACTGATGATGCCTATCTGGTCGGCGGCAAACCGGTTCTGACCTTCTGGGGATTTGTGCCGGAAGACCCGGCCCATGCGCCCGCAGTCTTCAATCCGGTTGCAGCCTTACCCGCAACACCCGCTGCCAGCGCCGCCGCACTGGCCGTGCCGGCAACCGCCTCGGGGGGATGGTGGCGATGGCTGCTGCTGTTACTGCTGCTGGGCCTGCTGGCCTTCCTCACCCTGAAAGCCTGTGAGCCCCTGCCACCGCAGATTGTCGAGCGGGAAGTCCCGAACGATGACGCCGCGACGGCACTGGATGACCTGAAAAAACGGGGCGAGGAACTGGACCTGCTGCTCGGCGATCTGAGTAAGAAACGCGAGGAACAGCTGGCAGCCTGTATCGCCCCGCCGCCGGAACAGCTGGCTGATCTCCCCAACATTCAGGTTGAGGAACCGAAACCGGAGCCTGCACCACCCCCTCCCGTCACCGCAAAACCGGAGCTACTGCCGGAACTGCCGTCGCTGCCGGACATTCCGGAGACACCGACAGTGCAGCCGAAACCCGCAAAGCCCAGAACCGCGCAGAATGCCTGTACGCCTGACCGGCAGCCCCATGAAGCGCCGGAAGTCGTGCTGGTCGTTGATGCCTCCGGCAGCATGAATGATGGTATTCCCGGCGCCTCCTCGCGGATGGATGCCTCGAAGCGGGCGATTGAGGGACTGGTCAAATCCATGCCCGGCGACATCGATATCGGCATGGTCGAATTCACCGACTGTAATCGTGTGGAACGGGACCGGTTCTATTCACCCGCCGAACGCGGCACGTTGCTGGGCCGGGTCAACCGCCTGTCACCACAGAAAGGCACCCCGCTGGCACGCGCCATTGACCGTGCCGGGCTGGTTATATCCAGTCAGGTCGACGGGGTGATTGTTGTGGTCACCGATGGTGCCGATTCCTGTCAGGGTGATCCCTGTGCCGCCGCCCGGTCTCTTGCTGCGAAGAAACCGAATGTGAAAATCAACGTGATTGATATCAGCGGTTCATCCAGCAACCCGTCTGCCCAGTGCATCGCACAAGCCTCCGGCGGCAAGGTGTTTCAGCCGAATACGGCGGCGCAGATGAAAACCATGGTCCAGCAGGCCAGTGAACAACCCGATGCGAGTAAATGCCAATGACTGTCGCAGGACCCCTGCTGCTGAGTTCAGCCTTTAACGAGTTCCGCCCGCTTGGCGTGATGGGCCAGCCCGTGCATCTGAATCACGGCAAGATTGTCGCCGCGATACGCGCCCGGCTGGGAGATGATTTTACCAGCTATCTGGCCCGGCCTGAAATTGACGACAGCAACCGGAAAATTCACTGGCACGCCCCGGTAGAGGGAGAAGTTCGTCGCTGGAGTGACCTCTCTGAGGCTGAACGTGAGGCTGCCATGCCCCGCGTTACGGCGATGCGGGATGGCTTCCTGTCCTTTGTTACAGACCTTGAGAACCGGGAGTCCGGCAACCGTTCGGATCAGGGTTTTGCCCATCTGTTACGGCAGTCCCTGAAGTCACCGGGTCAGGACACCCTGTATCTGGTCGGCGACCAGCCGGTCCTGACCCTCTGGGGATTTGAGGGCGACGGCACCCCGTTTGATACGCTCAGCTTTGCTGCTGTCGGTGGAACGCCCCCCGCCGTGGCTCCGGTTGCGGCGACGGCCGGCGTGACCGTGCTGCCACCGGCAACGGCTGCTGTCTCACGGCCATGGTGGCGCTGGCTGCTCTGGTGGCTGTTGTTCCTGCTGCTTCTGGCCTTGCTGTTCTGGCTGCTGCGCAGTTGCGGCTACGTACCTGAAAACATCCCGTTCGTTGATGACAACAGACCTGTCGAAGAACAACCGCTTGAAGAACAACCGCTCGACCCGCGGCAACCGGATGTCCGGGTCCGTCCCGACGGAACCGTCATCGGTCCGAATGGAGAGGCTGTCGTCGTGCCACCCGCCGACGGATCAGCGGGGGATGTACCGCCTGCAGAAGGCCAGCCGGAAATTGACCCGGCCGTCACTGACCCGGCAAAGCCGGAGGATCAGATAACGGACCCTGCGACAAACGATCTTCCGCCCCCCGAAAACGACCAAACCGACCCTGAAGTCCCTTCGGATCAGCCCCCGGCACCGGAGCAACCTGTCGAACCGGAGACAGCACCCGAAGATCCGCCGAAACCGGAAGATCAGACAACGCCGGAAAACCAGACACAGGATCCCCCTGCACCGGAACAGGAACAGGATCAGGATCAGCCGCAGGACACACCAACCGATCCGCCCCCGGCTGACACCCCGTCACCTGAGAATGGACAGCCGCTGGAAATTCCCCCGGCGCAGTCTCCGGAAGCCGGAACCGGCGGTGTCGGCTTCATGCAGGGTGAATGGAAGTCCGACGGCGGTCTGGTCGACGAGAAAAGCGGCAAGCCGCTCGACCAGCGCTACAAATTTGACGACAAGGGCGAAGGTGAGGTCATCATCCGGCAGGGCGACGGCACGCAATGTCGCGGCGGGGCGAGAGCCACCCGTTCTGCAGATGGCGGCCTGCGCATCACCGAGACCGGACCACTGGCCTGTGGTGACGGCAGCTCCTACGCCCCGTCTGTCACCGAATGCAAACCTTCGGCCAGTGGCAAAACCATTTGCACCGGGGTCAACCCGGACGGCTCAACCTACAGTGTGGAGGTTACAAAGTGACTGTCATCAATCTGCATGACGGCAGACCTTGCATGCCCCCCGAAGGTCATTCTTTAATGGGCCTGTTACGGGAAGGCTGTCAGCCACCATTCAACATTAGCAGGAACCGGGGAAAGCCATGGCGCTGAAAGAGCGTCTGCGACATTCAAAGACCGTATCGATCATTCCGCGGAGTGGCATACAGTTTCTCGATTTCAGACTGAAGTCGGACAGCGACAAGCTGCCGCGCGACTGGGGCTGTCATGATTCCGTTGGCAAGGGCGAGCTGCCGCAACCCGGTGAGTTCGCGCTGGTCAGCCGCGATGACGAACCGATCGGGCGCGACACCAAGGGTCTGGCCGCGAAATATTCTGTCGGCCGCCGGGAAATATTCGATCTGTTTGCCGATCGCTGGACACCCCTGCCCCTGCTGCGCCGGGTGGGTGAAGGCTTCTACCGTGGTCCGTCAAACTGGGCCCGGATCAAGATTTCCGCCCTGACGGAACCGGATGATGATGGCTGCGACTACCATATCGTCCTCGCCCTCGATACCGACCTGATGGATCATGTGGAAGGGCGTCCTTATCTTGCCCCGTCTGCCAGCGATGCCGAAGCCGGACTGCCCTTCGGGCTGGCCAATGATGCGGCTTCCGTCGGCTGGTTTCTGGCCGAAGAATGGATCGCGCTCTGGATCAACGAGCTCTATCGCGAAATGCTGGAAGCCCGCCGTCAGAAACGGCAGGGCCGCCGGCGTGCCGACCCGATCACCCAGGAAGAGATCGACGAGGAACTTGAAGCAAGCGGCTATGGCGAGCCGCTGCTGCGCTATGCCGCCCTGCTCGACATGCTCGACCGGGCCGAGGTGCTGCCGGAAAACATCAAGCTGGTCGATACCCTGACCAGCCGCCGCCAGCCTTTCATCGATTGCGATCTGGTGCTGGATGTCGGCAATTCCCGGACCTGCGGCCTGCTGGTTGAACGTGACCCGGAACATGGTGCCGATGTTGCGCAGGCCGTAAAACTGGAATTGCGCGACCTCGGCAACCCGCAACATGTCTATTCCGACCCCTTTGAAAGCCGGGTTGAATTTGCCGTCGCCAGTTTTGGCCGCAACCATCTGTCACACCGCTCTGGCCGCAGTGATGCCTTTGAATGGCCAACACTGACCCGTGTCGGTGATGAGGCTTCCCGGCTGGCCGGACAGCGTGTCGGCAATGAAGGCTCGACCGGCATGTCGAGCCCGAAGCGTTATCTGTGGTCCGAAGAATCTCCGGCCCAGCCCTGGCGGTTCAATCATCGCACCCTGCGCGGCGACATCGAACCGCTGGCCGCACAGGGACCGCTTGCTGTTCTGGTCAATGACCTTGGCACGCCGCTGCATCTGGTTGGAGACGACGGCGACTTCCTGCCCGCCATGGAAGCCCGCTATTCGCGCAGCAATCTGTTCACCTTTGCGCTGACCGAGATTTTCCTGCAGGCGCTGACCATGATCAATTCGCCGGCGCACCGGTCGCGCCGTCCGAACGGCGACAATCCCCGCCGGATCAAGCGCATCATCATGACCATGCCGTCGGCCCTGCCACTGGCAGAACGCCGCATCCTTGCCGACCGTGCAAAGGCCGCACGTGATCTGGTCTATCTTGCCCTGAAACTGGCAACGGCAGACGGACCGGATGGCCTGAAATGGGATGCTGACGGCGTCGAGGAACCCGAAATCCTGCTGGTCTGGGATGAAGCCAGCGCCACACAGGTGGTTTATCTCTATACCCAGATCGTCAAGAATTTCTCCGGCCATGCACCGGCTTTCTTCGAGACCATGCGCCGGGCAGAAAACGCCGATGCAAAGGGCCTGCGCATCGCCACACTGGATATCGGTGGCGGCACCACCGACCTCGTCATCACCGAATTCACCTATGAAGGCTCCGGTAACGCGGTCACCATTTTCCCCGACCAGTTGTTCCGGGAAGGCTTCAATGTCGCCGGTGACGATCTAGTCTATCGCATTGTCCAGACCCATGTCCTCGACCGCATCGAACAGGCCGTTGAAGCAGCCGGTGTCAGCAATGGCCGGGCACTGACGGTTGACCTGTTCGGGGGTGACTGGGGTGGCATGGATGTCTCGGACCAGGTTCGTCGTCAGCAATTTGCCCTGCAGGTCGCGACACCGGTGGCACTGTGCCTGCTGTCACATTACGAGGCCGAACGTGAATCCGGCAGCGATGCCACCACCACGCTCGGCTTCGATGACATCTTCACCAATGGTGGCCCGTCAGATGATGTGGTCAACCATCTGAACAATGAGGTTGAGAAACGCGGTGGTTCCGGTTTCGACCTGCGTCAGGTCACCTTCCCGGTCGATCTTGATGCGCTGGAACAGACAGCCCGCAGCGTCCTGCAACCGATCCTTGATGTAATGGCAGAGATATCCTGGCGTTACCGCTGTGATCTGATGCTGGTCTCCGGCAGGCCGTCGCGGCTGCCGATGGTGCGTGCCAGTCTGGAAGAGGCCCTGCCGATGATGGTCGGGCGGATTGTACCATTGCACCGCTTCCGCGCCGGACACTGGTATCCGTTCCGCGATCACGAAGCCCGGATTGACGATCCGAAAACCACGGCAGCGGTTGGTGCGATGATCTGCGCGCTGGCCGAAGGTGGCATTCAGGATTTCAACTTCCGGTCGGACAAGATCCGCAATCCGAAATCAACCGCCCGCTATATCGGCAAGCTGGACGGTGCCGGACGCATTCCCGAAGAAGACACCTATTACGCCAATATCGATCTGGAAGATGCGGAACAGGACATGCCGGAAGGCGGGTTTGAATTCCGGGGCGTCACCGCCCTTGGCTTCCGCCAGTTCCCCAATGCCTGGTGGCCCGCGACACGGCTCTACACTCTTGATTACCGGAGTGAAGAAGACCGCCGCCGACTGCATCCGAAAACCCCGATACAGGTAACCCTGAAACGGGGGCGTTCGCGTAATGGCGAACAGATGACCGAAGCGATGATGATTGACGAAGCACGTGATTCCGATGGCCGCAGTGCCAAATCCGCGCTGACCCTGAAACTGCAAACCCTGAGTGATGGTGATGGTTACTGGCTCGACACAGGCATCCTCCGGCGGAGCTGATTCCGCCGCGCTGACAACGGCTGCCGGGGATCTGTCCTCTGCCGCCGGTGATGCGCGTGGCTGGGTGCGCGACGTTGCCGCCGATTCCAGCCGGATCAATTCCGAATCCCCGGCGCTGATCGATCTGTCCCGCCGCGTGGAAAACGCTGCCCGGAAACTGCAGAACGCTGCATCCCGTCGCATGTGCGTCGGTATCTTCGGTCCCAGTCAGGCCGGGAAATCCTATCTGGTCTCGCGTCTTTGCAAGAAACCGGCAGAAGCCGGCGGCGAGGATGAACGGCTGGTTGCCGATATCGGTGGCCGTGCGATGGACTTCCTGCGCGAAATCAACCCGCCCGGCGACAAGGAATCGACCGGACTGGTAACCCGGTTCACCACCGTTCCCGAAGCAACACCAGACGGATTCCCGGTTTCCCTCCGCCTGTTGTCCGAAACCGATCTGGTGCGGATTTTTGCCAACAGTTTCCTGCTGGATTTCGACGCCAACAATCTGGATTTCGATCCGCCGGGTGAGGCCGAGACCCACACCCTTCTGAACGAACTGCGCAAGGCGCCGAAAAACCCTGCTCTGCCGCACCTTGCGGAACTGATGATCTTCGACCTGAAGGAATATATGGCGCGGAACTTCTCCAAACGCCTGACCTTCCTGCAACCTTCCGGCTACTGGGATTTTGCCTTTGCCCATGCATGCGAACTCGGCATTCAGGACCGTGCCCGGCTGTTCAGCGTTCTGTGGGGTGGTATTGAGGAATTCACGGCGCTGTTCATCAGTCTGGTCGAGGCCCTTGATGCGCTGGGCTATCCGCCGGAAGCTCATGCCGCGATTGAGGCCCTGACACCCCGCGAACGCAGCATCATTGATGTTGACCGGATCAAGCTGGAACTGGGTACCGCCGCCGACCAGCAGGACCGGGTAAAGGTTCAGGGGGCGAAGACCGCTGACCTGCCGCGGGCCGTGCTCTGTGCCCTGGTTGCCGAGTTGCGGATCACCATGAAAAACAAGACATGGCCGCTGTTCGATACCACCGACCTGCTGGATTTCCCCGGCGCCCGGTCGCGGGAAAAATATCGTGATATCGCCGAACGGGCAGAGGATGCCGAAGATCTGGCAAAGCGCCCGCGTGAACTGTTCATCCGCGGCAAGGTCGCTGTCCTGTTCCAGCGTTATTCCGAGGAACGGGAAATCACCTCCATGCTGCTCTGCATGGCCGGCAGCAATGCCGAGGTAAAAGATCTCGGGCCGCTGGTGCGCGACTGGATCTGGTCGACGCACGGTGAAACAGCGGATGAACGCAAACAGCAGCGCAATGCCCTGTTTTTCGTGCTGACCAAATCAGACGCAGATTTTATCACCAAGGAAGGCGAGGACGAGGACTCCCGCAAGGGCAAGTGGTACCGTCGTATCTTCGCCTCGATGATCGAACTCTACAGCCGCGATGGCTGGCTGGATGACTGGGACGGCAATCCCTTCACCAATACTCTCTGGCTGCGCAATCCGGGCATCGAGCAGACCCATCTCGTGCGCTACAAAATGGAAGAGCGCGATGGACAGCGGGTCCGGGCAGAACCTCTGACAGAGGAAGATTACGCCGACGACATCAAGCCCCGCCTGAACGAAATTCGTGGCCACCTGCTGGCCGATGAGCGGGTTACACGGTATTTCGACGATGCGGAGGCTGCCTTCGATGCCCTGTTGTTGCTGAATGATGGCGGTGTCTCACTGATCGTGCAGAAAATTGCCGGTGTCTCTGATCCAAAGATCAAGGAAGAGCAGGTCCGGGGGCGTCTGCTGACACAGGCTGCCCACCTGACGGACGGGTTTGAACGTTTCTACGACGCCGGCGCCTCCGGTTCCCGCGAAGAGAAAATTCAGGCGGCGATGAAAGCGGCTGAGAATGCCGGGCGATCTGTCTCAAAAGACGGGTTTCGTGCTTTTGGTCATCTCCTGCGGGCTTTCAGCGCCGAGGAAGATGCCCTGCGCGGCCTGTATTTTACCGTCGCCAGCATGTCCGAGGAAGATGCGGAAGAAGACAACGCCCCGGCAGCCGGTGGTGGCAGCATTTTCGATGACTTCGATTCTGCACCGGAAAGCTCGTCCTCGGTGTCCGCCAGACGGGACCGCAGTGAACGCTTTGCCGAACTGTCCCTGCAACACTGGATTCGCAATGTGCGCGAATTTGCCGCTGACCCCACCCATCCGCTCCGCCGCGGGCTGGACGGCGATACCGCTGACCTGCTGGCACAGGAACTGATTGCCACGGCACAGCGGGAAGATGTCATCGGTCGGATCGCCGCTGATGTACGCAAGCAGGCCGCAATCGGATCCTCTGACTGGGAAACCACATCGGCCAGAGCCGCCTGTGTTGCCGCGAACACTATCAACCAGATCGTCGCAAGCTTCGGCTACAGCGCGATGAAACCGGGCGACCGGCCACAGGTGCCACCTGCGCCGCAACCGGAACGCCGGAAAGCGTTCCTGCCGCCGCCGGACTTCAGTGGCCTGCCAACCCTCGACAGTCAGCCCCGGCGGCTGGCTGCGGAATATACACAGGACTGGCTGGCCGCACTGGTTCAGGCCGGTGTCGACAATATGGGTGTGGCGACAGGACGGGACATCTCTGACGAACAGAACGGAGCTTTGGGCCAGATTCTGAAACAGGCGCATATTGATGACCGGCTGGGGGGCGCCTGATTATGCTCAGGATTCGCGCATGGCAGGACCAGAACCTTGATCCGGATGGCTGGTGCCGACTGGAAATCACTGGCGCTGATTTGTCAGCCGACGCACCCGTTGAAATCTGTTTCCGGCGCGGTGGCGAGAACCGCCCCTTCCTCGGAGAACGTGACTGGCAGGAAGATGAAGCCTGGCTCCCGCTGGAGATATCAAACCGGCAGGATGCTGTTCTGACCGGTATGGCCGGCCCGGAGATGACAGTACCGCTGAGTGCTGTAACGACAGTGGAAATCAGACTGCGGGATGCCGGAAGCGACCTGAAACCGGCCAATCGCACCCGAATTGCCTGGCCGAAAATTATCCTGCCCGGTGCCAATACAGCCGGTGAAGCAACCGACACATCGCAACCGGTTGCTCCGCCGCCGCCTCCCCCACCACCTCCGCCTCCGCCGCCTCCCCCGCCGGGTCCGATCATTGATCCGGAGGAAGAGGCACCGGCTTCAGGCGGCCGGACGAAATGGTTGATTCTGGCGGTACTTCTGCTGTTCCTGGGCGGAGCTGGTTATGCCTGGTTTGCCGGTCTGATTCCTTTTGGCGATGACATTATCGCAGACAGCGGCCCCGCCTATACACAGGATTCCATGCAGGCATTTATCGCCACCAATCCGGACGGTGCCGCAGCAACAGCCAAAGCTGCTGAATTCCTCAAGGCCGGAAAGCCCGACCTGGCATTGCTGATCTATCGTTATGCCGACCGCCGCAACGAGCCGGAAGCGGCGACCGCGATTGGCCGCATGTATGATCCGGCCAGCCACAAGCCGGAAACATCACCCTTTCCCTCACCCAGTGCTGATCAGGCCGTGACCTATTACCTGAAAGCCGCTGAAGCGGGTGATCCGGCAGGCCAGTATGCCCTCGGTCAGCTGATGATGTCCGGGGCGACCAGCGGTCCGAATGATGCCGAACAGGGTGTGGTATGGTTGCAACGTGCTGCGAAACAGGGCAATGCGGACGCCATCAACGCGCTGCAGAAACTCGGCGTCTCGAATTAGGAGCCGAAAATGAGAAGTCTTTTTTCCGGAATGGTCAGGTCGGCAATCATCGCCATCCTGATGACCACATTCACTTTTACTGCTCCGGCCACGGCACAGGACCGCAAGCCGCTGCTGATGGAAGGCAAGCAAAACCTGTTCCAGCGCGTGCTTACCCGCCCCGGAACAGAACTGCTGGAACAGCCCGGCGGCAAGGCCCTGAAGAAACTGCCGCCGCTGTCGATTTTCTATGCCTATGACCGGCTGACCAACGAAGCCGGAACCGAATTTGTCGAAGTCGGTACAAACAGCAGTGGCCGTATTTCCGGCTGGGTCCGCAAGGAGGCCACCATCGACTGGAAACAGGCGCTGGTTCTGACCTTTGCCAATCCGGCAGGCCGTGACCGCGCTTTGTTCTTCCGCGATGAAAACGCCATGCTGGATATGGTCGAAGCCGACGATCTGGCCAAGAAACTGTCTGATGTTCGCCAGACAATCGCCACCGCCGGTCTGTCACCGGAAGCCGACATCATTGCGGTTGAGCCGGAAGAATTCATCGATATCCGCAAGCAGTTCTATCTGCTGCCCATCCTGCAGGCGCGGGAAACTGCCCTGTCGTCCGGTTTCCGGGTGAAAAGTGTCGAGGTTGCTTCGGTAACGGCACAGGAAGACACAAAAGTCGCCGACACACCGCCTGCCACCCCGCAAATGAAACAGCGCGCCAATCCGAAGCTGAAGGATTTCACGGCAGCACTTGTGTTCGTTATCGACGCCTCGACCTCCATGGGTCCCTATATCGACGAGGCACGAGCCGCTGTTGCCCAGGTCTATGACCGGATCAGTTCCGCCGGACTGGCCGACAAGATGCGGTTCGGTCTGGTTGGCTACCGGGACGATCCCTCAGCCGTGCAGGGCCTTGATTACCTCTCGAAGATCTTCGTTGACCCGCAGGCGGTAAATGACCGGGAGGCATTTCTGGATCTCGCCAGCAGCCTGAAGCCGTCAGATGTCAGCACACGCACCTTCGAGGAAGACGGTTTCGCCGGGATGATGGACGCCATTGACCAGGTCAACTGGCAGGAATTTGGCGGCCGCTATATCGTGATGATTACCGATGCCAGTTCGCGCAATGCCTCGCATCGCTTTTCCTCGACGGGCCTTGGCCCGGGCGAAGTCCGCGAAAAGGCGCTGGAGAAGTTCATTGCGACTTATGTCGTGCATCTGAAAACACCGCAGGGTGCGAAGGACCACGCGAAGGCAGAGGCGCAGTACCGGACCCTCAGCAACTATCCGAATGTCGGCGAGCTGTACTATCCGGTGAATGCCGGTGATGTCGGCAACTTCCGCCAGAATGTCGATGTGCTGGCCGATGCCATTGTCGATCAGGTCGACAAAGCATCAAAAGGCACATTCGCCAAACCACAGGAAGACCCGGCCCCTGCCGCACAGGCGCCATCCCCTGCCGATGACCTGAAAGACAAGACAGCCGCCCTCGGCTATGCCATGCAACTGGTCTATCTTGGCAGCCAGAGCGGCGTTCAGGCTCCGGATATGTTGCAGGCATGGGCCATCGACCGGGATCTGGCAGACCCGACCAAGCAGGCATTACAGGTCAGGTTACTGCTGACCAAGAACCAGCTCAGTGATTTGCAGACCGCACTGCGCCAGATTGTCGATGTCGGCATCGCCACCGAGATCAGCCGTGACAAGTTTTTTGACCAGCTGAAAAGCGCCGCTGCCGTTCTGAGCCGTGACCCGACACAGGTCGGCAAAGCCGGGCAGACCAATCTTCAGGAACTCGGGCTGATGGGTGAATATCTGGAAGACCTGCCCTATCAGAGCCGTGTTCTGGCGCTCTCGGAAGAAATGTGGAACCGCTGGAGCATCGGCGAACAGGTCGCCTTCCTGGATGACCTCTCTGCAAAAGTCAGGCTCTACCAGAGCTTCCACGATGATGTCGATAACTGGGTTACACTGGATGAAGGTGCAGCCCCCGGCGATGCCGTCTATCCCGTACCTTTGTCTGCATTGCCCTGACCTGATGAACGAACATAGCGTCGGCACCTCTGACCCGACACCACATCTGATCGATATCACCGGCCTTGTCTGCCGCCGTGGCCGTGGCCCCGACGCCTTCCGGCTGCATGTTGACCGCTTTCAGGCGAAAGCCGGAGACCGCATTGCCGTGGTCGGACCAAGCGGGTCCGGCAAGAGCACCTTTCTTGATATTCTGGCTCTGACCCTTGCCCCTCAGACCGTTGAGGCCTTCCGGCTCGGCGTGATTGATGCCGGGGCACTGTGGCAGGCCGGTGACCTCGCAGAACTGGCGGCACTCCGTTCTCAGGGTATCGGCTATGTCCTTCAGACCGGTGGACTTCTGGGCTTTCTGTCTGCCCGCGAAAATGCCCGCCTGCCGCTTCGCCTGCTGGGCCAGCCGGTAACTGCGGCTGATGCACTTCTGGAAAAGCTCGGCATTGCCGGTATTGCGAACCGCAAACCGGAGAGCCTGTCGATTGGCCAGCGCCAGCGCGTCGCCATCGCCCGGGCACTGGCGCATCGCCCTCCCATCGTGCTCGCGGATGAGCCGACGGCATCACTCGACGCGACCAATGCCGCTCAGGTTATGGAACTTCTGGTGACGACTGCCGCAGAACTGGGATGTTGTGTTATTCTGGTTACCCATGACGCCGCACTGGCGGCCCAATCCGGATTCACCCCTGTCCATTGCCATACGGAAGCGGGCTCTCCGGTTGGCCGGATTGACTGGACCTGAATGATGCGTAGCGGACTTCTTTTATTCCGGCTCGCCGTTGCCGATCTGTTTCATGACCGGCTGGTCAGTCTGTGCCAGATCATCATGGCGGCCGCCGTGGTGGCCCCGCTGTTGCTGCTGTTTGCCCTGAAACATGGCATCGCCACAACCCTGCTTGATGAATTGCGGGCCAACCCGGAAACCCTGCGCATCCGCCCCGTTGGTTCTTACCGGCTGGGACAGGACTTCTTTGATGAAGTCCGGGCACTGCCGGAGACCGCTTTTCTGGTACCGACCACGCGGGCGATTGCGACACAGATCTATCTCGGACGCCTTGCGACAGACGATGACCTCCGCCCGACATTATTTGATTTCCAGATGCTGCCCTCCGGCACAGGTGACCCGCTGGGTGACGGCAAATCACTTGCTCCCTCCCGGCATGTGGTCAGCCTCAGTTCACGTGCCGCCTGGCAGTTACAGGCCAAACCCGGCGATACATTACGGGGGATTGTCGAACGCAACCGGAATGGCCGCCCTGAACCGGTAACGCTGGAACTGACCGTACTTTCCATTGTTCCCGAACATATCCACCTTTCCGCATCCGTCTTTGTTCATCCGGACCTGCTGGCAGCTGCCGAACGTTATCGCGATGGCTTTGCCGTACCCATGTTCAGCTGGGAGGGCGACAAGGAATGGAGCCCGATTGAGACCTATGCCAGCTTCAGGCTCTACGCACGGGAGCTGGAGGATGTGGAAAGCCTGTCTGCCAAGGTACGCGTACATGGCATCGAAGTGCGTACGGATGCAGACAGAATAGCCGGTATTCTGGCTCTTGACCGCAATCTCACCGCCCTGTTCATCATCGTTGGTGCTGTCGCCGCCGCCGGACTGGCCGGTGCCCTGATGGCCAGCATGGTGGCGGGCGTCGAACGTAAACGCCGGGCGCTGGCCGTGCTGGGACTGATCGGTTTCCGGCGCAATCTGCTGGCTGCTTTCCCCATGTGGCAGGCCGCACTGCTGGCCGCAGGCGGGTTTGTATTATCCCTTGGCGTCTATGCCATCGGTGCAACGGCTGTACAGCAGCATTTCGCACCGGTCTTGCGTGACGGACAGGTCGCGCTGGCTCTTGAAAGCTGGCATTTTGCTGCAGCGGGCCTGTTGACCCTGATGCTGGCCATTCCACCGGCACTGGTGACCGGTTTCCGGGCCGCCGGCACAGAACCATCGGAGGCGCTACGTGAAATCTGACGGACTCAGGCTGGCGGCCCTCGCGGCAGCCCTGTTATTCACCTCGCTGGCAACCAGCCATGCGGCGCCCGAAATCACCTGGCGTGACCGCTATTACAATCCGAAACCCTCTGAGGGCGATCTGGTCCTGCCGCTTGCCTGCGGCGGGGCAATGGTTTTCCGTCCCGTCCCTGTTCCGGCTGAAAAACTGCTGGGAGATCGCAAGCTGGTTCTGGGGGGTAATGACGACCGCTTTGCCTATGCCGAGAGCAGCCGCGCCGACCATATCGCCGGATCTTTCAATGCCGGTTCCGGCGATGGCGGACGCCTGTTTTATATCGCCAAATATGAAGTCACCGACGACCAGTATGCCGCCCTGACCAGTGAAAAATGCGGTCGGGCATCGAATATCGGACGGCTGGCCAAAACCTCTGTCAGCTGGCTCGAAGCTGTCACCTATGCCTCCCGCTATACGGAATGGCTTTACAAGAATGCGCCGGAGGCATTGCCGAAGGCAGACGGTGTCAGCGGCTTTCTGCGCCTGCCAACAGAAACTGAATGGGAATATGCCGCCCGTGGGGGCGCCGCCGTCAGCGAAAGCCAGTTCGTCGCACCACAATTCCCGATGGATGGCGAGATGGCAGCCTATGTCTGGTATGGCGCACCGGAATCATCCGATTTCAAACGCCAGTCTGTCGGACTGCTGAAACCCAATCCGCTCGATATCCACGATATTCTCGGCAATGCCGGTGAACTGGTGCTTGATCCCTATCGCCTGAACAAGGTTTCCCGGCTGCATGGGCAGACCGGCGGCGCAACCGTCCGCGGCGGTGACTATTTCACGCCCAAGGACGCAATCCGGACTGCACAGCGTCAGGAGATGACACCCTTCGACAAGGACGGTCCGAGACGGCTGGAAACCGTTGGCTTTCGTCTCGCCATCTCGGCCCCGGTCGTCACCTCAAAGGCCCGGCTTGAAGCGATTGAGGAGGAGTGGTCAAAACTGCCCTCAACCGAAAGCGCGCTGGCGGGCACAGAGCGTCTGGAAGACCCCCTGCAGGAAATGGCTGTGCTGATCGAAGCCACCCGTGACCCGGCATTCCAGGAACGGCTGAAAGACCTGCGGACCGTCATGCGGGCCAGCATCGCGACCCGTAACGAACAGCGTGATCGTGCCGCCCGTAACCTGCTGCGGTTCGGGGTCATTCTAGCCCAGCGTATTCTTGATGCAGACGGCATAAGGGATGCCAAAGACCGGGCTTTGACGGCTCTGAAACCCGCCTATCCTGCTGACGCCCCGATCCTGAAGAAATTTGCCGGTGAACTTGCTGCCGCCAGTGAAGATGTCGAAACCAACGCCCGCCATTACCGTGACACAATTGTCGAACTGATAAGGGACTATCCCCCTTCAATCATCGAGGCGCAGGGCAAGGTGTTACAGGAAGAACTCAAGGCACGTGACATGAAGGGGTTAGAACCGGTTGCGAAAACCTTCCAGGACCATGTCGACCGCTTCCGCAGAAGTGGAAAACTTCCTTCAAACGAGATAATTCGTGAGCTAAGATAACCATATCAGGTAACCGGAGCCGCAGAACATGCTGTCATATATCAGAAACAGGGGTCGCGCCGTTTCGTTGGTCTGCGCACTTTCACTCGGTGCCTGCCAGACACTTGGCTATGACGGACCGCTGACCGCGGATGAAGAACTGCTTCGCACCCAGTCCGAAGGCTTTGTCGCCGAGAACGTGGCCGGCGGTGCTGTCGCCGGTGCCGTTGTCGGCTGTCTCATCCTTACCGCCCTGTCCGTCGCGGCCAACAATAATGGCAGCGGAGCCGGTACCGCCTGCGCCATAGGTGCTGCCGGGGGCGCTGTGGTTGGTGGTGTCGACGGTTACATGAAAGCCAAGGAAGCCCAGACCAAGGCGAATGATACCGCCATGACGGCAGCCATGGCAGAAGACGTTCGTGCAGATAACGAAAAACTGGCCGAAATGGTCGAGACATCACGTCGTGTGGTCGAAAATGATCGCCGTCGCCTTGATGACATCGCCCGCAAGGTTGACTCCAAAATTCTGACGCTGGAACAGGCACGGGCAGAAGCGGCGGTTATCCGTAATAATTCGCAACAGATTGAAACCATCCTGCAGGAAGCCCGTGAGAAACGGGATACATATCAGGATGCACGCTCACGCGTCGGCGGTGGCGACACAGCCCAGCTGGATGCGGAAATCGGCCGCCTGAATGGCGAAATCAGCCAGCTTGAGACCCAGCTCAGCGCTGTGAATACCGCGCTCCGGGTCAACGGACTTGGATAAGGGAATAGCTGCAATGATCCCCGTCCTGAAACTGACTTTCATCGCTGCAGCGACCATCACACTTGTTGGCTGCACCTACATGGACACCCGCTCCAAGGTCTCCAGCGGTTATTATGACAGCCGTCTGAACGAGGAGCGGCGACGGCTGGAGAATGAGCAGGACAAGCAAACACAGCTGAAACGCGACCAGCAGCGGATCGAGGATGAACGCCTGAGTGTCGAGCGTGACCTGACCCGTTATGAAGGACAACTGGCCGCTCTCGACAGTGACCTTAAAAAGGCCAACACGGATCTCGAAGCAGCCCGGCGCAAGAACCAGCTGTCTCGGTCAGAATATGAGAAGCTCAAGTCCGATCTTGAGCAGCTTCAGTTCGAAGAAAAGGCACAACAATATTCTAAAGCCGACCCGGCAGAGAAGCAGCGCAAGCTGGAGGAACTGCAACAGCGGCGCCAGGCGCTCCAGAAAGCCATTCAGGCACTGGCCACCAGTTAGCGTGCTCCCGGGCAAAACCTATTCATGTCAGGCCATTTCCGGTCTAGGATGACAGCAGAAGTCACCGGGAATGCTGAAAATGCTGTCTTACGTCCGGATGAAATGTCGCACTCTATCGCTCGTCTCTGCCATGCTTCTTGCTGCCTGCCAGACCACCTCGACTGACAGCAGTACTCCCTATAATGGCCCCCTCTCCACCGATGAAGAGTTGTTGCGCACCCAGTCCGACGGATTTGTGACGGAGAATGTTGCGGGCGGTGCCTTTGTTTACGGTACCGTCGGATGTCTCGCGATGGGTGCTGCCTCCGCCATCTCCCGCGGGAACATCAGGGATGCACGAAGCGCCTGCCTTACCGGTCTGGTTCTGGGCGGCATTGCTGGCGGTGTCGACGGATACATGAAAGCCAAGGAGGCACAGCAAAAGGCGGACAGGATCGCCATAGCCAAAGCCATGGCCGATGACGTTCGCACCGAGAATGACAAACTCTCCGAAATGGTCATGACTTCTCGCCGGATTGTCGAGACTGACCGTCGGCGAATTGAAGATCTTGCCCGAAAGGTTGAGGCAAAGGTTCTGACACTGGAGCAGGCCCGCGCTGAAGCAGAAGTCATCCGCAGCAATTCAGAACAGATCGAAAGTATCCTGCAGGCTGCCCGTGAAAAACGGGATGGCTATGAAGAAGCCCGCAGGCGCATCAGTGGCGGTGACACCACAGAACTGGACGCAGAGATCGCCAGGCTGAATGTGGAGATCAATGAGCTGGAAAAGCAGCTCGATTCAGTCAACACAACCCTACGGGTCACCGGTCTCGGCTAGATCGTTCCGATTTAGACTGAAACTGTAACTCGGAACGATGGAACCGTGTTCCCGCCGTTGCGAAATGATGACGGATTACGATTCTGCCTGTCAGCGAAATCATCTGGAATGCCGCCATCTGACAGCATGAACGGCCTCATCCCTGTCGCAGGGAAGACGAAGGACGGACAAGCCGGACGAGCGTTGAAAAGCTGGCAATACGCAGGACCAGTCCACCGGCAAAAGCCAGAATCATCACCAGCACCGCACCCCAGAGGAGAGCGGTAATGTTGCCCGCACCGGATGGTGTCAGGCTGACCACCACGACCACCGATAACAGGGTCAGGACAATGGCCCGCGCCTGCAGCCACAAAATTGGCAGCAGGTGAAACCAGCCCCGGTTCGCCATCAGAACCGCCAGAACAATAAGCTCGCTGATGATCGTCGCAATCGCTGCCCCTTCTCCCGCATACAGGGGGATCAGATAGAGGTTAAGCAGGACATTGGCCACTGCGCCGACACCAAGCGCCCTGATACGCCAGTGATCCTGCCCCCAGGCCATCAGTGGCGCATCAAGGCAAAGCCGGAAATAAGCCAGTCCGGTCGCGCAGACCAGCAAGGTCACGATCATTTCGGCCTCGCCAAAAGCCGGGCCGAACAGCAGGGCGATCAGCGGCGAGACACAGGCAACGCCCCCCGCAACAACCATGATGCCAAACAAAAGTAATGCCTTGGCATGTAATGTCAGGGCGGACTGACGTGCCTCCGCATTGTCCCTTGTCGCGGCGAGGTGCGGCAGAAAGGCCGTGCCGATCATGGTTGCCGGCATCACCGCCAGAATGAAAATCCGTGATGCCGCACTGTACAGACCGACTTCGTGATCATCGGACAGGAAGCCCAGCATCACGATATCGGCGCTGATGAATATCGCGGTCAGAAAGGCAGCAAGAGCAACCGGCAGAGATTTTTTCAGCATCTCCCGGATAACCGGAAATTCCAGTCTTGGCCGAAAGCCGGGCTGCATTCTTGCGAACGCACATAACATGCCGATGGCCGCAATTGCCGATGCCAGCATACTGACGGCAGCCGCAACCGGCACATCTCCGGTGTCGGCAACAAACAGAAACACACCAGCCAGTATCAGCAGACTGGTTGCAATCTGGCGCCAGGCGATAGCCCCCATTCGTTGCGTCGCCTGAAACGAAAAGTCGATGGTTATCGCTGTCACAAACAGACCTGCCGCCTGTACCAGCAGGACCGTTCCCTTCAGACCTTCCGGCCCGAACAAGAAAATAACCGCAGCCAGAACCAGATAGAGCAACAGGGCAACAGAAAGGCGAAAACCGATGACATTACCGGTCATGCTGTTCAGCAGCCCCGGGTCGCGGGCAATTTCACGGACAGCGTGACGGTCGACCCCCGGATTGACCACAAGGCCAAGATATCCCAGCAGGGCGATTCCCCATCCCAGAACGCCAAACCCCTCGGGCAGCAGCACCCGGGCCAGATAGGCGGTCGACAGCAACCCGGCAATATTCGACACCATCTGCGCTATCATCAGGGCAGAGAAGTTGCGAAAAATACGGTGGCCGTCAGTCATCGTGGCGCCGGAAACAATACAGGGGCGGCCAACGTGGCTGCGCCTCGCGCTGAGGTCAAGCCGGACGACTATACCGTCAGGCGCCGCCGGACATCCGCTTCATTCATCTCTGCACGGGTTCCCGACAGCACGATCTCGCCACGGTCCATGACAGCAAAGCTGTCTGCCAGGTCACGGGCAAATTCAAAATATTGCTCCACCAGCAGGATCGCCATGTCACCCCGGTCACGCAGAAAGGAAATTGCGCGACCGATATCCTTGATGATGGACGGCTGAATACCTTCCGTCGGCTCATCCAGAACCAGCAGTTTCGGGCGCATCACCATGGCGCGGCCAATCGCCAGTTGCTGCTGTTGCCCGCCGGACAGATCACCGCCCCGTCGTCCGAGCATATCTGCCAGTACAGGAAACAGCTCAAAGACTTCCTCCGGTACAAAGCGGTCCTTCCGGGGCAGCGGGGCATAGCCGGTTTCGAGATTTTCCTTTACCGTCAGCAGCGGGAAAATCTCCCGTCCCTGCGGAATGAAGGCAATGCCACGCCGGGCACGATCGAACGGCGCCAGCCCGGCAATATCCTCATTGCACCAGCTCAGGTGCCCACTCGCGACGGGATGCTGACCAACCACCGCCCGCAACAGGCTGGTCTTGCCAACCCCATTACGCCCCAGCAGACAGGTGACCTCACCGACTTCCGCCTCCAGCGAGACCCGGCGAAGGGCCTGCGCCGCCCCGTAATAGAGGTCAATATTCTCCAGCTTCAGCATGATTACCGCCCGAGATAAACTTCAATAACGCGTTCGTTTGCGCTGACCTGATCAATTGATCCTTCCGCCAGAACTGACCCTTCGTGGAGAACGGTGACCTTCACACCAAGATCGCGAACAAACTCCATGTCATGCTCAACCACCACAACCGAATGGTTCTCGCTGATCTCACGCAGCAACCGTGCGGTCTCGGCCGTTTCGGCGTCAGTCATCCCTGCCACCGGTTCGTCCACCAGCAACAATTTGGGGTCCTGCGCCAGCAGCATCCCGATCTCCAGCCACTGTTTCTGTCCGTGGCTCAGGCTGTCGCCGGAAGCCTTTCGCAGATGTGTCAGACGGATCGTCGCCAGTATTTCGTCAATCCGGTCCGTAATCTCCGATGACATCCGGGCAAACAGGGTATCGAACACCCCACGCGGCTGTTTCAGGGCGAGGAGAATATTGTCCTCGACCGTGTGGCCTTCAAAGATTGTCGGCTTCTGAAACTTCCGACCGACACCCAGCTCGGCAATATCCGCCTCATCCAGCCTGGTCAGATCAGTGCTGGCACCAAACAACACAGTGCCACTGTCCGGTCGTGTCTTGCCGGTGATGACATCCATCATCGTTGTCTTGCCCGCCCCGTTCGGCCCGATGATGGCCCGCATTTCGCCCGGACGCAGAATCAGCGACAGGTTGTTCAGGGCCTTGAAGCCATCAAAGCTGACGCTGACGCCATCAAGATACAAAAGACTGTCTTCAACGCTCATGATCAATCCGCCTCCTGACCGGCCGTCTGGTGTTTCACAGCAGCCGGGCCATCATCATCTGACTTGTCCCGGCGTCGCCGCCGTGAGGACATCAGGCCAAGGATACCTTTCGGCAGGAACAGGGTGACGACGACAAACAGCCCGCCCAGCGCAAACAGCCAGAACTCCGGTATCGCGCCGGTGAAGTATGTCTTGCCTGCATTCACCAGAACCGCGCCCAGCGCCGCTCCGACCAGTGAACCACGACCACCGACCGCAACCCAGATCACCACTTCGATGGAGTTTGCCGGTGCGAACTCGCCGGGATTGATGATGCCCACCTGCGGCACATAAAGCGCCCCGGCAACCCCGGCCATGCAGGCCGACAGGGTCCAGACAAACAGCTTGTAGCGTTCAACACGGAAGCCCAGAAAGCGCGTACGGCTTTCCGCATCCCGCACACCAACCAGCACCTTGCCGAACCGTGAGGTCACGATGGCCCGGCACAACAGATAGCCTGCCGCCAGCGCAATCGCAGAGGCCAGGAACAGGCCGACCCTTGTGCCATCGGACTGAATATCAAACCCGATGATTTCCTTGAAATCGGTCAGCCCGTTATTGCCGCCGAATCCCATGTCATTTCGGAAAAAGGACAGCAGCAACGCAAAGGTCATCGCCTGGCTGATGATCGAGAGGTAAACTCCCGTCACCCGTGACCGGAAGGCAAACCAGCCGAAGATGAAGGCCAGCAGGCCCGGTGCCACGACCACCATGACACAGGCAAACCAGAACATGTCGAAGCCATACCAGAACCATGGCAGTTCCTGATAGTTCAGGAAGACCATGAAGTCAGGCAGTACAGGATGGCCATAAACACCCCGGCTGCCGATCTGGCGCATCAGATACATGCCCATAGCGTAACCACCGAGGGCAAAGAACGCCGCATGGCCCAGCGACAGCACGCCGCAATATCCCCAGACCAGATCTACTGACAGGGCCAGCAGGGCATAGGTCAGATATTTTCCCAGCAGCGAGACAATATAGGTCGGGACATGCAGTGCTGAATCCGGCGGGAATGCCAGATTACCGACGCTGACAACAAGGGCCGCCAGAAACAGAACAGCGAGGAAGATTTTTCCCTTGGCATCCAGTCGTTCATAGAGGGCACGTGTGATCATGATTCCACCGCCCGGCCCTTCTGTGCAAACAGACCGCGGGGGCGTTTCTGAATGAACAGGATGATGAAGACGAGTACGAATATCTTGGCCAGCACCGCCCCGGCATAAGGTTCAAGAAACTTGTTGGCGATCCCCAGCGTCATGGCGCCGACCAGCGTTCCCCACAAATTCCCGACACCGCCGAACACCACGACCATGAAACTGTCGATAATGTAGGACTGTCCCAGATTTGGACTGACATTATCAATCTGGCTCAGCGCGACACCTGCGATACCGGCAATGCCCGACCCCAGGCCAAAGGTCATCGCGTCAACCCAGGGGGTGCGAATGCCCATTGAACTGGCCATCGCACGGTTCTGCGTCACGGCCCGCATCTGTAAACCGAAACTGGTCCGGCGCAGCACCAGCATCAGCAATCCCATGACGAGCAGGGAAAATACGATAATCCAGAGCCGGTTGTTCGTGATCGTCAGTTCGCCAAGCTGAAAGGCACCGGACATGAATTCAGGTGCTCCGACCTCCTGATTTGTCGGCCCGAAGATTGTGCGGACGGCCTGCTGCAAGATCAGTGAAATACCCCAGGTCGCCAGAAGAGTTTCCAGTGGCCTGCCATACAGAAACCGGATGACGCCGCGCTCAATCCCGACACCAACCGAACCGGAAACCAGGAAAGCCAGCGGCAGCGCAATCATCAGCGAATAATCGAACAAACCCGGCGCGGAGGTGCGGATGATGTCCTGCACGACGTAGGTTGTGTAAGCCCCCAGCATGACCATTTCGCCGTGCGCCATGTTGATCACACCCATGACACCGAAGGTGATGGCGAGACCAAAAGCCGCCAGCAGCAGGACCGAGCCCAGCGACAGCCCGTACCAGACATTCTGGAGTGCACCCCAGAGCTGCAATTCCTGCTCTATGCCCGCCACACCTTTATCGAGAGCTGCTTTCAGATCGCCTTCGGCACCATTCTGCGCAGCTTTCAGCAGTGAAAGCGCTTCACGGTCACCGCGATCAACCAGCACAGACACCGCGGTGATTTTTTCAGCTTCATCAGCAGGGGAATTCAGTATCGCGGCGGCCCGGGCTTCAGCCAGAAGCTGGCGGATATCATTGTCTTTCTCAGTCTCCAGCGCCTGATCAACCAGTTCGATCATACCCGCATCACGAGCCTTGAAGATCGACTCAACTGCCGTGTGACGCACTTTCGGATCCGGGGACCGCAGGGTTAGCCCGCCGAGGGCAGAGCGCAGGGCACGGCGAAGATTGTTATTAACCCGAACTTTTTTCACCGCACGCGAGCCGACATCACCGGTCTGCTCACCACTCAGCGGATCAAACAGCAGCAGGCCGTTTCCACCCCGACGGCCAATAACCACCGTACCGTCAGGCTTTGTATAGACGTCGCCATCCGACAGTGCCTGCAAAACAGGCGCGACAGCAGGATCGCCAGTTGCAGCAAGGGCATCAATTGCTTTTGCGCGATCATCAAAACTGCCCTGACCCAGTGCCTGAACACCAGCCAGCAAGTCATCGGACTGTGCATGGGACAGCACCGGCGACGCGATCAGAATGACAAGGGCAAAGACAATGCGCATCAGGTTAAGGCGCATATCAGTTCCGGAAAACAGAGGATTCGGAGTGGGGGCCGGCCGCAACCGGCCCCCGGACAGAAGGTTCACGTGAGATCAGGAATCAGCTTCCCTGACCACCACATTTGCCAGTTGCGGTATTGAAGTTTCCGCAGGACATCGGCTTGCGCCAGTCCGAGATCAGGTCTTTCGAACCCGGAAGGAAATCGGACCATGCGTCACCGACGACCAGACCCGGCGTTTCCCAGACAGTTTCAAACTGACCATCTGCCTGCACTTCGCCAATCAGGACCGGCTTGGTGATGTGGTGGTTCGGCATCATCGCCGACAGGCCACCAGTCAGATTTGGCACGGAGACACCGACGATTGAGTCGATCACCGCATCCGGATCGGTCGTACCGGCCTTTTCAACCGCTTTGATCCACATGTTGAAACCGATGTAATGCGCCTCCATCGGATCGTTGGTCACGCGCTTCGGATTCTTTGTAAAGGCCTGCCATTTCTTGATGAACTCTTCATTCTCCGGCGATGTCCCGGACATGAAGTAATTCCATGCCGCCAGGTGACCGACGAGCGGTGCCGTATCAATACCGGCCAGTTCTTCTTCACCGACAGAGAAAGCAACGACAGGAATGTCTTCTGCCTTGATGCCCTGGTTGGCCAGTTCCTTATAGAAAGGAACGTTCGCGTCACCATTGATCGTGGAAACGACGGCAGTCTTCTTGCCGGCAGAGCCGAATTTCTTCACGTCGGAGACAATGGTCTGCCAGTCGGAATGACCGAACGGCGTGTAGTTGATCATGATATCGGATTCAGCGACGCCCTTGTCCTTGAGATAGGTCTCGAGGATTTTGTTCGTCGTCCGCGGATAGACATAATCCGTCCCCGCCAGAACCCAGCGCTCAACCCCCTGCGCCATCAGGTAATCAACAGCCGGAATAGCCTGCTGGTTCGGAGCCGCACCCGTATAGAAGACGTTCCGCTGGCTTTCCTCACCCTCATACTGAACCGGATAGAACAACAGGCTGTTCAGCTCTTCAAAAACCGGCAGAACTGATTTCCGGGAAACTGAAGTCCAGCAACCGAACACCGCATCAACCTTTGAGACCTGGATCAGCTCGCGGGCCTTTTCCGCGAACAGTGGCCAGTCGGAAGCCGGATCGACAACCACAGGCTCCAGCATCTTGCCAAGGACGCCACCCTTCTTGTTCTGCTCTTCAATGAGCATCAGCATTGCGTCTTTCAGCGTCGTCTCACTGATCGCCATCGTACCGGACAGCGAATGCAGGATACCGACCTTGATCGTATCCTGTGCGTTCGCCACCGTTGCCGTCAGAGCCGTACCGGCGACTACGCCTGCACAGAGCATGTTTTTAAGTGTTTCCCTCATTTTTTGGAAACCTCCACTAGGGTTGTTATTGCACCGCAGCAAAGGTGAGCAAGTTCCGGGCCAGAATATAAACCCGGCATATTTAAACAGGAAATTCAGCCCAACTCTTTGGTAACAAAAGACAAGTTTCTGCATAAAATCACACCTCAGAAATGTAGATATGACCAAGAGAGCACAGAAAATGTCTATATTTTAATCAGCTCGGAAGTCGTGTCTGTTTTTTAGGCGAATTGTTTATCAATTGAACATTGAACCGCTACCATCCCATCCCCATCATCAGAAACGGAGCTCTCAGAGCCCCACAGGGGTTGTTATTGCACCACAAGAATAACCCCGCCCCCTGCTCTCCGCCGAGAGCAGGGGGATTTTCTCCCACCTCGTTCTACCCTGTCGCTTGATCGCCAAGGAAGATTGAACAAATATAATGCACCGCACCGGTTCCCTATCGGTGCCGACACAACAGGAAAATGACCGAGTGACCAAAAAACCAGCCATCCACCTCCATCATGGCGACCTGCCATCCGGACTCTCCTTTGGCGACAGTGTCGCCGTTGATTCCGAAACCATGGGGCTGCGGGTCCGGCGCGACCGGCTTTGTCTGGTTCAGCTGCGCGGTCGGGATGGCGATGTTCATCTGGTCAAATTCGAACGGGGACAATATGACGCGCCGAACCTGAAAGCGCTCATGGAAGACCGTTCCGTTCTCAAAATATTCCACTTCGCCCGGTTCGATGTCGCTGCCTTCCGGGCCTGGCTCGGTGCCGATACCGGTCCGATTTTCTGCACAAAGATCGCTTCGAAACTGACCCGCACCTACACTGACAGGCACGGCCTGAAGGATTGCTGCCGGGAACTGCTGCAGGTTGACCTCTCGAAAGAGCAGCAAAGTTCCGACTGGGGTGCCCCCGATCTCAGCGAAGCCCAGAAAGGCTATGCAGCCTCAGACGTCCTGCATCTCCATGCCCTGATGGATATCTTCAACAGCCGGCTGGAGCGCGAAGATCGCAGGGAAATCGCCGAGGCCTGTTTCGGCTTCCTGCCAACGCGGGCGGAACTCGACCTGCTGTCATACGAAGATACTGATATATTTGCGCATTCCTGAGCATTAGAGTCGACTAGACCAGCCCCGCTACCCTTGTTGATTTCCGACCCGCGCAAGCGCATGATTGAGGCGATTCGCAAGGATGGGGCTGCCCGTATTGCGGAATGAAAAAAACAACATAGATAGTCGGTGCATGAACAAGGTTCAGACAGCCATTAACAAGACACCGGACGGTGATATCCATCCGGACATCGCATCAGCACGGCGTGTATTGCTGGCTGAAGCTGATGGTGTACGCGCTGTCGCTGACCTTCTCGACGAGTCCTTTATCAAAGCTGTCGACATCATGCAGGCTGTCACCGGCCGCATTATCGTCAGCGGTATGGGTAAAAGCGGCCATATCGGGAACAAGATCACCGCCACCCTGGCCTCTACCGGCACGCCGGCACAGTTTGTTCATCCGGCTGAGGCCAGTCACGGCGATCTCGGGATGATCACCCCGGCTGATGCCGTGCTCGGACTGTCCTATTCCGGTGAGGCGACCGAGCTTTCCGACCTCATACATTATACCCGCCGGTTCAATATCCCGCTTATCTCCATTGTCAGCCGGGAAGGCTCGACGCTTGGGCGGGCTGCTGATGTGACCCTGCTGCTGCCGCGGTTTGTCGAGGCCTGCCCGATGGGACTGGCACCCACCACCTCATCCACGGCTACGCTGGCGCTGGGCGATGCCCTTGCCGTCGCCCTGCTGGAAAGACGCGGATTTTCAGCAAATGATTTCCGGCAGTTTCACCCCGGCGGCAAACTCGGCAGTTCCTTGCTGAAGGTCGATGACCTCATGCATTCCGGCGAGGATATGCCGACGGCACAGCTTGACGAGGCGATGGACCGGGTTCTGCTGACGGTCACCGAAAAACGTCTGGGTTGCGCCGGCATTCTGGATGATGGCGGCAAACTTGTCGGCATCATGACCGACGGTGATTTGCGGCGCCATATGAGCCCTGATCTGCTCCGTGCACGGGCTGGCGACATCATGACCGCAGCGCCGGTTACCATAAAGCCGGGCATGCTTGCAGCCGAGGCCGTGCGCATCATGAACGAGCGTTCCATTACCCAGCTGTTTATCGTCGATGACGGACGCCCCGTCGGCATCCTGCATATTCATGACTGCCTGCGGGCGGGTGTGGTCTGAGATGAGCGACGCCAGCCCGGAAGCCCCTCCCGGCACCCCGCGCCGCCAGCGGTCTTCCAACGCCGGTGGCAATTACTCGCGGTTTGTCAGCCTGATGCGGGTCGCCTTGCCAACCATCGCCCTTATTGTCGTCGTCTCACTGGTGATCTGGCCGAAACTCCAGGGTGAAGATGATCGTTTCCGGCTTGGCTTCTCTGCCCTGAGCGCCAAGGAAGCCGAGGCTCTCAATATGGTGAATGGCCAGTTTTTCGGCTCGGACGAGAATGACCGTCCCTTCACAATCACTGCCGACCTGATCACCCAGCAGGGTCTGGAAGGCGAGCGGGTCGAGCTTGAATCCCCGAAGGCAGATATCACCCTTGATGACGGAACCTGGCTGGTGCTGACGGCAGATTCCGGGCGCTATACCGAGGCCAGCCGCAAACTTAATCTGGTCGGATCCGTTAATCTCTACCACGATTCCGGCTATGAAATCCGCTCGCCGACGGCCCAGATTGATCTTCAGCGCGGTGAAGCACTCAGCAATGATGATGTCGCCGGACAGGGTCCGTTCGGCACATTGAAGGCTGAGGGTTTCCGCCTGATTGACAAGGGCAAGCGAATTGTCTTTATCGGCAAATCCCGGGTCATCCTCTATCCTGGTGGTGAACCGCCCGTGACCAATTAGGAGCAGCCGATGGCCATCCGACACTGGCTTTTTCTCGCCCCCCTTCTTCTGCTCTCTCCACTTTCGGGCATGGCGACAGCCGCCGGGCTGGACCTTTCCGGCAATGGCGGCGGCCCCATCGAGGTTCTGGCCGATGACGGGATTGAGTGGGAGCAGGACAAGAAACGCTTCATCGCGCGCGGCAATGCACGGGCTTCCCGTGGCAATGTCATCACCAGCGCAGATATTCTGACCGCCTACTATCGGGAGACCAATGGCGGTGGCACGGATATTCACCGGCTGGAAGCTGTCGGTGATGTCCGTATCAAATCCGAAACAGATACAGCCTACGGTGATGCCGGCTATTACGATGTCGACCGGGCGCTGCTGGTGCTGACCGGCCGCGACCTGCGGCTGGAGACCGCGACCGACAAGATTTACGCCCGCGACAGCCTAGAATACTGGGGCGGTACCGTAAATGCCGCTGTTGCCCGTGGGGCAGCCCGCGCCGTCAGTCAGGGAAAAACCCTTGAAGCCGGCATTCTTACAGCCTTCTTCTCCGACAAGACCGGCAAGAACGAAATATCCGAGGTCAAGGCCGAGGGGGGCGTGACCGTCCGGACGGACAGTGAAGTCATCAAGGCAGACAGCGGCCTTTATGATGTCAAAAAAGGGATCGTCGACCTGATCGGCAATGTCCGCATTACCCGTGGCAAGAACCAGTTGAATGGTGCCCGTGGTCAGGTCAATCTGAACACGGGTAAAAGCCGCCTGTTCGGCGGTGCCCAGGCAGGCAGCAGTTCCCGGGTGAAGGGCATGCTGGTACCAAAGAAGCCGACGGAGTAGTCTGGTCCCGACCGGGGCATACCAGACGCCCTGAAAAGACATCAGGACCCCTCAAGGAGATATCATACCAGGTATGAGCAGCGTCGACGGACCACGATTGGTAGCACAAAATTCCGGGCTGATTGCCACGAGCATCGGCAAGCGATTCCGGAAGCGTCTGGTCCTGCGCGATGTTTCGATCACCGTTCAGCGGGGCGAAGCCGTCGGGCTTCTGGGACCGAATGGTGCCGGCAAGACCACCTCCTTCTATTGCATCACCGGGCTTATCAAGCCGGACTTTGGCGAAATCATGCTGGACGGTCGCGACATCACCGATCTGCCGATGTACCGGCGGGCCAGACTGGGCATTGGTTATCTGCCACAGGAAGCATCCATTTTTCGTGGCATGACCGTCGAAAACAATATCCGTGCCGTCCTCGAACTGATCGAACCTAATCGCGAGAAGCGGGAAGCCATTCTGGAAGCCCTGCTGGCTGAATTCTCGATCACCCATCTGCGGCGGGCGCCGGCCCTGGCCTTGTCCGGTGGTGAGCGCCGGCGGGTGGAAATCGCCCGTGCGCTGGCCAGCCAGCCACATTTCATTCTGCTCGACGAGCCGCTGGCCGGGATTGATCCGATTGCCGTGAACGATATTCGTGACCTGGTCGCTCATCTCAAGGACCGTGGCCTTGGCGTGCTCATTACCGATCATAATGTCCGGGAGACCCTCGACATTGTTGACCGGGCCTACATCCTCCACGATGGCATGGTATTGATGGAGGGTTCGCCTCAGGAGATTGTGTCGCACGAAGATGTGCGGCGCGTTTATCTCGGCGAAAGATTCAGCCTTTAAACTGGCGTCTCATGGCTATTTCACCTCGCCTGGATCTGCGTCAGTCACAATCACTTGTGATGACCCCCCAATTGCAGCAGGCCATCAAGCTGTTGCAGATGGGCAGCATTGAACTTCAGACCTATGTTGAACAGGAACTGGAGCGCAACCCGCTGCTTGAGCGGGATGACGACTTTGTCGAGGATCGCCGGGACGACGAACGCGGGGGCAATGACACCCCGGTTCAGGACAGCAAATCCGATGATGAAAGCTACGACCCGTCCGACCTGAAAGATACCAGCGAATTCTCGGACTCCGGCACACTCGGCGAATCCGACGACATGCCGTATGACGCTGATTACGATAACACCTTCGACACCGACGAAGCCGGGGCCGTGCGCTCTGCCAGCGCCGTTGAAGACTGGGGCAGTGGTGGCAGCCGTGACTTCTCGGGTGGTGACACGGATTTCGATCAGTTTTCCGCAGCCGAACTGACGCTGCGCGAACATATCACGGAACAACTGGTGTTCGAGCTGGACGATCCGGTCGACCGGATTATCGCCTCTCATCTGATCGATATGCTGGATGATGCCGGCTATCTGACAGGTGATCCGGAAACCGTTGCCGATGCCCTGAACTGCACCCCTGAACAGGTTGAAACGGTACGCCAGAAGCTCCAGCAACTCGAACCACCCGGCCTGTTTTCACGCAGTCTTGCGGATTGTCTGGGTGCCCAGTTGCGGGATCAGAACAGATTTGACCCCTGCATACAGGCCTTGCTTGAGAATCTGGAACTCGTCGGCAAACGCGATTTCGCCAGGCTCCGGGAAATCTGCAATGCCAGCAACGAAGACCTCTCGGAAATGCTGGAAGAAATCCGCCAGCTCGACCCAAAACCCGGATTGCGGTTTCAGCATACTCTGGTTGAACATCTGATCCCCGATGTCCTGATGCGGCCGCAACCCGGCGGCGGATGGATCATCGAGCTGAATCCGGATGCCCTGCCGAAAGTGCTGATCAACAATCAGTACTACGCCGTGCTCTCCGCCAAAGCGCATTCCAAAGACGACAAGCACTACATCTCTGAGCAGTTCCAGACCGCGAACTGGCTTGTCCGCTCCCTGCATCAGCGGGCGACCACCATCATGAAGGTCGCAACCGAGCTTGTGCGCCAGCAGGATCAGTTCTTCGTCAGGGGCGTCACAGGTCTGAAACCACTGGTATTACGCACAATTGCCGATGCGATCGATATGCATGAAAGCACCGTCAGCCGGGTGACCGCGAACAAGTATATCGCCACCCCACGCGGCATTTTCGAAATGCGGTATTTCTTCACGCAGGCCATTGCCGGAACTGATGGAGAATCATCTCATTCGGCGGAGTCTGTCCGTCACAGCATTCGCAGCCTGATAGACGCGGAAGATCCCCGGAAAATTCTGTCCGATGACAGAATTGTCGAATTGCTGCGGGCAGAGGGGATCGAAATCGCCCGCAGAACGGTCGCAAAATATCGTGAAGCCATGCGGATACCGTCTTCTGTCCAGCGGCGACGCGAAAAATCGGCTGAAAAGCTGTAAAAATTGCGACCCCCGACTCAGGGGAACTGCGGTTGACACATCACAATCGTCACCATATGGTCCGCGCCGCTTTGGACAGCCGGAAATATCGGCTATCCTGATTGACGTCGGCACGGCCGACGATCTGAAACTGACGGCAAAAACAAAAATGCAGATTTCTATCAGAGGACGACATATCGACCTCGGCGACGCCTTCCGTGAACATGCTGAAGGACGTCTCGGAGAGTTGATCTCGAAGTACTTCGAAAAAGCCATCGAAGCATCGGTGACCGTGGATAAGGATTCATCCGATATCGAGGTTGGCATTTCAGTACATGTGCATCGCGGCATGCTGATTCAGGGAACCGGCGAAGCGGCTGACGTTTATGTCGCCTTCGATCAGGCGGCTGACCGGATTGCGAAGCAGCTTCGGCGTTACAAACGTCGTCTCACGAAACATCCTCGCAGCGACGAACCTGTCGAAGCGCAGCAGTATGTGCTGGCTCCTGAAAGTTCAGACAAAGAAGAACTGGAGGAAGCCGCCTGGGAGCCGATGGTCGTTGCAGAGATGGCAACCGACATCGTCACCTGCACTGTCAGTGGCGCTGTCATGCGGATGGATCTGGCAGATCAGCCCGCGCTGATGTTCCGGAATTCTGCTCATGGCGGTCTGAACATGGTTTATCGACGTCCTGATGGAAACATCGGCTGGCTCGATCCGCGCGGTTCACGCGCAACCAAATAATCGGCCTGTCGCTCATCCTTTTACGAGGTGGAGATGAATATCGCTGACTTGTTGGCTTCTGACTGTGTCGTGTCCAACCTTCATGCTTCCAGCAAGAAACAGACACTGCAGGAGCTTGCCAAACGTGCGGCCCAGGTAACCGGGCTGCACGAACGTGCAATTTTTGACGTACTGCTTGAACGTGAGCGGCTTGGCACCACAGGTGTCGGGAGCGGAATTGCTATTCCGCATGGCAAACTGCCGGAACTTCAGCGTCTGTATGGCGTCTTTGCGCGACTGGACAAACCGGTCGATTTCGACGCCATCGATGACGCACCGGTAGACCTGATTTTTTTGCTGCTGGCACCTGAAAATGCCGGTGCCGACCACCTGAAGGCGCTGGCACGGGTATCGCGCCTGCTGCGAGACAAGGTCACCTGCGAAAAACTGCGCGGCGCCGACAGCGCCGACGCATTGTTTGCCATTCTTACCGAAGATGCGACCAGTCAGGCTGCGTAAGATCGCAGCCTGACCGGCAAATTCGCCCCGTCAGTTGATATCGACGGGCTGAAGATTGTTTTGCACAGCAGCCGCGCGGGCAATATCCCGTGTCGGTGCAGCACCAAGTTGCTCTCCCGTTGCGGAAAAAATGCCGTAGACCGACCCGGAGTCACTTACGATCTTCCGGATAGCGGCAATTTCATTCAGGCCCAGCTGCAGCAGGTCTTCCGGGGAAATATGAACCGCGGAATTCAGTGCTTTTTCGGAATTAACGTTCATCACGACTTCCTTTCCCAATCGCCCTCATCGGCGCGATATCAATCATTTCACCATGCGTTCCGACGTCACCCTTCTGACCTGACGTGATCGGGATGGTGCGCACACGGACATCCGGAACCGGGCGCTCCATATCGATATGCAGCAGACCGCTTTCAAGGAATGCCGCTGTCACCTCGATTCCTTCAGCCAGCACAAAACTGCGCTGGAACTGTCGGGCTGCAATACCGCGATGCAGGAACATCCGGTCTGCGCCGTCATCCGCCTGCCGGCCCCGCACGACAAGCTGGTTGTCTTCTGTGGTAACCGCCAGGTCATCCATGGTGAAACCGGCTACCGCCAGTGTGATCCTCAGTGAATGGTCACTGGTCTTCTCGATATTATAAGGGGGGTATCCGTCCGAAGACGCTTTCGAAACACGGTCCATGACCCGTTCGAGATCATCGAAGCCCAGCAATAGCGGGCTATTGAACAAAGAAAGTCTTGTCACGGCGTCCTCCTGACAATGAGCGACGTACCGCTTGTACCGGACCCGGTCTGGCATCCGTCAGCGCTGCTAATTATTTGGAACAGCAGAGCCGGCTGTCAAGGTCCGGACACCCGGATAGATTGAGAGAGTTGTACTAACAGAAACGCCTGATTATTCTGAACCGGGTAGGGGCAGGTACGTGGACGGAATCCATGAGAATGTTATTCGATGAAATGGGGGAACAACATCAGCTGAAAAACGGCAGAGTTGACGGCTATGAGTTCCTCAGTTTTTCCGTCGATGTCGATCTTGCCGATTTTCTTGTCCGCAACCGTGGCTGGGTTCTGGCCGATATCGACCCTGACCGGTCAACCCCGCTGATTATCCGGTTCTATACCCCGAATGTTGAAGAGAAAGCCCTCTATGCCGTCAGTTCGATCATTGTAGGTCTGGCGGACTTCGGCGCTATCGGCCTGCAATACTGGTACGGCGGCTGGGCCGAAGAACAACATTTTCAGATCGATACATTGCTTGAACGGGTCGAGGAAATCCTTGACCGGCGGGATGAGTCACAAGTCTGGAAACCGACAACTTTTAGCGAAAAGTCCCGGGGGCAGTTATTTTCAGAGCGGATCAACCGGCTGACGCAGATCTGGCAGGCCTCTCACGGGGTACTGAGCAACGAGATGCTGAGCTGGATGGAAGGCGCCGGGCTGATGCACCGCACCTTGATGGTCGAGTTACAGGATGAGAATCTGATCTATCGTTATTTCGGTGCCGGCTTTGAAAAACTGCTGGGCCGGAAATTCTGTCAGGAACGGCGCAACACCGTGCAGGACGGGTCCGGCAGCGACTATGGCCGCAAGGTTGTTCAGCATTACTATGACGTCGTTGCCGCGTCAGAACCCTATTACGACCGGATAACAACCTCCCTGCCCGACCGGAATCGCGAAGATGACAGCCCGATGCAT
Source organism: Alphaproteobacteria bacterium HT1-32 (assembly GCA_009649675.1). Lineage (NCBI taxonomy): Bacteria > Pseudomonadati > Pseudomonadota > Alphaproteobacteria > Alphaproteobacteria bacterium HT1-32. Next base: position 2,308,456 of record WJPL01000001.1, on the reverse strand, counting down.
TATCGCTATTTCGATTATGAACGGGGCCTGTTCCCCTGCATGAGCGAGGATGGAAAACTGATCATCCTCGGTCATACGGAAAACACTCCCCGCTCCCTGATTCTGACCTGAACCGGACAGAATTCCGGTTCAGGGGACACTGGCACCCCGCTGGTTATTCCGCTGCAGATACCTGATCCGACAATGGCTGCCTTTCATCCCCTGAATAGGGGAAGACATTTACCGGAGCCGGAGCCGGAGCCGGAGCTGGAACCCGCCTGAATTCCTGTGCGGATACCCAGACATCGATATCATCAATCATCGAAACCCGGTCATTCCAGACCAGCTGCATATTCCCCCAGGTCGGGAAATAAGGCTCCTGCCAGGTCACGCCACCATGACGGTTACGCATGCCATAGCGTTTCAGCACCGGCTCCGGCAGCGTTTCCTTTGCCAGCCCGAAGGCGTAATCAACATTCCAGCACCCCAGCGCCAGCGCATAGGTAAGCCTGACCATGAAGTCGCTCAGCCCTTTCAGGCGATAACGGGGGTGGCTCCACATCGCGCCATGCAACGCCACGTCGCCGGCAATGTAATCGGCAGCAAGACATAACCCGCCAAACATCTCCTCTGCCGGACGGGTATCCGACCCGGAAGGGTACATGACGCTGAGGTCATGGAATTTGTCTGACAGAGGCGTCTTCCCAAGCCGATAAAGCCGGGTCGCGGCTGTCGTCACAATCTCCCCCTCTGCATCCGTGCCACAGATCCAGAAGGCTTGTTCCGCTCCATAAAAAGCAGGGAACAACGGCCCCCAGTTATCGGACTGGGTTTTGTTGAAGCGGCTGAGGCGATCAAAATCTGTCTCCAGCGACAAAGTAATGCCCAGTTCTGCAGCCCGTTCCGCCGCCATCAGGCAGAAATCCGACAGAAGCCCCCTCGGACCATGATGAAAGGTTACCTTGTCCAGCCAATGCGTCATCCTGCTCTCCATAACCGGTGTTTGCTGAACAACGCTTATTGAGGCCCCAGACGCGGTTTCGGAGCATACTTGCTCCGGTATCAGGCCATACGGCATACTCCCTCTGTCACGGACTGAAGGAAGAAATCATGGCAAGCGATGGCGCACCGAAACTGACGCCGCTGAACCTGAAAGGCTGGATCGACGAACACCGGGATCTGCTGAAACCACCCGTCGGTAATGTTCAGGTCTGGAAGGACACGGAGTTCATCGTCATGGTGATCGGTGGCCCGAACCAGCGCACAGACTTCCATGATGATCCGATTGAAGAAGTCTTCTTCCAGCTGGAAGGTGACATGGTTCTGCGCATCGTCGAAGACGGCAAGCTGAAGGATATCCCGATCCGGGAAGGCGAGATGCTGATGCTGCCCCCGCATGTCCCCCACTCACCACAGCGCCCTGCCGGCAGTATCGGCATGGTGATCGAACGGGTTCGTCCGGAAGGCATGCTTGAGGCCTTCGAGTGGTATTGCGAAAGCTGTGGCCAGCGCCATCACCGGCGGGAAGTTCAGGTGCGTAACATCGAAACCGACATGCCGCCGGTCTTTGATGAATATTACGACAGCGAGGATTTACGGCGCTGCGGTAATTGCGGCCATCTCAACCCCGGACGTCCGCCGAAAGCTGCCGCCGGCTAACCCAGCCAGACACCGTCTGCCGTCAGTTGCTGTTGCAGGCGGGGAATATCCAGCGCTGACGGCAGGACGCCTTCAGAAACGGATAGCGCGGCCGCAGTACCAACCGCCTGTCCCAGCGCGAAGCACGGACCGGACACCCGCAACGAGGCCTGACCTTCCGGTGTCGTCGATGCGCATCGACCGGCAACCAGCAGGTTATCGACCTTCTGTGGCAGGGCACATCGGAAGGGTATCTGGTGATAGCCACGACCGGCGAGGAACACGAACTTCATGCCTCCCAGAACATGCGTCTCCAGCGGCCAGCCATTCGCCCCGATGGTGTCATCGAAATCCCGACAGCCAAGAATATCATCCCCGGACAACTGGAACTCGCCGACGATCCGCCGGGTTTCCCGGATACCGATCTGCGGTGCGGTTTCCAGCAGGTAGCAGTTTTCAAAACCGGGCACCCTGTCTTTCAGAAACCGAAGATACTCGGTCACCTGACGACGGCCTTCAATTTCGGAAAAGGTCAGGTCATCCGCATCTGCACCATTGATCGGCGCGCCATTACGGCTGATCTGGGTCAGGTTTGCCCGCCATTCCCCTGAATGATGCTGCACGCCCATGATACCCGCCTTGCGGGGCAGGTCGTAGTCTCCGGATCGTGCTGCCTCTTCCATCAGCCGGTTGAGAGCCGGTTTTCCCTCTGTCTTTGCCCGCTCATCATCGACAGCGGCCAGACGGAACATCAGGGTGGGATAGGCGATGAAGCCATCATCCGAGCCAATTTCAAAAGGTGCGCCAGACCATGCAGCAAGATCCGCATCACCGGAACAGTCGATAAATACCTGGCCACGGACCGCCTGCCGTCCAGACTTGGTTTCAATCACAACCGCATCAATCCGCCGCTCATCCATGACAGCACCGACCGCGACCGTATGAAACCTGATCTCGACATTCGACGACAGCAGCAGATCATCGGCGGCGGCCTTCAGGGCTGCCGTATCATAAACCTGTGCGGCTGTGCGTAACCCGTCCGGGCCCTGAACGATATGTGGTTCGGCCAGGGCATCCAGCTTGCGAAGACGGTCCTGAAGGTCATCCACCACCCCGTGAATGATCTGTGTGATCTCACCGTCAATATCAGCATGCAGGCCACAGAAATTGGTGACCATCGCTGCCGTACCCATGCCTCCCAGAAACCCATAGCGTTCCAGCAACAAGGTCCGGGCACCGGTACGGGCAGCAGCCGCCGCCGCGGCAATACCCGCCGGTCCGCCGCCCAGTACGACGACCTCGGCTTCCGCGATAACCGGTATTTCACGTGCCGGCTCCTGAATCATTCTGCTCATGATCGCTTCCTCATGATGGCCAGATGGCCGGATGCGTACCCAGCGGTACGGGCGGACGGGGCCAGACCGCCGGGGTTGCTGACAGTTTCATGGCCGGGGCGATAAATTTCAGCCGGCCAAACGGGCTTTCCATCCGGTCCGAATAATCACCCACATCAGCTTCATCCGGTATCGGGCGATCAATGATGTCATTGCGACCCATACGCCACAACCAGTTGCGGGTCTGTGCCAGTGAAACACGGACACGCCAGCTTCCGCCTTCTTCAGCCCGGCGTCGCAGAGCCGTCATCGCACCGAAAGCCGCCAGATATCCTGTCGCGTGATCAAGCGTCTGGCAGGGCATCGGTTTCGGGCCGTCCACACCATAGGCCTTGCCGCCTTCCCAGGCGATTCCTGTGGTTGTCTGAATGATGCTGTCATAGCCGCGACGCCCGGCCCAGGGACCAACCCAGCCGAAGGCACAAAGTTCGACATAGACAATACCCGGACGCTGTTCCGCCAGCCGTTCCGCCGACCAGCCACGGGCGGCAAGGCTGCCCGGACGATAGCCCTGCGCAAAGACATCCGCATTATGGATCATGTTGGCCATCGCCACCTCGCCAGCATCCGTCCGCAGGTCGATATGAGCGGCATACTTCCCGAAACCCGTCGCAACGACACTGTCTTCGACAAAGGGCAGGTCCGGGCTTGAGATACGGAACACGTCAGCGCCGAAGCCCGCCAGGGTGCGCCCGCAAACCGGCCCGGCGATAACGCGGGACAGATCAAGCACACGGATACCGGCAAGCGGCCCGCCTTTCTTTACCGGGGCTTCCGGCGGCGCATCGCCGATCCGCTCAATGGTGAAAAGCGGTTCATCGCGCAGCGCCTCTGCCTGCGGATGGCGTTCCCATTCCTCCGGGCTTCGCATCATCGCCGCTGCCATACCGGCATCGATCAGGGCCTGTTCCAGTTCAGGCCCATCCCGCTTCGCAACCTGCCGGGCGACATCCTCCCGATCCTCACGGGCCCCGAGAATACCCAGGATACCATCACGAAAATGCGGGAAGTTGCAGTGAAGCTGCATCCACCGGCCATCACGGGCCTGATAGTAGCCGGAAACAGACTTCCACTTATCCGGCGCCGGACCGTCATCAACATGGATATGATATTCACCCCGGAAGGCTGCTGCCGCATGGCGCAGGTCAACACTGACCTGCTGATCCTCACCCGTGCGGGTTCTGTGCAGGGCAGCCGCCGCCAGCCCGGCCACACCGATCGAGGCCCCTGCGGCTGCATCAACCCGGAACGGTGATGGCAGAACCGGTTCTTCACTGCTGAAGCTGAGGCGCGACAGATCATCCGCATCTCCTCCCGCATCACGCCAGATTTTTGCCGCAAGGTCGGAGATCGATGGTCGATTCATGATATTATTTCCTGATTAGACTTCCCGGACGGCAACGATATCAGCCTGCTTTGGAGAACATCAGCAGGCCGATCATGATCGCCATCAGCACAACCACCATGACAAAACGCCATAACTTGTTGTTCAGGGATTCAATGATGATCCGCTGGTAATTCAGATAATCTGCGGCCGTCAGCAGCATTTCAGCCTTATCCGGATCATCCTTTTCCTGTGCAGCAACTTCCTTCAGGGCATCCGACAACATGAACATTGACCGCCCCCCGTCACCCAGACCGGGCTTGCGTTCGATTTCAGACAGGGCTGCCGCGTACTTGGTCTTGCCGAAATGCTTCAGGGAAAACATGGTCAGTAACTCACAATTTTGAGACGTTCTCCCCGTTGTATCGGCGTATTCCCGGAAATGCCATTCAGTGTTGCAAATCGTTCCTCACGGAATTTCTCAAAAGGCATTGTCGAGGCCAGCCTTGAGAAACTGTCATTCGCCTGTGCCGTAATAACCCGCAGCAACAGCGGTTTGACCTCACGGGCTTCGGGGCCTGTCAGACGGCGGAAGCTGTAAGTGGTCCGGCGAAAGCCTTCTTCCATCTGCGCCGTTGCCGAAACCGGCGACACGAACAAAAAGCGGAAGATATAGCCGTCCGACCCGAAAATCGCGAGCAGACGAATGTCGGCCGCACCATTGCTGGTTTGCTGGCGAATCACCCCGGTTGCCGCCCGCATGCCGCTGACGGTTATCGCCTGAACAGCCTGCACCTGGATTTTCTCTGCCCAGACACGCTGAATATAATCACTGGGACTGACATTCGGTGCCTTTCCCGGATGAATATCGAAGACAATCTGGGCCCCGCGCGGGCCGACCGCATTCACCGACTGCGCGCCGTTGATCAGGGTAAAGCCGGGAGGCGCCTCAAAGGTAAAAGCCAGTCCCGGATGGAGGAACTTGCGGTTGCGGATCACCCCCTGTGCCGGGTCATCACCATACAGAATGCCATCAACCTGGTTCAGATATTCAGACCGTCCGATCCGGGGATTGGCGACACGCACCACCTTCGCCGCCTCGATTGCCTTGGCAACACGGTCCGCCGTTCGCGGATGGGTCGACATGATATTGGCATCATTCGCGCTGCTGTCTGACTTGCCGGCAATCTTGGCCTGAAGCGCGGAGTCCTGCTCCAGCTTCTCCAGAAAGCCCGGCATGCCGTCTGCCGTATATCCGGCCCGTGTTGCATAACGGATACCCAGAATATCAGCCTCGAACTCCTGATCCCGCGAGTAGCTCTGAATCGCGAGCCCTGCGATTCCGGCCCCCAGCTCTGCGGCACCGCCACCCAGCGCGACACCCAGCAGGGCCGCCCCCAAATTGGCAACCACGGACTTGCTGTAACGCTCCGCCGAATGCCGGGCCACCACATGACCGATCTCATGGCCAATCACGCCCGCCAGTTGCGCCTCATCATCCGCCAGCGCCATCAGACCGCGGGTGATATAGACATACCCTCCCGGCAGGGCGAAGGCGTTGACGACATCTGAATTCAGAATCGTAAAAGTGTAATTCAGCTGCCCCGCAACTTCCGTGCGGGACGCAAGCTGGTTGCCGATTGATGTTACATAGGCCCGCAATTCCGGCGACCCGTATTCTCCGCCAAACTCGGCGATGATCTGCGGATGCTGTTCTGCACCGACACGTCGTTCCTCTGCCGGTGACATCAGACCCGTAAAGGAAGACCGCCCTGTCGCCGGATTAACCGAGCAGGAAGCCAGTGGCACCGCAGCCCCGGCAACACACATGCCACAGAAATGACGGCGGTTTGGCCGGAAAGCAGCAGCCTGGGGCCGGGAGATTTCAGGCAGATGGAAATGGTTTTTCGGGGAATGTGTCATTGCGAACTCGCTGGCTCCTGATCGATCAGTTCAATTTGCTCCGGATGGGATACCTCTATCAACGCCCCATTCCGCTTTTTGATCCACCCGCGCACCCGGACCTCCCGCCCCTGATAGGCAAGCGGATCAATGGAGGACTTCCTGAACAGGGTCGCCACCCGGGGGGACAGGGATATCGTGAAGTCGGTACGGTAGTCTTCACCAAAATTCAGATAGACCCGCCCCCGGACATCCGCCGTCTGCAACACCCTGCCCTCAACGATCTGGAAACTGCCGATATCGTTTCGCAGATCATCATGCCGGCGAATATAATAAAAGGGATGTCGCCAGATACCGCGCCGCCCTGACCGGGCCTCACGCTCTGCGGTCAGCAATTCTGCTGCACAGGCCCGGTTATCCGAAAAGCTGTAGAACCGGGCCATGCCGGCGCGGATCATCTCAAGCTGTATCCAGCGCCCGTCCATATCAAACAAATGCGCCAGATCACGGTCATAACGATCCGTCCGCGAACCGCCATAAGCCAGCCGCAGAGTACGGCCCCGCGTCATCTCACCAAGCAATTCCCGGCTTTCTTCCCCCAGCGGCCAGGCCTTGAAACCCGGCCGGCCGAGCGGCAATTTCGGTGCCTGCAGGGCGACCAGCCGCACAATACGGCCATCTTCCAGTTCCAGCGTATCGCCATCAACGACCGTCACAACCTTCCCCGGATGGCCGTCGACAAGGTCGCATGGGGCGGCCTGTGCTTGCGCCACCATCCATGGAATGATTATTAGGCAGAACAAAATTCGAACCATGGACGGAGTGTAAGCTCCATCTTCGTCCGGGCCAATGCAGGATGGCTGATGACCCCGCAACGAACGACACTCTACCCCGAAATTTCTCCCTACCGGCAGGATATGCTGGATGTCGGTGACGGTCACCAGATCTACTGGGAGGCCTGTGGCAACCGAAACGGTGTGCCGGTCATCTTTCTGCATGGCGGACCGGGAGCCGGCTCTGCCGCTGTTCACCGGCGGTTCTTTGACCCGGCTTATTACCATATCATCATCTTTGATCAGCGTGGCTCCGGACGGTCACGCCCGCATGGCAGCACCGACGCAAACACCACCTGGCATCTGGTTGCCGATATCGAAAAACTGCGGGCTCATCTGAATCTGGAAAGCGCCCTGATGTTTGGCGGCTCCTGGGGATCGACGCTCGCCCTGGCTTATGGTCAGACCCATCCCGACCGTTGTCAGGGCTTCGTTCTTCGGGGTGTCTTCACAGGCCGTCAGCGGGAACTGGACTGGTTCATCCATGGTATGGGGCGCGTCTTCCCGGAAGCCCGGAAAGCCTTTCTGGAGTTCCTGCCACCGGAAGAACGCAATGACCCGGCACAGGCCTATTACCGCAGGTTGATCGATCCGGACCCGACAATACACATGCCGGCCGCCAGTTCCTGGAGCAGCTACGAATCACGCTGTTCATCCCTGATGCCATCCCGCGACAGCGGCAGCGCAGGTGGCAGCGGCGCATTGTCGCTCGGACGGATGGAAGCCCATTATTTCGTCAACCGGATGTTCCTGAAGGAAAACCAGCTGCTTGATAATGTTGACCTTATCCAGCATCTCCCGGCGATCATCGTTCAGGGGCGCTACGATATCGTCTGCCCGACCGAGACCGCGCATGAACTGGCGGCCCGCTGGCCAATTGCAGAACTGAACATTGTCCCGGACGCCGGTCATTCAGCAATGGAAAGCGGCACACGAACAGCACTTGTCGCCGCAACCGAACGATTCAAATACATCATCGGCTGACCACTTTTCAGACGTTAACCATTCGTCAAGGTTGCGCGACCGGTTATCGGTCGTAAGATGCCGCCAGAAGATGATGGGGAAGACGATGTCATTTTTAAGAAATGGTATTCTGGTTGCGTTGTTCACGGTGATCTCATCATCACCGTTACTTGCGCAGCAAACGCAATCCGGTCAGCAAACTCCGGTTCAGACCGCGCAGCAGACCAGCGCGCCTTCGGGCAAGGAAGATCCGAAATTCCTCAACTTTTCTGCCGGCTGGTTCGACATGAACCGCCAGAAGGATCAGGCTGCCGAGTTCCGGCTGGAATATCACCACGACGAACGATTCTGGATTTTCAAACCCTTTGCCGGTGCCATGGCCACATCTGACCGGGCAACCTATCTCTATGGCGGGGTGAAAATTGACGTCTATGTCGGCAATCGCTGGGTCATTACGCCCTCATTCGCACCGGGCTGGTACCGGCGCGGTGGCGGTCACGACCTTGGCTATGCCCTGGAATTCAGGTCACAGCTTGATGTCGCCTACCGGTTCGACGACCGGTCCCGTCTCGGCGTCTCTTTCGGGCATATGTCGAATGCCAGTCTGGGTGATACCAACCCGGGAACCGAAAGCCTGATGCTGAATTACACGGTGCCGCTGGGCCATTTCGAACGACTGTTCCGGTAAGATTCCCGGCTATTCCCGGAACGCCCGGGCGAACACCCTTTCAACAATCGGCTCGAACACCTCAATCGGGGCTATCGGAAGTGCCGGGTTGATCGTGTTCTGATCGTACTTCCTGACAAATTCAGCGGTCCATTCAAAATACGGATGCCCGCGCCATTGCTCCCGTTCATCCGGATCGATGGAGGGATCAGGAAAATCACCGAAATGCGCCTGCTGAAAAATGGCGTGATGACGCAGCATCCAGACCTGGCGTTCCGGCAGATAGGGTGACATCAGATCCGCTGCAAAGCATCCATGCGATGCATTACAGACAATGAAGCCCACATCGTGAAACAGGGCGGCCACCACACTTTCCTCGTCCAGCCCGTCCTGCAGACAGAGTGTCGCGGATTGCAGGCAATGCTGATAATTGTTGATCTGATAACCGAAGGTCGGTGCATTTGCCGACGCTTTGAGAAGATCCAGCGCCTGTTTCGCCGCCTGATCTTTCAGATAGGCTTCCCGCTGCGCATCCAGCGTCGCCCAGTCCTGACGGGAATAGAATTCCAGCGCCGGCGTTGTAACGAACGTCCAGTCCGGGTCCAGCAGCTCGGCTGGTTTTGCCCTGAAATCATCGGCCACTTTCATCTGACCCCATCTTCTTCTCCAGCCGGCGCACGCCCCAGGAAACCACCAGTACCAGCACCAGATACTCGATCACCAGAAAGCTGTAAATTTCCAGCGGGCGGTATTCATTGTTATTGATGTCGTTGGCTCGCCGAACCAGTTCATCCAGCCCGATAACCGAAGCCAGCGCCGACATCTTCAGAATATAGACAAACTGGTTTGCCAGTGGCGGCAAAACCCGGCGCAGCGCCTGCGGCAGTATGATGAACCACATTTTATCGGCATAAGACAAACCAACAGCCTCGGCCGCCTCATGCTGTCCGCGGGCAATTGACTGTATACCGGCGCGGAAGATTTCAGCCTGAAACGGTGATTCACACAGCACCAGCGCAATCACGGTCGCCGCAAACGGGTCCAGCCGGATATCCAGCAAGGCAGGTAATCCGTAATAGACCCAGATCAGCATCACCAGCAGCGGTATGGCCCGGAACAGTTCGATATAACCACGGGCAACCATCCGTGCGCCGGGATTGACGGACATATTCATCAGTGCAGCCACCAGACCGATCGCCATCGACAGCACCATGGCGATGATCGAAATGCCAATGGTGATCCACAACCCGCCTACCAGAAACTTCATGTTCACCGCGCCCTGCGGTGTGGACGGATTGATGACATACCAGCCCATCGACTCATGACTGGTCATCCGCCAGAGAAACCAGCCGATGAAGATCAGGGCCAGACCAAGTATCCAGTAATCAGAGACAATACTGCGTCTGCGCATGATCAGTGTCCCAGAATCTGGCCGAGGAACAGACGTGCCCGCTCGGTCTTCGGCTGACTGAAGAAATCTGCCGGTGCCGAGGTCTCGACAATCTCCCCGCCATCCATGAAGACCATCCGGTCGGCCACGGTTTTGGCGAAACCCATCTCATGGGTCACACAGATCATGGTCATGCCATCACGGGCCAGCCCCTCCATGACATCCAGCACCTCAGCAATCATTTCCGGGTCCAGTGCGGATGTCGGCTCATCAAACAGCATCACCTTCGGGCGCATGCAAAGTGCCCGGGCAATGGCCACCCGCTGCTGCTGGCCGCCGGACAGTTCCAGCGGCTTCTTGTGCGCCTGATCCGGTATCCGGACACGTTCGAGATATTCCATTGCCAGTTTCTCGGCCTCCGGTCGCGACAGCTTCCGCACCCGAATCGGGGCCAGTGTCAGATTGTCCAGGATGGTCATATGTGGAAACAGATTGAACTGCTGAAAGACCATCCCGACCTCGGCGCGGATCTGCGCCAGATGGCGGTCATCTTCATCCAGTGTGACACCGTCGACCACAATCTCACCGGCCTGATGCTGTTCCAGCCTGTTGATGCAGCGAATCATCGTCGATTTGCCAGAGCCCGACGGACCGCAAACCACCACCCTTTCTCCGGGCGCTACGGACAGGTTGATATCCTTCAGGGCCTGGAAATCACCAAACCATTTGCCAACGCCAGACAGGCGTATGATCGCCTCAGACCCGCTGGTCATGCTGTCTCCCCTGTTACCCCTGACCGCATTGTGACCTGCCTGCGGCTGTACCGCAATATTGTGCAGCGCAAAAGCGCCCGGGAATCTTTGACTCCGCCCCGCGCTCACCGGAAGATCATCCAAGGCAAGGTGGTCGGGTCCGGATTGAACCGGTGGGGGGCTGCCCAATGCCCCCGTCTGAAACACCGGCATAATGGAGGCTCTACGGTGAAAAAACTTTCCATGCTTGCGGCTGCGGCTGCAATGATTGCGATCTCGCTGCCTGCAATGGCGCAGGATTCTGCCCTGAAGAAAATTCTGGAAACCGGCACACTCCGGTTCGGTACAACCGGTGACTGGAATCCGATGAGCCTGCGTGATGCAGCTTCCGGAGACTACAAGGGATTTGATATCGATATCGCCACGGAACTGGCGAAAGATCTTGGCGTGAAACTGGAATTCGTGAAGACCGACTGGAAGACACTGGTGAACGGCATCGTCGCCGGACAGTATGACATCACCTCATCGGCTTCGCTCAGCGCCAGCCGTGCCAGGGTTGCCGGCTATTCCGAAAGCTACTTCGAACTCGCCAGCGTACCGCTGACCCGCAAGGAACTGCTCAGCAAGTTCAGTGACTGGACAGACATCAACAAACCGGATGTAACCGTCGCCACGACCTCCGGCACAACGCAGGAAGCCCTCGTAAAGGCGATCTTCCCCGATGCAACGATCAAGGTCATCGAAGCACCTGCCCGCGATTTTCAGGAAGTCCTGTCCAAACGTGCAGACGTTCATGTCACATCAAATATCGAAGCGGCGACGCTGGTAGAAAAGTATGACCAGCTGGCCATTGTTCCGGTGCAGGAACCGGTTGCTCCGACACCGGTTGCCATGTTGATGCCGCAGGCCGATCAGGTCTGGATCAATTACGTGAATCACTGGATTGCACTGAAGAAAGCCGGTGGCTTCTTCACCAAGACGGCCGCCAAATGGGGTCTCGCAACCAAATAGACGATACCCTTATCCCGGCTGTCAGATCACTGATGGCCGGGATACCGGTCTCCGGCCTTTCTATCTGGCCGGTCAGTCTTCCGGGCCACCCATATCAATGGGCACACCGGGCTGGTCCTTGGAAGTACGGATCGTCTCGAACGTTGTAACCGTGGCGACATGCGGGGCCGAGGTCAGACGCATGGTGATATCGTCACGCTGTTCCTTGTCGCGGGCGACAATCTTCAGCATGAAATCCCCGCCGCCCCGAATCATGTGACATTCACGAATCTCCGACCATCCGGAGACGGCCTGTTCAAATTCGCTGAGCACAGTCTGTGACTGGCTGTCGAGCCCGACCAGCGCAAAGAACATCTCCTTCACGTTGAGCATCCCGGCATCAACTTCCGCATGATAGCCCCGGATGAAACCGGATTCTTCCAGTGCCCGCACACGACGCAGACAGGGGGGCGCAGAGATACCGGCACGTCGTGCCAGCTCCACATTGGTCATACGCCCGTCACGCTGCAGGTCTTTGAGGATCTGAATGTCGATGGAATCAAGCTTTTCGCGATGCACGCGCAGTCTCCGATACGAAAGGAATTGCGAAAGAATATTGCGATCCGGCCAGCCAAACGCAACATCATTATCAGCTTTTATTCGCTGTCGGGTGCCTATTTATCCCTGACCAAGCAGCGGCGGGACCATCAGCATCAGCCCGCCAAAGACAATCACCACATCAAAAATCAGATCATGGCTGGTTGCTGACAGCCGGTCAGCAAGCCATTTTGCCACAAGGGAGCCAGGCGTCGCCATCACACCGATCAGGATAGCCACCAGCCACAGCGACGGCGGCAATTCACCGGCACTGTAGAAAACCCCGGTCTTGAACAGCCCAAGGAAGGTCGAGATGGCAGCATCGGTTGCGATTACCGCCTTACCGGACAGCCCGGCCGACATCAGCATCGACAGCAACATCACCCCGCTGCCCGTTGTCCCGCCCATAAGCAGCCCGTAACCAAAGCCTGAAATAGCCAGCCCCCGTTCACTCAGTTTCAGGCGAACGGCTTTCATCAGATGGCGCAAGGGTACCAGACTGATCAGCATCCCCCCGATAAACAATTGCGCATGCTCTCCCCCCAGCAGGGAAAACCCGAATGCACCGAGCATGACCGTCGGTATGCCAACCACGGACAGAATCACCGCTTTGCGACGATCCAGATATTGCCAGAAGGTAATCAGCCGTGTCGGATTGGTGATCAGTGATGCCATCGCAATCACCGGCACGACAGCCTCTGCACCAATCAGTGGTACCAGTATCAAGGGCATGATCAGCCCTGTGCCATAGCCTGCAACACCACCCAGAACCTGCGCGCCAAAGGCCACCGCGGCGATAAGAAACAGGTCGGCAAAAGCGAGGGACAAGGAATGATTCGATTCATGAAAAAGGCGATAAGGGGACTGACACCAGACCGTGGCGACCAGTTCCATATAAAATCATTCAAATAGCCGCATTGTCACCCGCAGAAAGCAATCAGCATTTATTTAGGCGCCGGGCTGTGATCAAAATCACTGCAATGAGTTTGTTTGACTCTATTCTGACCAGTCAGGGTCATGAAATATTACTTGGGAGGCGTTATGCCGGTTTTCTCGGATGCGGACCTGTTTCGCCGCATCGCCGTCGAAAACCCCTGGTGGGCTGATACCCAGTCTGCCGGTGAAGCGACACGTGGACTCGGCGCCCGCCGCCTGTTCGATGTCGTGCTGCGCGTTGTCGCCGACCGCAACCGTAAGGATATCCCGGTCATTGTCGGCCCCCGACAGACTGGCAAGACCACAATCATCCGACAGGTCATTGCCCGGCTGATCGCCGCCGGAGCTCCCGCCCGGTCCATTGTCTATCTCTCCATGAAGCGCCCCGCCTATTCAGATGTCGAACCGGCGGCCATGATCAAGCTGTACCTGTCGCGTCTGAAAACCGATGTGACCCCGCAGCCGCTGGTTATCTTTGACGATGTTCATTACCTGAAAGACTGGCGGATCCGGCTGACAGAGCTGATCGACCTGTTCCCCAGCGTGCGGTTTCTTGCGGCAACATCTCTGGGAGGCCCCACCACACGGGGAGATGCAGACAAACCCGACCGGACAATTGATCTGGCTCTCCCGCCACTGAGCTTTCAGGAATTCCTGACCCTGCGCGGTGCCGAAGAAGGCCTGTTCCGCTCACGCATTGATCAGGACCGCAACAAGACCATGCTGTATCTGGACCAGCGCGGGGTCGTGCTGCTGAATGAACAGTTCCAGCAATATCTGAATCTCGGCGGCTTTCCTGAAGTTGCCGCCGACCGCCGGTCGACTGCACATGGTGTGGCCGACAAGCTGGACGAGATCGCGGACCGGCTGCTGTCATCGGAATTGCCCGGACGGGTTGGCATTCAGGACACCCGGGAACTCCAGCGCCTGTTCTCACTGCTGGCCTGGCAGACCGGGGATGAATTTTCCATTGATGGGCTAGCTCAGGCTATTGGCGTCGCCAAGAACACCCTGAAACGCCAGCTTGATTACCTTGAATCAGCCGGGCTGATCCGCCGGACCCACCGGCTGGATGAAGATGGCCAGCGATTCCAGCGCGCCGTGACCTTCAAGGTACATCTGACAGCACCGACCATGCGTGCCGCCCTGTTCGGACCTGTCGGTGTTGAAGACCCGGTCATGACAAAAATCGCCGAGACTGCCGTTATTGGTCAGTATCTGTCCGATCCGAATCTTGACCGGGTGATGTATGCCCGCTGGACCAGCCGCAATATAGACGTTGTTGTCTGTGACCCCGTCACCGACAAACCGACCGAGCTTTACGAAATCATCTGGGAAGAAAGCGGTCTCAAGGAAGCCCGGCGCTTCACCGCCCTGACAGGTTTCAAAAAGCGGAATGAAGACGTTCTGAAAGTTCAGGCACTGACCCAGACCACGGCAGGTGGTGCCAATATATCCGGTGTCGATATCCGTTATCTGCCGGTTGCCGCCTACTGCTACTGGGTCGGCAAACAGGTCTCAGACCGTCTCGCCGACTATTATCTCGGCCCGGGAGCCAGTGCCGCTGCCTCAGAACGCCGCCCTGCCCCGGTCATCGCTTCTCCGCAACAACAGACCGCAGCCGCCGGTGGCGGCCTGTTCGACCCCGCTGCGGAGTAAATTGAACCGGCTGCATTTTCATGTCGTTTTCAGGAGGGATTGAATGAAGAAATTGCCCTTTTGGTTTATGGCTCTGGCCATCCTCTATGTCATAATCGGAATGGCTTACGGCATTCACATGTCTGCCATTGGTGATCATGTGACAGCACCTGCCCACGGCCATCTGAACCTGTTAGGTTTCGTGATGGGCGCAATCTTTGCCTTCTACTATCATCTGGTCCCTGCGTCCGAGGGCAGACTTGCCTGGGTGCACTTTGCCATCCATCAGGTGGCCGTTGTACTGATGTTCCCCGGCGTCATCCTCGCCATCGAAGGTCAGGGAGAAGAACTGGCAAAAATCTCATCACTGCTTGCCCTGATTGCAGCGCTGGTCTTCGCCGTAGTGCATTTCCGACGCGGCAGAGCAACTGCGTAATCACCGGGTTGACCGAAGACGGTGCCAGCACTGTCGTCTGTCCGTCAATCACCCCCAGCCATTGGCTGGGGATGATCAACCCGGAGGTCAGCCCTGAAGTCGGCCACGCAGACGCAGACGCAGCGCGTTCAGCTTGATGAAGCCTTCCGCGTCATGCTGGTCATAGACCGAGTCTTCTTCAAAGGTCACCACAGCCTGATCATAAAGGCTGTAGGGTGAGCGGCGGCCATCAACGATGACATTACCCTTGTAGAGTTTCAGGCGAACGTCACCGGCAACCTTCTTCTGGCTTTCGTCGATCAGTGCCTGAAGCATTTCCCGCTCTGGTGAGAACCAGAAGCCGTTATAGACCAGTTCCGCATAGCGCGGCATGATCTCGTCTTTCTGGTGCATCGCACCCCGGTCAAGGCACAGCGTTTCAATGGCCCGGTGAGCCTTCGATAGGATGGTACCGCCCGGTGTCTCGTAAATGCCACGGGATTTCATGCCGATGAAACGGTTCTCGACGATGTCTTCCCGGCCAATGCCGTTCTTGCCCGCCAGTTCGTTCAGCTTCGTCAGCAGTTCCGCCGGGCTGAGTTCAACGCCATCAACGGCAACTGCGTCACCGCGTTCAAAAGAGACTGTGACGAATGTCGGCTCATCCGGAGCCTTCTCCGGCGAGACCGTGCGCAGGAACATGCCTTCTTCGGCACCGACCCACGGGTCTTCCAGTGCACGGCCTTCATAGGAAATATGCAGCAGGTTGGCATCCATCGAATAAGGCGGTTCGTCTTCTTTGTCGCGGGCGATGGGAATCTGATGATCCCGGGCATATTCCATCAGCTTGGTGCGCGAGGTCAGGTTCCACTCACGCCAGGGGGCAATAACCTTGATGTCCGGGTTCAGGGCATAATAGCCAAGCTCGAACCGGATCTGATCATTACCCTTACCAGTCGCACCATGGCAGACAGCATCTGCACCGGTTTCACGGGCGATCTCGATCTGGCGTTTGGAAATCAGCGGCCGGGCAATCGAGGTACCGAGCAGATAGGTGCCTTCATAAAGCGCATTGGCGCGGAACATCGGGAAGACGAAGTCGCGGACGAATTCCTCGCGCACATCATCAATATAGATGTTCTCTTCCTTGATACCCATCAGGCGGGCTTTTTCGCGCGCCGGCTCGACCTCTTCACCCTGGCCGAGATCGGCGGTGAAGGTCACAACCTCGCACTGATATTCGTCCTGCAACCAGCGCAGGATGATCGAGGTATCAAGACCACCGGAATAGGCGAGGACGACTTTCTTGACGCCTTTGGACATGGCGCAGCTCCTGTTAGATGGGGATTACGTCTGGGCGGCGGAGTATAGGCAAGATGCGCCCGCCGACAAGCCTTGTAACGTCACGAAGTGACCGTATAGAGCGCAACTCTGCCGGTTTTACCCCGTATTTCGGCTTCTCCGACAGCCCGGAAGGAGAACCCCTCACCCGCCTGCTGCACGGTCGTCTCCGACAACAGGATATCCGTCCCATATTCCTTGTTCATGCTCTCAAGCCGGGCGGCCAGATTAACCGCGTCACCGTGGACCGTATAATTCTGCCGCCCCCGGCTGCCGACACTCCCCGCAATCAGTGGTCCTGTATTGACGCCAACCCGCACACGCAGGCTTTGCCCGGCGAACTGCCGCCCCGAGACGGCACCACAAATCGCCAGCGCCGCCTGCACTGCGTTGGTGGCATGAGCTTCATCCTCGACCGGGACATTGAAAGTGGCCAGCACCGCATCACCCTGAAACTGGTTGATCACACCGCCATGCCGGGCGATCGCATCGGCTGCCACATCGAAATAGACATTCAGCATATCAACAACCTGCTCCGGCTTCAGGCTCTCGGCGATGGTCGTGAATTTTGCGATATCAACGAACAGAACGCTGGCCTCCCGTTCAACCGGTGCCAGCGTTCCGCCTCCGGCGATGAGGGAATCTGCGACAGCCGCCGGCACATAGCGACCGAAGGTCCGGTTGACCACTTCCCGTTCCCGGTCACTCTCTGCCTGACGGCGAACAACAGCCCGTGCCCGGCGGGTCGCCAGCATCAGCAGCAGGGTAACCAGTATCAGGGCAATCGCTTCCTGCGCACGCGACCCAAATCCGATGAAGTGGTCGTCAAAAAATATCGCGAGATACTGTTCGCGGGTGGCCCCCACCGGGATATCCCGCCAGTCGACAACACGATCCATCTGTTCGACGATCCGAACCCAGGGGACGATCCAGGCAAAAGTGGTACAGATACCGGTCCACAGCACCAGCCCCGGTGAATAGGCGAAAGCCGCCGCTGCAATCAGCAGAACCAGCCAGGGAAACACACCGAACCGGTACAGCATCACCGGCTCCAGCCCCGGCGCGAGAAGGCTGAGATCAGTGAAGGCGATGCACAGGCCCAGCATCAGCGCATCAATGGTCGCGAACAGATATTTGACCCAGCTGTAATCATAGCGCGAGCCAAGCAGTTGCAGATGTATCAGACCGATACAGACGAAGGTCATGACAACGGCAACGATAATCAGGTTCTGCGGATAGTTTCGGGACAGCCCAAGCCAGAGGCCGATGATCAGGAGGACAATCGTCCGCCCGATCATCGCGGCTTTCAGCCCGCTTCGTTCCTCCTGCCGGAAGACAGCAGCCAGATGCTGGTCACCATCATGTCCGGAAAAGAAGGTATTCAGGCCCTGAAACAAGCGAAGCCTCCGGCTCAGCTCTTACGCTGTTTTTCTTCAACCGGCCCACCGGCTTCCGTCCAGGCACCAAAGCCACCATCCATATGGCAGACGCGGGGCACACCCATATCGGTCAGCTGTTTGACCGCCAGCGCCGAGCGCCAGGCTGCCGCACAGAAAAACACCAGCTTTTTGCCGGTACCGAACACCTCTTTGTAATAGGGGCTTTCCGGATCAACCCAGAATTCCAGCATACCGCGCGGCGTATGAACGGCACCCGGAATTGTTCCGGTGCGCTCCAGTTCCCGCACGTCGCGGATATCAAAGAAGGTCACATCCTCGTCACCCTGTAACTTCAGTCCTTCTTCAACCGTGATGGTTTCGATATCGGCCATCGCCTCTTCAACCAGCTTCTTGTAACCCTTCTTCAGCGTCATCTTGGTTCATCCCTTGTTAGACTGACCGGGACTATAAGCGGATCACGGGGAAAGATCAGCCGGAACCGACAAGCATTGTGGCAATTCGTTTCGCCCGCCCGGCTTCTGCCCGGCCTTCACCATCAACCAGTGCCCGTGCGGTTGCCCCCTCCAGCAACAGCAGCAGATCATCAGCCAGCCCGGTTGCATCGGGAAGGGATGCGGCCACGGCATTCTCAATAAAAAACCGGCGATACCATCCCTTATGGTCAGATGCAGCCTGACGTACCGCGTCATGAGACACCCCGAGCTCCCCCACCGCGCGGACAAACAGACAGCCCCGAAACCCATCACTTCCGAGCCAGTCAGCCAGCACGTCAAAAACCGCCAGCAGACGCGATGCCGGATCATCCGCCCGTCTGTTGACCCCCTCCATAACCCATGCCGTCAGATCCTGATGCCGGCGTTCCAGCACCGCCTCGATCAGGGCATCTTTCGACGGAAAGTGATTATAGAGGGTCATGCGGGCAATACCGGCCTCCGCAATAATGGCATCGATACCCGCACCATTATAACCGTCCTCATTAAACCGGGTCTGCGCCGCTGCCAGCAACCGGTCCCGCGCCGGAGACGGCCGCCTGCCTGATGAAACTGCCATTCAGTTTACCTCATGATTTTGTTACTTGAATATATAGACCGGTCTGTCTACTTTCAAACCTGAAAACGAAAACAGGAGGCGGTTGTGCCGACAACCCAGGCCTATGTAAGTGATATCGCCTTTACGCCCGCCGTAAAGCAGGAGCAGGAAAAGCGCGGATCGCGGGACGGCTATGCCCGCATGGAACAGGGGAATGGCTGGCGCAGTCTGATTGATGACGACCTTCGTGCCTATATTGCTGAACGCGACAGCTTCTATCTCGCGACCACATCATCTGATGGCTACCCCTATATCCAGCATCGGGGCGGACCGAAGGGCTTTCTGAAGGCCCTGGACGACCGGACCCTGGCGTTCGCCGACTTTGCCGGCAATCGCCAGTATATTTCCATTGGCAACTCCCGGGAAAATGACCGCGCCAATCTGTTTCTGATGGATTACGCGCACCGGCGGCGGGTCAAGATCTGGGGCCGCATCCGCTTCGTCGAAGATGATCCTGATCTTCTGGCATCACTGGCCATCCCGGACTATCGGGCGAAGGCGGAACGTGCCGTCCTGTTCACAATTGAAGCCTGGGACACAAACTGCCCGCAGCATATCACCCCGCGATTCACCGAAGCAGAACTGGCACCGACATTGCTGGCCTATGAAGGTCGTATCGCAGAGCTTTCAGCAGAAATCGAGTCGCTGAAGGCGCGATTACGCCAGAACCAGCCGGGCGACGAACGGTTCAGTTGAATCCGGGTTGTCCGTTATTTTGCCCGAACCCGGTAAATCCGCCCGGCATGATCATCTGAAATCAGCATGGAGCCGTCCGGCAGTTCGTCAATATCCACCGGCCGTCCCCAGTAGGAGCCGTCTTTCAGCCAGCCATCAATAAAGACTTCGCTGCCCAGCACCTTGCCCGTGTCATCCATTCGCACCCGCATGACCCGATAGCCCGCAGGTTCTGTGCGATTCCATGAGCCGTGCAGGGCGACAAAGGCATCCCGGCGATATTCGGCAGGCAAGTTTGACCCGCGGTAGTGATGCACGCCAAGCGGTGCCTGATGTGCTCCGAATGTCTGAACCGGTCCGGTCAGCGCCTCTGGCGGGCTGACTTTTGCAAACTGCGCGGTCCGGAAGTCGCCACCGCCAAAATAGGGATAGCCAAAATGCTGACCGCTTTTCGTTGCCCGGTTGAGTTCCTCTGACGGTTTGTCATCCCCCATGTTGTCCGCGCCGTTATCGGTGAAGAACAGATCGCCGGTTTCAGGGTGGAAGGCCAGCCCGACCGTATTACGAATCCCCTCTGCAAAAACTTCCGGGTTGCTGCCATCAAGGTTCATCCGGACAATCGTGCCCTCATACCCTTCGACCGCGCAGATATTACAGGGCGCACCAACACCGATATAGAGCTTCTCATCAGGCCCGACAGTCATATAACGCCAGCCATGATGGCGCTTGTCCGGCAGGTCACTGAACAGAATTTCCGGCGAGAATTTCCGGAGCGAATTCTGATCCGGAATGACCCAGCGCGAAACCTTGTCCTGCTCGGCGATATAAAGCGCGCCCTTATGCCAGACCAGCCCGTTGACCGATTTGAATCCCTGCGCAATCTCGATCACATCGCCGCCGCCCGAACTGTCGGCAACACCGCCAACCACGGCGCGCAGCGTCTCGCCGCGGGATCCGACAAAGATGACATCAAGTTCCGGTACAACCACCAGCGTGCGGGCGTTATCGACCTCCGCAAAACTGGTAATTTCCAGCCCGTCAGGAAGTTTCAGTTCTGACAGGCGATTCTGGGCGATAGCGCAGGCCGGAACGAGGCCCAGGATGACCAGCAGCGCGGAAATTCTTGCGAATATCATGATCTTCTCCCGATAAGCAGTTCATCAGGAGATTGTTGCCCCGGTCTGCCAATACAAGAGACAGCGCCTGAACCGTGGCCGGGAGTTTACTTCTTGGCGTGAAGGTCAGCGACTGAAGGCGCCGGACTGCGTTCCGCATCCCAGGGCAGCAGAATCCAGGTATCCTGACTGACCTCAGTAATGAAGCTGTCGACATGTGCCCGGCCTTCCGGCTTGGCGTAAACCGTCGCAAAATGTGCGTCCGGTAGCAGTTCTCGGATTTTCATGTAGGTGCGACCGGTGTCAACCATGTCATCAACAACCAGCCAGCCCTTGCTGTCGCCTTCAAAGCCCTTCAGCACATGGGCTTCTTTCTGGCTGATCTTCAGATTGCCTTCCTTCATGTCGGCATAGGAAGACACGCAGACCGTGTCGATCAGCCGGACATCCAGTTCACGGGCGACAACTGCCGCTGGTACCAGCCCGCCGCGCGCTACCGCAATGATGCCTTTCCAGGGACCAAGCTCCACCAGCCGCCAGGCAAGAGCCTTCGCGTCACGATGCATTTCATCCCAGGAAACCGGAAAAAGTTTGGTATAGCGACTGTCCGCCGACATTTTTGTCCCCTTGTCACTCGATCAACGTCATGCCTGAAATCAGCTCGACGTCAGCAGCTTGCTCACTTCCGCATGCAGTTGTTCACTGGCGCAGGCCAGTACATGCCCGTCTGAATTCAGGTCGAGCGGCTGACCATGCCAGTCGGTAATGCGCCCGCCCGCAGCCTGAATAGGCGCCAGCATTGCACAGTAATCGTAGGGTTTCATATTGGCGTCGATCACCACATCCACATGTCCGCTGGCCAGCAGACCATAGGAATAGCAATCACCGCCATAGCGGACGGTACGGGCAACTTTCCGCACACGGTCAAACCGACCGAGATCGGGGCGATCAAAACTATCGGGGGAGAAAGTATAGACGCTGGCTTCTGACAGGGAGGTCGCCGGCCGGGTACGGCAGAGCGCGCCGTTAAAGGTGGTTTCCATTCCCAGCCCGCCAACCCAGCGTTCACGCAGCACCGGCATGTCGATAATGCCCAGCAAGGGCTGGTCACGGTGCAGCAGGGCAATCAGGGTACCGAAAATCGGCATCCCCGTCACAAAGGCACCGGTTCCGTCAATCGGGTCGAGAACCCAGACGAACTCTGCGTCGAGGTTTTCGGATCCGTGTTCTTCACCGAAAATGCCGTGGTCGGGAAAGCGTTCCGTAATCAGCTCCCGCATCGCCGATTCGACTTCGCGGTCGGCAATGGTTACCGGCGACGCATCGGACTTCCGGTCGATCTCGATATCACTGCGAAAATAAAGCCGGGCAATGGGTCCGGCGGTATCCGCCAGTTCATTCGCCAGATCGATAAATTCCTGCGGGCAGGCATTGAACATAATAAAGGGCCCGCAGGAAATTTCTGTTTACTGAGGAAGCGGAACCGGACTGTCGCTCAGGGAGCGCAGATACACGATCACGTCAGCACGGTCACCAATCTTGGAAAGACCGGCAAAGCCCATCTTGGTGCCCGGAGCCCACTCACGCGGCTTCTTGAGGAAAGCGCTGAGTGATTCGAAAGTCCAGGAACCTTCTTTTCCGGTCAGGGCATCGGAGTAGGCAAAGCCCGGAACAGCCGCGATATCATGACCCACAATACCCCAGAGTGCCGGACCAACCTTGTTGGCACCGCCATTTGCCGGGTCGTGGCAGGCTGCACATTTCTTGAAAATCTTTTCGCCGGACGCAACGTCGGCTGCAGCCAGCAATGTTTCAATCGCCGGTTCAGCAACTTCCTGCGCGGCTTCACCGCCTGACGAGGCCACTTCCGGTGGTGCAAAGGCGACAATACGATCTTCGCCGCCATGACCACCTGTCGGGACCAGGACACGGCTGATAAGGCCTGCGACCATTGCAATAAGCATTGCCAGAATGACAGCGCCAAAAATCTTGTTCAGTTCGATGCCGGACATGGTTTTCCTTCAGTCTTCTGCTTGTCCCGAAACGCGCCGTTTTATACCGAACCCCATCGCGGCTGTCCAACGTCATCCGCCACCTGATTCCAGCTATTTTCACAACCGGCCCTCGCGGTTATCTTATCGGCATGACTGAAAAATCAAATCCTGTCGTTATCATCCCCGCACGAATGGCCTCCCAGCGCCTGCCGGGAAAGCCACTCGCCGACATTCACGGACGCCCGATGATCCTGCATGTCCGCGACCGCGCACTCGAAGCAGATATCGGCCGGGTGGTCATCGCCTGCTCGGAACAGGAGGTTGCGGATGCGGTCCTGGCCGCTGGCGGCGAGGCCGTGATGACCGACCCCGATCTGCCTTCCGGTTCCGACCGGGTTTTTCAGGCGCTGAAGGAAATCGATCCAGATGGTCAGCATGACATCATCGTCAATCTGCAGGGTGACCTGCCAACCATCGAGCCCGCAACAACCCGCGCAGCCGTGCGCCCGCTGGACGACCCCTCAATTGATATCGGCACTGTTGCCGTAGAAATCACCCGGCCCGAAGAACGGACAAACCCGAATGTCGTGAAGGCCATTGCCGGACTGGAAGACGGACAGACTGTCGCCCGCGCCCTGTATTTCACCCGCGCCACCGCCCCCAGCGGGGACGGCCCGCTTTATCATCACATTGGTATCTATGCCTATCGACGCGCAGCCCTGGAACGATTTGTCTCCCTGAAGCCCGGTGTCCTTGAGCGCCGGGAGCGGCTGGAGCAGTTGCGCGCACTGGAAGCAGGCATGTCTCTGGGACTCACTCTGGTAAAGGCAGCACCACTTGGTGTCGACACGCCGGAAGATCTGGAGCGGGCACGGGACGCCCTGACCCCGCGTTAATTCCTCAGGGCCTTTATCTCTGCGCCTGCCTCACTTCCCGCTGCCCCCTCCCAACCGGCCTCAAGCCCGGAACCTTTTGTGATGCCTGAGTCTGGGCGAACTGCGGGCGGTATCTCCAGACGTGAAAGAAGCTATAATATACAGTTGACGTATATTATGCATACAGATAAAACCTTCGCATGAATGGTTTCGGTCAGCGCCTCCGACGCGCACGCAAACGTGTGGGAATGACACAGCAGGATCTTGCGGTGAGCCTCAAGGTCACGCAGCCGACCGTGAACCGCTGGGAAACCGGTGCGGTAGATCCGCCGCGCCGCCGCATTGTACTTGCCGGGCGTCTGCTCGGCGTGACGCCAGCCTGGCTGGAATTTGGCGACGAGGAAAAGGTCAGTCGAATGGAAAACGAACATCAGATGCATCGCGCAGGCCGTGAAGGCCGGATCGCATATCAGGGCGTGCCGGGAGCTTACTCTCATCTTTCCTGCGCCAATGTTTTTCCAAAGATGGAACCGGTTGCCTACGCCACCTTTGAAGCAGCCTTCAACGCGGTCGAAGACGGTGATGCCGATCTGGCCATGATCCCGATCGAAAACTCGCTTGGCGGCCGGGTAGCAGATATTCATCATCTGCTGCCGAATTCGAACCTTTATATTATCGACGAGCATTTCCAGCCGGTTCAGCATCAGCTGCTGGCCGTTGAAGGTGCAACACTGGACCAGATCCGCGAAGTCCGCAGTCATGAGCAGGCCCTGGCGCAATGCCGGGATCTGGTTGCAGAACTGGGCATCAAGGCTGTGCAGCGGGGCGATACGGCTGGTGCCGCCAGCGAAGTGGCCGAACTCGGCGATCCGACAATTGCCGCGATTGCCTCCAGCCTTGCCGGTGAAACCTATGGGCTACAGTCTCTGCGTGGCCGTATCGAAGACCGGATTGGCAACACCACACGGTTTGTCGTTTTGTCCCGGCGTCGGGAAGAACCGGATCTGCGCGACGGCCCCTGCATGACCAGCCTGATCTTTCAGGTCCGCAGCGTACCGGCCTCATTGTATAAAAGCCTCGGTGGTTTCGCGACAAACAGCGTCAACATCACCAAACTCGAAAGCTACATCGTCGATGCCAGCTTCACGGTCGCCCAGTTCTATGCGGAAATCGAAGGGCACCCGGCGGAGAAGAATGTCGACCTCGCCTTTGACGAGCTGCAATATTTCTCCAGCAAGATGAAAATCATCGGCACCTATCCGAAACACCCCTTCCGTCTGAAAGGCTAAGTTGCGGGGTCAGGCTCCCTCATCCAGCCAGTCATTTATCAGGCGGCGGGAAACCGAAATGGCGCGCGGCAGATGAATGCCGACGCTTTCGGGGTCTCGCAACTGTGCGCGGGTAAACCAACGGGCGTCCTGCAACTCATCATCCTCAAGGCTGATGTCTGTCGATTCGGCCTCGCCATAGAAACCCAGCATGATCGAGGCCGGAAACGGCCAGGGCTGAGAGGAATGATAGGTTACCTGACCAACCGTAATACCGGCTTCTTCCTTTACCTCGCGACGGACCGCGTCTTCCAGGCTCTCACCGGGCTCAACAAATCCGGCAAGCGTTGAATACATCGGCGTATCCCATCGCTGATGATGCCCAAGAAGACAGCGGTCACCGTGATGGATCAGCATGATGACTGCCGGGTCCGTGCGCGGGAAATGCGGCGTCCGGCAATCCGGGTTGGTACAGGCCCGCATATGTCCGGCGTCCCGGGCTTCCGTTGGCGCTCCACAGACACCGCAGAAGCGATGGCGTGTGTGCCAGTAGACCATGGCCCGCGCATGAGCGAGCAGCGATGCTTCCTCATGCGTCAGATGCCCGCCGATTTCCCGCAGATCGGCAATCTCTGCACCAACACGTGCCGGCGCATCATCCTGCGAACTGATATCGACGGCAAAGTAAGCAGCCTCGTTGAACATTCCGAGAAAGATATAGCCGGAATCCCTGTCGAGCAGATCCCCGTCCGGCAGGTCCGGCAAAAACAATGCCTGCGGCTTATCCAGCCTCACCATCATGCTCATATTTCGCCAGACCGGAACGATACGCGCCGGGCCGGAGAGCAGGCCATCCAGTTTCGCGTGATCTGCCCTGAACTGGGCAGCACGGTCATAGACAACCTGTGAAAAGAAATTTGGATTCCTCATAATGCGAAAATTGTCACAGCTTCCGAGCAGTTCCAAGCACAGGCTTTGCATTGCTTATTGCTTGCAGATTCCCTGTCTTCTAGACTCTCGTGCGATTCGTTTGCAGGATGGTCCTGTTGCACCATGCTGTTTCTCTGGGGGACCAAGATGACCGGACGTCTGATTTCAGTCGCATTGGCCGCAGTTCTGCTGCTTGGCGCTTGTGAAAATGCTAGTGTACTGGATGAGTTCAGCGCACGCCCCCATGATGTTGCCGATCCAGCTGCGGTCATTGCTGCGGCCGACTGGGACAAGGCAACCGAGATCAAAATGACACTGGGCGCCGATTACGGTGTGGAGCCAACCTATCTGTCACTGGAAATCAACAAACCCTACAAACTGGTTGTCCGGAATTTCAACTGGACGACCCAGAGCCTTGCGGCAGACGAATTTTACAAGACCATCGCCATCAAGACAGTCACTTCAGGTGACCATAGCTTTGAACAGCCGCGGCTCGATGAACTGCTGATTCCCTCCGGTGAAACGCGGGAAATGTACTTTGTTCCGACCGAACGCGGCGTCTTTGAAATTCAGGGTCGCTTTATTCTTTATACGTCCCTCGGTTTCGTTGGTCGCATCGAGGTCGAATAATCTCGGCATTCATGCTTGCGCGTTCTGCTCACAGAGACGATATAAAGGGTGGGAGATCGGGCGGACGGGAGTCTCGCCAACCCGGTCAGGTCCTGACGGAAGCAGCCGCAACGAGTTTCCTCCCGGGTCGTTCCGGTCTCCCGCCTTCGGGCTTTTCGC
Source organism: Alphaproteobacteria bacterium HT1-32 (assembly GCA_009649675.1). Classification (NCBI taxonomy): domain Bacteria; kingdom Pseudomonadati; phylum Pseudomonadota; class Alphaproteobacteria; species Alphaproteobacteria bacterium HT1-32. Next base: position 2,281,562 of record WJPL01000001.1, on the reverse strand, counting down.
AGTCGCCCCACCGGGCACTGCCGACCACGGGATCCGTGACCGCATGACCGGCGATACCAATTCATGACAACAGACGGCGACCCCAACTACCGCGTCCTTGCCCGAAAGTATCGGCCCTCGACCTTTGCCGAACTGATTGGCCAGCAAGCGCTGGTGCGCACCCTGACAAACGCCATTGATACCGGCCGGATTGCCCACGCCTTTGTGCTGACCGGGGTCCGTGGCATCGGTAAGACATCAACCGCCCGTATCATTGCCCGCGCCCTGAACTGTACAGGTGTCGATGGCAAGGGTGGCCCGACCATCACCCCCTGTGGCCAGTGCGACAATTGCCGCGCCATTGCCGAGGACCGGCATGTCGATGTCATGGAAATGGATGCCGCCAGCCGGACCGGTATCGACGATGTCCGTGAACTGATTGAAAGCGTTCGCTATCGCCCGGTTTCTGCCCGGTATAAAGTCTATATCATCGATGAGGTCCACATGCTCTCCCGGCAGGCCTTCAACGGTCTGCTGAAAACCCTGGAAGAGCCGCCGGAGCATGTGAAGTTTATTTTCGCAACGACGGAAATCCGCAAGATCCCGGTTACCGTGCTGTCCCGTTGTCAGCGTTTCGACCTTCGCCGCGTCGACGCCGATACCCTTAGCAAGCATTTCGCCGGTATCGCCGTCAAAGAGAATGCCGAACTTGAAGACGAAGCACTGTCGCTGATCGCGCGCGCCGCTGACGGCTCGGTCCGTGACGGTCTGTCCCTGCTGGATCAGGCGATTTCCCATGGTGCCGGCAAGGTCAGCGCCGAACAGGTTCGCGACATGCTGGGTCTGGCCGACCGCGCTTTGATCTTCGACCTCTATGACCTGCTGATGAAGGGCGACATTGCCGCCGCCCTTACCTTGTTTGCCGATCAGTATTCCAGTGGCGCCGACCCCCTGATCGTGGTGCAGGACATGCTGGACCTGACACACTGGCTGACCCGCCTGAAGGCAGCCCCCGATGCCGCCAGCGAGAATGCACCGGAGGCTGAGCGTATCCGCGGTGGCGAAATGGCCACCAGTCTGCGCATGGCTGTTCTGACCCGGAACTGGCAAATGCTGCTGAAGGGACTTGGCGAAATCGAACAGGCCCCGGATTCGCGTCAGGCCGCCGAGATGCTGTTTATCCGGCTGGCCTATGCCAGCGAACTGCCGGATCCGGCAGAAGCCCTGCGAACCCTGTCCAGTGGCGGCACCATTCCTGCGGGTCCGCCGGCAGGAGGTGCTCCCCGTGGAGGTGGCGGTGGCGGCAATGGTGGCAGCGCCTCGGCTGCAATGCTTCAGGCCGAGCCGGAGGCTGCTCCCGCGGAAGTCCCGCGTGCGATTGATTCCATAGAAGCTGTCATTGCCATGCTGACCGAAGGTCGCGAAGGACTGCTGGCCAGCCAGGTCCGTAACTGGGTACGCCCGGTTACGATTGCCAAGGGCCGTATTGAATGCCGCTTTGCCGAGGGCGCCCCTGCGGACCTCGCACCAAAACTGAGTGCGGCGCTCCGGCAGCTTACCGGCGATAACTGGATGATAACGGTCGCCACGGATGAAGCCGAGGCATTGCCATCAATTATCGAAGCACGGGATGCCGAACTGAAAGTACGGTTTGATGAAGCCAGTCAGCACCCGACGGTCCGGGCATTGCTGGAAGCCTTTCCCGGCGCCCAGATAGAAGCTGTCCGGGATATCGGGCCTGACGCAGAACTGGATGCTGAAGCTGACCCCGAAGACGCCCCGGACATTGATCAGACAGAAGGTGACATATGAAAAATCTCGGGCAAATGCTCAAACAGGCGCAGGAAATGCAGGGCAAGATGGCCCAGATGCAGGAAGAACTGTCCGCCATTGAGGTTACCGGCCAGTCCGGCGCCGGAACAGTAAAGGTGACCCTGAACGGCAAGGGTGAGGCACGTGCAGTTCGCATCGACCCGGCCCTGCTGTCCGGCCCCGAAGATGTCGAGGTTCTGGAAGACCTGATCGTCAGCGCCATCAATGACGCAAAACGTCAGTCAGAGGCCCGGGCACAGGAAAAGATGGCAGAAGTCACCGGCGGCCTGCAGCTTCCGCCGGGGTTCAAGCTGCCATTCTGAGATGATCGGTCCCGAGATCGAGCGGCTGATATCGCTGCTGGCAAAACTGCCCGGCCTTGGCCCGCGCTCGGCACGACGCGCCGTGCTGCATCTGGTCAAGAACCGTGATCAGTTGCTGACTCCGCTGTCTGACGCACTGCAGGCCGCTGCCTCGACGGTGACGATCTGCAGCACCTGCGGAAATGTCGACAGCACCAATCCCTGTGGAATTTGCTCAGATGAACGGCGTGACGGTTCGCGTATCTGTGTTGTTCAGGATGTTGCCGACCTCTGGGCACTGGAACGTGCCCATGCCTTTGTCGGTCGCTACCACGTTCTGGGCGGCACACTCAGTGCACTGGATGGTGTTGGCCCCGACGATCTCGCCATTCCGGAACTCGTGGCCCGCGTTCGGTCAACCGGTGTGACGGAAGTTATTCTGGCACTCAATGCGACAGTCGATGGACAGACCACGGCGCATTATATTTCAGACAGAATTGCGGGAAATGGTGTCGATGTATCCCGTCTGGCACATGGTGTCCCGGTCGGGGGTGAACTTGATTACCTCGACGATGGTACGCTGACGGCAGCCCTCAAGGCGCGCCGCCCGGTCTGACAGCGATCGTTTTCCGGCAGGTCAGGTTAAAAGATAAATTAATGCCGAAACGAAAAACGGCTCTCCGGGGAGGCGGAGAGCCGTTTCGAAGCGCCAGACCGGCAGGGATGTTCAAGGGGGGAGAACACCGGTCAGGCGCTGATGCGCCAAAATTACTTGCGCAAAACCTGAATGACATTGCCATCCGGAAGACGGGCAAACCCGATATCCGAAAGCAGGCGATCGTCCAGCGCCTTCAGCTGACGATAGGCATTGCGATTACGCAAAGCCTTGCCAAAGCCCTTGGCTGCTTTTTCGATCTGTCTGGTTGCCGTGCGAACCAGAATAACGATTTCTTCGAAAGCCCCGCCCCAAACCGAAGACGGAATGGCGGCAAGACCTGGATTCTGATGGTAGCTGTTCATCAGTGTCTGTCCTTTGTCATGCGACATCCTGGCGCTGCCGGTGTTGTCTGTTGCGAAACGCCAGCACTCGCTGACGGGGCGGATATAGTCCTGTCGGCCGGAATCGAGAACTGCTTTTATTGCATTGCAGCATGAATGTTTGTGCATAGCCGAAAAATCAGACCGGGAGGTCACGGAATCTACGTATAGCCTGACGGTATCCGAACCTGCATTATTCAATGGCGCGAACATCCCGGACAGCGAAAGGCAAACGAGGCATGCAGAACAGGGCAACGAACAGAATAAAGCTGGTCTCTCTGTCTTCCGCATTGCTGCTTGGAGCCTCTTTGTTAACCCAGAGCTTCGCCGCATCCGAGATCCGAATTCAGCGATATGACAAAGACGGCAATGTGGTTGGTGTTGACCGCGCCCGGAACTCTGCACCAAACAGTGCACAGACAGAAAAAAGCGACGGACAGGATAACGGGATAGAGCCTGATGGCATTCTCGCTGCGGGTCCCACACATCAGATAAAGACTGCGGCCCGGGCGCTGGGCCTTTCGATCACCGGTATCGATACCCTTTCCGCTCTCGACTTGACTGTCGCCGAACTGAAGGTACCAAAAGGCAGAAGCGCTGACGATGTTCTTGCTGCATTGCAACAGCACGCCCCCGGTCTGACGTCAGACTATAATCATCTGTTTGCGGAAGCGGTCGGCAAAGCCGATACCCCCCGCGGCTTCATGGGATGGCCACGCAGTACGGCGCAATGTGGTGCCGGTGCCCGGATCGGCATGATCGACGGATCTGTTGATGCGACCCATCCGGCGTTTGAAGGTCGCGATCTTGTCGCAAAATCCTTCATCGGCAATCGTCATAACCCCGGCTCACATGATCATGGTACTGCCGTCGCCTCGATCCTGATCGGCGGACCTGACTGGGGAGGGATATTGCCGGGCGCCAGACTGTACGCTGCAAATATCTTCTACGAGAAGAACTCCGGCAAGCGCGCTGCCAGTGCCCGGGCCCTGACGAAGGCACTGAACTGGCTGCTCGACAGCGATGTCCAGGTCATCAACCTGTCGATCGCCGGACCGGACAACGCCGTTATTCGCAAGATCGTCGAGGCTGCTGCCCGACGCAGCATTGTGCTGGTTGCGGCCGCCGGAAATGGTGGCCGGAAAGCCGCCCCGGCCTTTCCCGCCGCCTATGATGAAACCATTGCCGTCACAGCCCTGAATCATGATGCGAAAATCTATACCGCTGCCAATCAGGGTGCCTATATCGACTTCGCCATGCCGGGTGTGAAGGTATGGACAGCAGTTCCGGGTGGCGGGCGGTATCAGAACGGCACATCCTTTGCCGCACCCTTTGTAACCGCACTGGCTGCTGCCGAAATGGTGAACGGGGCAGAGGGATCACCGGCCAGTCTGCGAAAACGCCTGATTCCCAATACTGTGGATCTTGGCCAGCCCGGCAAAGACAGCATCTTCGGACATGGCTTCATCAAGCAGCCTCCCCGCTGCTTTGCCATGCGATGATGGTAAAACCTGTTAAATGACCTTTTCCACAACCGGCTGACAGGTCTAGACTTCTTTCTGAAATAGAATCAGGGAGATGGCAGACATGACCAAGACAAAGACACCACATCGCGGTTATCACGATATGGGCGGTCTTGATGGTGGTCCGATTGACCAGTCAGAGCATATTCTGGCCCCGTGGGAAAAGCGGGTCGATTCAATCCGAACCCTGCTGGGTGACCAGAAGCGCCGGATCATGCGCTCTGATGCACTGCGCCATGCCATCGAAACCATGGGGCAGGAAAAATACGAAACCTATACCTATTATGAAAAATGGATCACTGCCGTCCGCAAAGTAGTGATTGATCGCGACGTGCTGACCGGCGACGAAATCGACCGGCGCAAAGCTGAAATCCGGCAGCGCCTTGGCCTGGAGGGAAGCTGATGGCTGCCCGGTTTAAAATTGGTGATCAGGTCACGGTGCGACAGGACTATCCGAAAGGACATATTCGCACCCCCTTCTACATTCGTGGAAAAACCGGGGTGATCGCTGATGTTATCGGCGCCTTCGGCAATCCCGAATCCTACTCGGTCTATGGCGACGGCCTGCCGAAGCAGAACCTCTATCGGGTCCGTTTCCGGCAGGACGAAGCATGGCCCGATTACAAGGGTGCGCCGGACGACAGCCTCGATATCGAGATTTATCAACACTGGCTGGAGCCGGTGCAGAAAGGAGCAGACCATGCCGCATGACGGCCACGATCACAGCAAGACATTCGTCCCCGATGAAGAGGAAAGCCTCAATGATTTTGCCATTGAAGAAATGGCGATCCGGGAACTGCTGATTGAAAAAGGGGTCTTCACTGCCGACGAATTCCGCCGCAGTCTGGAAATACTCGACAGTCGCAGCCCGGAAGCCGGTGCCGCAGTTGTTGCCCGAGCCTGGACGGATCCGGATTTCCGCGAGCTTCTTCTGCGAGACGGGAATACGGCTGTCGCTGAATATGGAGTCGAGATGGGAGACACCGTTCTCTACACGGTCGAGAACACCCCCGACGTTCACAATGTCGTCGTCTGCACGCTCTGTTCCTGCTATCCGAAACCGCTCCTTGGGATTCCGCCGGACTGGTATAAAAGCCGCAATTATCGTACCCGCACCGTTCGTGAACCCCGGGAAGTTCTGAAGGAATTCGGCACTGAAATTCCCGCAAACAAGGAAGTCCGGGTGCATGATTCGACCGCGGACCTCCGCTATCTGGTTCTCCCCGAACGGCCTGAGGGTACAGAAGATATGTCAGCCGAAGATCTGGCGGCTCTGGTTACCCGCGACGCCATGATCGGTGTTACCCTGGTTCAGAAATCCTGAACCAGGGCAACCTGCCTATGCCTTGAGTCCCATTTTCGTGCAATAGGCTGCCGCACGCGCTGCATCCCAGCCCAGATCAGACATCAGCAGTTCAGCTGTATGCTGACCGAGCAATGGCGGTGGTGACGGATCAACGACAGGCGTTCCCGACAATTTCAGCGGTGAGCCGGCCAGCTTCAGTTCACCGGCGGTCGGGTGATCAACTGTAACAACCATTCCCCGTTCCAGTGCTTCCGGCGCAGACAAAGCCTCGTCAATACCCCGGATCGGACCAACGGGAAGCGTGTGCTGACGCATGGCGGTGATCCAGTGATCCCGCGGGCGGGTCCGGAAGGCAGCAGACAGTTCAACCAGCAGCGCCTCCCGGTTAACGATGCGACCGGGATTGCCGGCAAATCTTTCATCTGCGGCAAGGTCAGGCCGCCCCAGAACTTCCCGGCAAAGTGTCGCAAATTGCCTGTCGTTCCCGATTGCGATCACAAAATGACCGTCAGAAGCTTCCATCGCCTGATACGGCACCACGGTCGCGTGGGAATTGCCATAACGCTTCGCGCCCTCGCCCGTGACCAGATAACTGCTGCCGACATTCGATAGCATGGCCAGCTGGCAATCCAGCAATGCCATATCGATATGCTGCCCCTTACCGGTCCGGAACCGGGAGAACAAAGCTCCCAGCACTGCCTGAGCCGCGGAAGCCCCTGTGAACAGGTCAGCAATCGCCACGCCGACTTTCTGCGGCTCCCCCTCCGGGTCTCCGGTAATCGACATCAGGCCACCTTCCGCCTGAATGACAAAATCATAACCCGGTTCGGCCGCCCGTTTGCCGGTACGGCCATAGCCTGAAATGGAGCAATAAACGAGGCCGGGATTGGAACGGCTCAGTGTTTCATAATCGAGGCCATATTTTTTCAGGCCGCCAAGTTTGAAATTCTCGACGACCACATCGGCCTTGTCGGCCAGTTCCCGCAATAACGACAGACACTCTTCATTCTTGAAATCTGCAACCAGGCTCTTCTTGTTCCTGTTCGCACACAGATAATACGCCGATTCACCCCCCGCATAGGGCGGCCCCCAGCGACGCGTATCATCGCCTCCCCCCGGATTCTCCACCTTGATTACATCAGCACCGAGATCACCCAGCACCATTGCGCACCAAGGCCCGGCAAGAACCCGGGACAAATCAAGAACGCGTATTCCTTCCAAAGCACCCTTCATTCGACCCATCCGTAAAAATACCTATCCGTTACGCAGTTCATATACATGGTCTGATGCCTTAGACTTGTTGCTCAGGTGAGGTAAGGGCAGAGTAGACAGACAGCGCACAATCTCAAGCGACTGTTGTAATCAAATGAGGGACAGAGATGGTTTTAGAGAGGCTGGCTGAGCTTTGATACGGGGAATCAGCGATACCAGCATTTCTGCTCATCTGGTGGCGATTGCCGATCTGGTAGATGTTGCAATCCTCAGCTGGGATGCTGATCTCCGCATCGTTTACCTGAATGACCGATATCGCCGTCTTATCAATACAGAGCCGGAAAATCTCTATATCGGCATGCAGCTTGAGGATCTGATCCGTATTCTGCCGCGTTCGGGAACGCTGGGCATCGTCACGGACGAGAAATCCCTAAAAGCCAATATCGATCAGCTCCGGACGATGACGTCTCCGACTGTTACTCAGCATGTCTCGACAAACGGGCGGCTGTTTGAACGTCATCGCTATCCTTTCAAGGATGGTGGCGGCTGTGTGCTGTTACGGGATGTGACATCGAACGAGCGCACCCCTCTTGGTGATTCAACCGCACTTCTCGCCGATTTTCTTCACTATCATCCGGACGGATGTGCGCTGTATGACCCCGAAGACAGGCTGATGACCTGCAATGCGATATTTGCGAAGCTTTATGGCGCCATGCCGCAGGATCTGATCGGCCTCCACTTTACAGAGATCATTGCGCTCGGAGACTCCAACAGCTCGGGCTTTCCATCCAGTGACGGGATCATCTCCGGTGGCCTGACCGCATCCCGCAAACGTCGCCGTTCGAGAGATGAGCCAAACCGCTTTGGTCTCCGCAGCCGGGATGGTCGGTTTTTCCTGATACAGGACAATGTGCTGCCAAGCGGCCACCTCCTCACATTCAGGACTGATGTTACCGACATAAGATCAACGGAAGATGCCGTTCGCCGCAGCGCACAGGCAACAGGGGCCGTTAACCGGCTGGCACGTATCGGTTCATGGTCACTCACCTTTCCAGATGAGAAACTTGAATGGTCGGATGAACAATACCGGATCTACGGGTACGAACCCGGAGAAGTAAATCCCAGCCGGGAACTGTTTCGCTCCCACATTCACCCGGATGAAAAAAGCGCTCCCGGCCGGACGATTGATTCTTCAGCTGCCAGCCACAAAGACGAACAGTGGCTCGAATTTCGGATAGTCAGAAAGGATGGTGCCGTTCGCTGGCTAAGCGGTTACCGGCAATATTTCTATTCAGAAGACGGTACCCTGCTCCGTGTTAACGGAGTGTCACAGGACATCACAGACCGGAAGCATATCGAAGAAGAAGTCGAGCGTGGCCGTGAGCTTCTGCAAAATGCCATCGACAGCATGGAAAGCGGATTTCGTCTGATCGGTCCGGACGGCACCATGGTCACCTGCAATCAGCGCTACCGGGAAATTTATCCGGAAATCGCTGATCTGCTTCAGCCCGGCACACCCATCGAGACAATGCGGCGCAAATATTACAAGGAAACCGGCACTCTCTATCACGGCGGTGTTCCCAGCGATGACACCCGGTTCACATCGCTGAAGCCGCTGAAACGCCTTGAGACCCGGACACCCTCCGGTGCGTGGATAACAGTCAGCGAAAGCCTCACCCGGGACGGCAGTCTGGTTTCTGTCGCAACGGACATTTCTGCCTATAAGGAAATCGAGCAACGGCTGGCCAGAAGTGAAGCCCGGTTCCGGTCCTTTACTGACATCAGTACCGACTGGTTCTGGGAAGCGACATTCGATGCCAAGGGCGACCTTCGCTACAGAACAATGTCGTCCCGGTTCTATGAGTTTTCCGGCCTGCAAAAGGAACAGGTTGAGGGCGAGGTCTTGCGCAAACTGCCGATCAGAGGCCGGATAAGTGAAAACGGTGCCGAAGTTGATGCCGCAATCCGGGCAGGAAAGCCGTTCCGTAATGCAGTCGTCGGCTTCCTGCGCAACGATGGCAGGCGGGTCTTTGCCAGGATCAGCGCAAAACCGGTTTCTGATACGGATGGCAATGTCACAGGCTATCTTGGTACGGGTCAGGACATCACACAGGAACGGATTCAGGCCATTGAACTGCGCGAGGCAAAGGAGCTTGCGGAGTCGGCAAACCGGGCAAAATCTGATTTCCTGGCATCCATGAGCCACGAGCTCCGGACGCCGCTGAATGCCATTATCGGTTTCTCCGAGTTGATCCAGAGCGAAATTTACGGCCCGATCGGCGCGCCACAATATCACGAATATGCGGGCGATATCATGTCGAGTGGCAATCACCTGCTTGCCCTGATCAACGATATTCTTGATCTTTCAAAGATCGAGGCCGGGTCGTGGGAACCTGTTTTCGAACCGGTAAGCCTGGTCGAAATCTCGGATCGTTGCCGACGGCTGTTTGAACGCCAGATACGTGACCGTACCCTGAACCTGAATATACAGATTTCGCAGACACTACCGGAAGTTCACACCGACAATCGGGCAATCTTCCAGATACTGGTAAACCTGATGTCGAACGCCGTAAAATTTACCAACCCCGACGGTACGGTTTCTGTCATGGCGGTTCTGGATGGTGACAACATCGAAATCTCGGTTTCCGATAACGGTATCGGTATCCCTGACCATGAGCTGTCGCGGGTTCTGGAGCCATTCGAACAGGTGGAATCCGTGCTCGAACGCAGTCACCAGGGCAGCGGGCTTGGTCTCAGCATCGTCAAATCACTGACCGAAATTCTGCATGGCGAATTCACCCTGACGAGCAAAACCGGGGTCGGCACAACGGCAACCGTACGGCTGCCGTTACAACCGGATCTGACGGACTGAGATCAGGCAGCCTTCGGTTTATCGCCGAACAGCTTGTCCAGATCAGGCGCCTGATCCAGAGACCACAACTGATCCGCCAGCGCCTGCGCGCCGGTGACACCAAAGACTGGTGCCGCCAGATCGGTCAGCTTGTCTGTGACTTCCGCATCACTGAGCGGATCTTCCGGGTCCCCCCGACGGGTGGGGGCATGATGTGAGACGACCTGACCACCGGTTGTCGTAATTTCAACCAGGGCTGACCGGATCGACGGGAACAGCTTGTCGGCTGTCTCATCAACAGAAGCTTCAACCCGGGTCATGACATCCCGTATCACCGGATCGGACAGACGCTCCGGCGTGAATGCCGCCAGACGGCAGCCTCCGGTCACCAGTGCCGCAGCCAGACAATAAGACAGGCTGAACCTTGCCTGATACGGCGATTGCGGATCGGTTGTCGCGCAGACATCCAGCGCTTTCGAATAGGTTCCAGTCTTGATCTTCGCGACATTATCAGCGTTCAGGCCATGATCGCCCCGCAGTTTCAGAACCGCATCGACCGCCGCAAAGGTATGACCGCAACAGGTGTGATTCTTCTGTGTGATCTGAAGCATCGTGTAGCCGGAGTTCAGGCGCTCAACAGCCTGCTCCCAATCCACCCCTTTGGTCAGGGCTGCGCCGAACCCAACCGGCCCTTCCAGAATATCCATCGCACCGGTAACCCCGTGGCGTGCAGCCTGTGCAGCCATCACACCGACATCAGCCGCATGTGCCGCATGCAGGGGCTTGGTCATCGCATCAGCCCGGAAAGCCTGTTGCAAACCACTGGAGAAGGTCGCCGCGGTTGCGACGGCATGCGCGATCTGTCCCGCAGATAATTCCAGCGCCGCTGCCGCACCTGCAGCCGCGCCAATAGCGCCGACAGTTCCGGTGGTATGAAAAAATTCATAGTGGGAAGGCTGAATTGCCTCGGCAATCCGGTTCGACAGCTCATATCCGCAGACAACACCCCGCAGAAAGCGGTCACCGGACAGTCCCTCGGACTGGGCGATCGCCAGAACAGCGGCAATTACCGGCGAGCCCGGGTGATAAAGGCCCGGTTTGTAAATATCATCGAATTCGATGGTGTGAGAGGCCGCACCGTTAATGAAAGCCGCCGAACGTGCCGGAGCCGCCAGGCCATCCGGTAACAGACGTGCACGGCCATGGCCAAGTTCATCAGCCATTGATTTGCGTAAAAGAGTGGCCGGTGCCTCGACACTGCCGGGTATAGCAGCAGAAAACCAGTCGACGACACAACGGCGTGCTGCATGCGACACATCATCAGGTAAAGCCTCGTTTGATATCGTCGCCGCCCGCCGGGCCATTTGCAGCAGAATTGTCATGACGTCGTTCCCCCTGTTTTTTTTCTGTTCAATTCTAGGCCTAATTGTCCGGACTTGTCGACCGGCTCTGACTCTCGCCTGAAATATTAAGCAGTCCTTAACCGCGTTCTTCAGCATTTGCTTAAGTCTTGATCCCTATTGTCGGGAGGTTGGGGAAACCGGGTGTTGGAAAATCGGAATATGACATATCGCGATACAGCTTTTGATGATGAGGAACTGCGTCATCGTCTCGAACCACACTGGTTTGAAGGCTCGTTTTCTGCGATGGGAGACGGCGGTGATCCGCTGCCTGACGAGTTGCTGAGTTTTTACGCCAAACGCTATGACTGCGATCTGTCAGACGTCCGACTGCATACAGACAACAATGCACAGGCCATTTGTTCAATGCTGGGAACCCGGGCATTCGTCGCCGGGGACAGGATCTTCTTTGCCGCAGCCTCTGCCGCACAGGACCAGACATTACTGGTGGCCAAATTGACCAAGATCGTCCGGCGGCATCTGTCAGCAAAGCAGGCTGCTGTCGCATGAGCCGCAAGATGCCGGTGTTCCCTGAACGCCCTGCCCGCACAACCCAAAGCATGCTGGAATCTACTGTGCCTGCCCGCCCCTGGTGGACGCAGACGGCCGTGCCCAGCGGTCCGCCGCTACGTCGTCTGAGGCTTTCGCGTCGACCCACTGCGGGCCTTGAGGCGTCTCTTCCAGTTTCCAGAAAGGCGCTTTCGTCTTAAGCCAGTCCATCAGGAAATTGCAGGACTGAAATGCCGCCTGACGATGCGCAGATGCCGTGGCCACCATGACAATCCGGTCACCGGGTTCCAGCCGTCCGTAACGATGAATAATCAGTGACGCATCCAGCGGCCAGCGGCGGTGCGCTTCCTGCTCGATTTCCTGCAACTGCTTTTCGGTCATGCCGGGATAATGCTCCAGGGTCATGCCCTGAATGGCCTCGCCACCGGCAATATCGCGGACCAGACCGGTAAAACTGCAAACGCCGCCAATCGAGGTCTTGCCACGGGTCAGCGCCTCAAGCTCGGCACCGATATCGAAATCTTCGCTCTGGACCCGGATCATGCCTGACCTTCCTATCCACCCGTGACCGGCGGAAAGAAGGCCACTTCATCATTCGCGGCAACCGGATGGTCCATACCGACGAACTCCAGATTAACGGCGGCCTTTACCACTTCCTGATTGGCAAAAGCATCCCGATGCCCGTCGCTCAGGGTCGCCAGATGCGCAACCAGGTCGCCAACCGTGCTGACGCCTTCCGGCAGGTCCAGTTCCTGTTCGCCATGCCCGGTTTTTGATTTCAACCAGGCAAAATACAGAACTTTCATCGCCTCACCTCACTGAACGGCAGAAAATCGATCATGTCACCGATGGATATGTCAGACATCTCCTCCGGTATTTCAACCAGCCCTTCAGCCGCGACCAGAGAATTGATGATTCCCGAACCTTCCCGAGGATAGCAGACTGCACGCCACCCCCCTGCGGCATCCGGTTCCAGCCAGGCCCGCAGCCATTCCCGGCGGCGTCCCTTGAAGCTGCGTTCGAACCCGGCACGAACCTGATACCGGCGCGACCGGACATCAGCGACCCCGGCCAGTTTCAGCAACAGAGGCCGGGCGAACATCCAGAAGGTGACCATGACCGCAACCGGGTTACCGGGCAGTCCCACAAACGGTGTTGTTCCGATCTGCCCAAAGGCGATTGGACGGCCCGGCTTGATTGCCACCCGCCAGTGATTGAGCGAACCGAGATCATGAACCGCCGCCTTGACGTGGTCTTCCTCGCCCAGCGAAACACCACCAGAGGTGATAACCGCATCCGCCCGGTCCGCCGCCTGCGCCAGTGCCGCGCGAATATCGTCAAACCGGTCCGGCAGAATGCCCAGGTCAATCAGCTCGCATCCCAGATCCGACAACAGAGCCGAAAGAGCATAACGGTTGGCGTCAAAGATACCGCCTGCGGGCGGGTCTGCCATTACGGCGGGGTCATAGACTTCATCACCCGTGGAGAAGACCGCAACCTTCAGACGCTGGCAGACCGGAAGCGTTGCCACGCCCCCTGCGGCGGCAAGGGCAATATCCTGTGGTCGCAGCCGGACACCCGCCTGAAGGATGACATCCCCGGCCGCTATATCCTCACCACGGTGACGCAGGTTGGCGCCCTTCCGGATACCGGGTTTAAGCTCGACCCGTTCACCATCAAAGTTACAGTCTTCGAGCATGAAAATCGTATCCAGCCCGTCCGGCACAACCGCGCCGGTGAATATCTGCACTGCCTCACCAGGCCTGATCCCGCCCGAGACCGGATGACCTGCCGCAACCCGCGCCGTAACATTCAGCAGGGTCAGCCCGTCAGGTTTGAGATCTGCATGCCGGACCGCAAAACCATCGACGGCAGCATTATTATGCGGCGGAGAAAACTTTCGTGCCGTCACCGGTTCTGCCAGAACACGACCGACCGCTTCGATCAGAGCAGCCTGTTCGCTTTCCACAACCGGGTGCACCCGGGAAAGCAGATTATCGAGAGCCTCACCAAACGGCGCCATCGGGCCATCAAAGGCAAAGCAGTCATTCTGCAGCGCGGTTGGCCGGTTCATGAGACCAGCTCATCAATCAGCAGCGCTGCAATGACGCCGGGCGGGTCGCTCAGCAGCCTGTCCTGCTGGCTCAGCCGGGTTTGCCCGTTTTCAGCAATTACCAGATCAAGCCCTCCGGGGTGGCAATCACCGTCAACCAGCAGAATATCCGGGCTTTCCAGCCGGTCTGCGACAGTCTTGCACTGTAATCCGTCGCCTGCCTCACACATCAGGGCGCGGGCTCTGGCGCTGGCCAGCAACACCTCACGGGCACCGGCCTTGCGATGCTCATAGGAATCCTTACCCGGAACGTCCGGATCGAAATCATCTTCATCTGACCGCAACAGCACTGCGACCGAAAGGTCACGCCGGCGCGCCTCGGTTACCAACGCCACACCGATATCCCTGCGACGCAGACTGCCGGTGAGGTTGATGATCTGCATTCAGGCCTTACCCGGCGCCGCAATATGGCGCAGACCCGCACGCAGATAATCGTAGCCGGTCAGCAGCGTCAGCAAGGCCGCCGCCCAGATGCCGTAGGTACCGATCATGACAGACGGAATGGCTTCAGGACTGTGTTCACCGACAATCAGGAAACCAAGGGCCAGCATCTGGATCGTGGTCTTCCATTTTGCCAGATTGCTGACCGGCACACTGATATGCAGTTCCGCCAGAAACTCCCGCAGGCCCGAAACCAGAATTTCCCGCATCAGGATGATCAGCGCCGGCAGCAGCGTCCAGCCGCCGATCTTGTCATAGCCGGCCAGCAGCATCAGCACGGCACCCACCAGCAGCTTGTCTGCAATCGGGTCCAGAAAGCGGCCCAGCGGTGACTGCTCATTCATGATCCGGGCGATATAGCCATCAAAGAAGTCGGTAACGCAGGCGTAGAAATACACCCAGAAAGCCAGCCAGCTGGCAGTCGAGCCTTCAAGCAGCATCATGACAGCAATCATCACCGGCACGGCAGCAATACGTGACAGGGTCAGAAGATTCGGAATGCTGGTCATCATGGTTTTGGTCCAGAACATGACGGGCCTGACATCATGTTAGCCCTCCGGGTGAAAATGGTCATAAATTTTCTGCGCTGTCGACCGGCTGATCCCGTCGACACTTTCCAGATCGCGCAAACCGGCATGTGAAACACCGCGCGCCGAACCGAAATGATGCAACAATGCCTTCTTCCTTTTCGCGCCAATGCCCGGCACCTCGTCGAGAGCAGACTTCTGAATTTGTTTTGAACGTCCCGTCCGGTGCGAACCAATTACAAACCGGTGGGATTCATCGCGCAGACGCTGGAGAAAATACAGAACCGGATCCCGCATCTCCAGACTGAAGGGGTCACGACCCGGTACAAAAAACCGTTCACGTCCGGCATTGCGGTCCGGACCCTTGGCAATCGATGCCACCGCCACATCTTCAATGCCCAGGTCTTCCATCACCTCGACGACCGCGTTCAGCTGCCCCTGCCCCCCATCGATCAGCACAAGGTCCGGCCAGTCACCTTTCTGCCGGTCCGGATCTTCTTTCAGGGCACGCGAGAACCGCCGGGTAAAGACTTCCCGCATCATGCCGTAATCGTCACCGGCTGCGGCCTCCCGGATGCGAAACTTGCGATAGGCTTTCTTGATGAAGCCTTCCGGTCCTGCGACGATCATTGCACCGAAAGCTTCGGTTCCGCTGATATGACTGTTGTCATAGACCTCGATCCGCTCAGGCGGGCTATCCATATCGAAGACTTCCGCAACACCATCGAGTAATCTGCGCTGCGAGGCACTTTCGGCCAGCCGGCGCTCCAGCGCTTCCCGCGCATTCGACATTGCATGAGTAACCAGTTCGCGTTTATCGCCCCGTTCCGGCCGATGCAGCCGCACCTTCCGCTCTGCCTTGACACTCAGCGCTTCCGCCAGCAGCTCTGAATCCGTCGGCATATCGCTGACCAGCACCAGCGGCGGTGGCGGCTTGTTGTCATAGAACTGCGCAATGAAGGCAGAGATGACGTCGGCGATATCATAGGACTTCGCGTTTGCCGGGAAATAAGCCCGGTTACCGTTATTCCGCCCGGCGCGAATAAAAAACACCTGAATGCAGGTCTGTCCCGCGACCTGAAAGGCGGCAATCACATCAGCAGAGTCAACGCTGGCAGGGTTGATATCCTGATGCGACTGAATCATCGCCATCCCGCGAATACGGTCGCGGAATTTCGCTGCCTGTTCAAAATCCAGCCGGTCACTGGCCTCCTGCATTTTTTCGGCCAGGCCTTCCTGAATTCTCTTGCTGGCCCCGGTCAGGAAGGTACGCGCCTCGCCGACCAGCGCACCATAATCCCGGCTGGATATCTTATCGACACAGGGACCACTGCAACGTTTGATCTGAAACAGCAGGCAGGGGCGCGAGCGGTTGGCAAAGACGTTATCGGAACAGGAACGCAGCAGGAATGCCCTCTGCAACGCATTGATCGTACGGTTGACCGCTCCTGCTGACGCAAAGGGGCCAAAAAATTCACCGCTGACCGACCTTGCGCCCCGATGCTTCTTGATCTGCGGATAATCATGGTCACCGGTAATCAGAATATAGGGGAAAGACTTGTCGTCCCGCAGCACGATATTAAAGCGCGGACGCAGCTTCTTGATGAGATTGCTTTCCAGCAGCAGCGCCTCGGCTTCGGTATGCGTGGTGATGAATTCCATCGACCGCGTATCCGAGACCATCCGCATCAGCCGGTTATCCAGCCGCAGGGGCTGGGTATAGGCGACAACACGCTTTTTGAGATTCTTGGCCTTGCCGACATAGAGCACATCGCCGGAAGCCGAGATCATTCGGTAGACCCCCGGACTGTTCGGTAATGTCTTCAGATGCCCCCGGATAACGTCAACGCCTGTCGCGAACGAGGGACGCCCGCCATCGTCACCTGATTTACCGGAATCTGCTGGTTCAATTTCGATCATGACCTGATCTGTATAACCTCTCAGAACCGACTAAGCCATTGATCCGGTTAGGAAGCGATGTGTCTTCTGTCATAAATCCACGACGCCTGTGGATAACCTTGTTGATAGACTGTCAGCCTCCGCCTCATCCCGTGGTATTTCCTAGGTTTCTGGAATGTGCCGAATTATTAGGCAAAATATTCAAGCCATTGATATTATTCATGTAATAATATTACAAGACTGTCATACAAAATCTGAAAAACGCGGAAACACCGAATTTCCAGCGTTGACAGCCGCAAGCTATTGAATGTGCACAGCTTGGCGTTAACCAAGTTCGTCCGGGTAAGGTTTTTTCGGATTAGTCAACTGGGAAATCAGCTGTTTTTACGCTCAATTTCGATTCCGACACTGGCCGCATTTTCAAATACATCGAGCTTTTCAACCCGCACGCGGGCGATGCGCACACGCGGGTCTTTCAGACAGGAAGCAGCAATCCGTTCTGCCAGCGTTTCAACCAGATTTACATGGCCATCCAGAACCAGGCCGGTAACCCGGTTCACGATCTCCTCATAACAGACGACGTTATCAAGATCATCATGCAGAGGCGCTTCAATTTCGCGCACGGCGAGGTCAAGATTTAACCGCACCCGCTGGGGGTTGCCATGTTCGTGCGGATGAACGCCAATGTCGCAGGTCACGACAAGGTCACGGATAAAAACATGGCGCAACGATGCCGTGCTATCTGCCAGTATCAGCGGCTGGACTTTTGCGGCGATTGTCATCTGATCAGCGCTCCTCGACAGCGATCGGGTGTCGGTAACAGGACCTAATTACGCGTGGACGACCCTGGATCGGGCTGCGCCCATCCAAGATGTTCGCCGCCATCAAGCGCAATCATTTGCCCGGTCACTCCATTGGCAGCAAGCAGAAAGCGGACCGCGACGCATATTTCCTGCAGCGTTGTCGCACGTTGCAGCGGCACGGAACGATACTGCGCTTCAAATTCTTCATCTGTCTGATGAATGCTTGGCAGGGTTGGCCCCGGCCCGATTGCATTAACCCGGATACGCGGAGCCAGATCCATTGCCAGGGTTTGCGTAACCGCCCACAAACCCGCCTTGGATGCCGTATAGGACAGAAAATGCGGTGTCAGATTCCACACCCGCTGATCAATGATGTTGATTACGCTGCCGGTCGCCGTTTCTGCCAGTTGCTCCGCAAAAGCCTGAACCAGCTGCACAGGCGCACGCAGGTTGACCGCCTGGTGCAGGTCCCAGTTCTCAACCGTCATGCTGGCTGTCGTATCATACCGGAAAACCGACGCATTGTTCACAAGGGCTGTCAGCGGGCCGGTTTCACTTACTGCCCGGTCGATCAGTGTTGCCGTCTCGGCGGCGTCCGCCAGATTGGCTGACAACGCGACCGCGCTGCCGCCAGTCTCCGTGATTTCATCAACAACCGCATCCGCCTCATCAGCGGATCCGTTGTAATGGATCGCCACTGTCCAGCCATCTGCCGCCAGATCAAGTGCGACAGAGCGGCCGATTCGGGCAGCAGCACCCGTTATCAGTACGGCACGCCGGGTCGTCTTCGTCATGAATGTCGATCCATCCCGTAACGTCGAAAAGAAAGTCTAGAGAACCGGTTTGATCGCGTAGAACTGCGCAAGGATATAATAGGTATAGAAGCCCAGAAATCCGACACCGACCACACGACCGATTGTCCGTCCGGCCCACATCATGACGATCAGCATCAGGGTCGCAAGCAGCACAACCGGCAGATCGAAGGTCATGAAGGACTGATCAACCGGCAGGTCTGTCACCAGCGACACCACACCACCGATCCCCAGCATGTTGAACATATTGGAGCCGACAATATTACCCAGCGCCACATCGGCATGGCGACGCAGCGCGGCGACCACAGAAGTCGCCAGTTCCGGTACAGATGTACCGAACGCGACAAGCGTCAGGCCAATGGCAGCCTCGCTGACGCCGACGGCGCGGGCAACAAAAACAGCCCCCTCAACCAGAATGTCGGCACCAAAGACCACACCGGCAATACCGCCGAACAGCATGGCAATCGCCAGCGGAATACTGTGCGGTACAGCATCCACATCATCCGCGAGGGTGGAGTCAGATGACCGTTCCCGCCACCAGGAATAAACAAGGAAAGCCACAAACAGCACGACCAGAATGATCCCGGCCATTTTTCCCAGCATGCCGAAATAACAAAGCCCGACGAAGGACAGCGTACCGACAATCATCACCATGCTGTCAGAAGCAGAACCGTCCGACTTTGTGGCAAAAGGCAGGATCATCGCCGTCGCGCCAATGATCAGCAGAATATTCGCTATGTTGGAGCCGACGATATTACCAACCGCAAGTCCGGGAACACCGGTCAACGCCGCATCCAGTGAAACAACCAGCTCCGGCGCCGACGTACCGAAGGCAACAATGGTCATACCGATGACCATCTTTGAAACGCCAACACGTTCAGCCAGACCAACTGCGCCACGAACGAGTATCTCAGCTCCGCCCAGCAACAGGACGAGCCCGCCAATCGTCTGCAAGGCTGCTATCAGAATAGTTCCATCCCCCGGGTTATGAATGCTTCCCCGGATAAAGGGGCATCCAAATATTATCTTAACTCAGTAGTGTTAATCGTAGGTTTCATCGCAACCTGCAAGTCTGAACTATATCGGAAATGCCAGTCGTAACCACAAGACCTTGTGGTCCGATTGATCGATTGTACGATGAAGCGGGAGGGTTGATCGGGAAGAGCATGCACGAGACAGGGTTTATTCAGGAAATAGTCATTTTGATCGGCGCGGCCGTAATTGCCGTTCCGATTTGCCAGAAACTGCGGGTTGGCTCTGTGCTCGGCTATCTGTTCGCCGGGCTTGTGGTCGGTCCGTTCGGTCTGACACTGGTTTCCGATGTTGAGGCCATCAAGGCCATCGGCGAGCTTGGCATCGTCTTTCTGCTGTTCGTCATCGGCCTGGAGCTTCCGATTGAACGTCTGAAACGAATCGGACTGGCGACCTATGGGCTGGGGAGCCTGCAAATTCTTGTCACCATGAGCGCCATCGGGCTGGTTGCCTGGCTGCTTGACTTCAATATCGTTGCGGCTGTTGTCATCGGTGGCGCGCTGGCCCTTTCCTCGACCGCCATTGTCATTGAAACCCTGCGGTCCCGCCAGCAGACGCGCAGCGCCCTTGGTCGCGTCGCTATCGCCATCCTGCTGTTGCAGGACCTTGCCGTCAGCCCGCTGCTGGTTGTCATCGAGGTTACCGGCAACAGCGTCTCGCAGTCACTGGACGCTAACCTTGCAGCAGAACTGGGACTGGCCGCCGTCAAAGGCATGATCGCAATCGGTATCATCATGATCATCGGCCGGCTACTCCTCAGCCCCCTGCTGCGCATCGTTGCCGGTGCGCGCTCTCCCGAACTGTTCGTCGCCAGTGTGCTGCTGGTCGCGCTTGGCACCAGTTACTTCACGGAACAGGCCGGCCTTTCGCTGGCTTTCGGTGCTTTTCTGGCCGGCATGTTGCTGGCCGAAACTGAATACCGCCATCAGGTCGCCGCTGACATCGAACCTTTCCGGGGTATTCTGCTCGGTCTGTTTTTCATGACCGTCGGCATGTCCATCGACATGCTGTTCGCCCTTGATCATATCCTGGTCATCGTTGGGCTGGTCATTGCTATCATGGCTGGCAAGGGCGCTTTGATCTTTGGGTTGGGACGGCTGTTTGGCATTGAAAAGTGGCGGGCGATTCGCCTCGGTGCGCATCTTTGTCAGGGTGGTGAGTTCGGTTTTGTGTTGTTTGCCCTGGCCGCAGACAACGGCATTCTGACCCGGGAAGCCTCGCTCAGCCTTGTGGTCGCTGTGGCGATCTCGATGGCTCTGACACCGCTGATCCTGTCACAGGGGCTCCGCTGGCTGGAGCAGATGGAAAGCAAGGGCACCAGCGACAGTGAAGAACTCGCCGCTGAGGCTGATGGTGTTGCCAATCATACGATCATCGTTGGCTATGGTGAAGTCGGCGGCATTGTTGCCCGGCTGCTGAAAGCCCGTGAATTGCCCTATCTTGTGCTGGATATGAGCCCCCGTGTCATCAAGGAAGCCCGCAGTCATGGTGAGCCGGTCTTCTATGGTGACGCAACCATCGGTTCCGTACTCGAAGCCGCTCAGGCCGGAACCGCACATGCCGTGGTGATCTCAACACGTACCCCGCAGGTCGCAATCAGGGTGCTGCGGGCTGTCCGCGAACATTTTCCGGACTTGCCCGTCTTCGCCCGCGGCGGCAACGAGATAACGGTTTCCGAACTGCGCAAGGCAGGCATCACCGACGCCATTCCCGAAACACTGGATTCCGGGCTTCGGCTGGTAGGTGCCGTGCTGGACGAAATCGACAGACGCGACAGCTGAACCGCCGGCTCAGGGGCCGCCGCCCGTGATTTTCTTGCCAAGCCGCGCTTCACGCTGAGCGATATAAAGGGTAGAGGCGATAATTACGGAGGCTCCGATATAGGTGTAGATATCCGGCACCTCGGCAAACAGCAGGAAGCCACCGACCGCTGCAAACAAAACCCGGAGATAGGTAAAGGGAGCCACGACGCTGGCCTGCCCCGCGGCAAATCCCTTGATGTCCGCATAGGAACGGGTCGTCCCGCACAGAATCACCGCCAGCAGCATGAAACATTGCGGCAGATCCGGCCATATCCATACGGAAACACCTGCCGGCAATGTGCAGACCGACGATACACCCGTTACATACATCATCATGGTCGCAGGCGATTCGGTGCGGGCCAGCACTTTGGTGATGATCAGACCGAAAGCGAAACAGATCGCAGCCAGCAGGGCGAACAGCATTGCCGGGTCAACGCCCTCCAGCGAGGGCCGGACAACAATGATGGTTCCGCAAAAACCAACCAGCGTCGCCCCCCAGCGCCGCCAGCCGACATCTTCACGCAACAGCACCGCTGCCAGCCCGGTAACGAACAAGGGTGTGGAGAAAAACAGCACGGTAACTGTCGCCAGCGGCAACTGCGTAATGGCGTGATAGCCGGACAACATGGCAATCGCCGTCAACACTCCCCGCAGCACATGCCAGTGCCATTTGGGCGTCCACAAATGGCCGACACCTTCCCGCAGGATGAAGGGAATAACGATACAAAGACTGCCCAGCGAGCGCACAAAGGTAATCTGCCAGGAATCAATGCCGGTCTGGGCCACTGCTTTGATGCCCATACTCATGCCCGCAGCACCAGCCGACGCCAGACAGATCCAGAGCGCGCCCCGGAGATTGTCCGTAAGTTTCATGAAGGCGCCACGCGGTAATGGTAACCATAGGCAGGCACAAAACCCGCACGCTCATAAAGACGCGACGCCGGTTCGTTGTCGGACTCGACCTGAAGGATGGCCTTTGTTGCCCCGGCCCCCCTTGCCCAGTCTGCCAGCCCTCGCAGAATTGCCGCTGCATGACCCGCCCGCCGGTGATCCGGTACGGTCTGCATACCCTGAATCGTCAGCCAGCCATTCTGCAGAACACCCACTCCAGCCGCGACCGGCTGCCCGTCCTTCATGGCCACCGCGAAACGACGTGCCACGGAAATCCGCCGCATGATTTCGATATAGCGGTTTCGCTTCGCATGGTCCTCACCTTCCAGATAGGCCGTCCGCCACTGTTCGGTGTCCTTTGAGGCCAGAGACACATCGGCCTCCGACCCACTGATGCCGGCAACCGCTGCCAGATCTGCTGTCCGTACCTCGGAGCTGCCTTCAGCTGTAAATCCCCGGTCTTCCAGCGCGGCATCAAGGCCGGAGGGTGCACTTGCCGCGGTGATCGTAAAACAGCAGGGCAGGTTGTGTTTGCGATAGAAATGGGTCGCGGAAAGCACCCGGACATCGAGCGACAGATTACCTTCCGCCCGCAATGGCAGCACCGAATTGGCGCGCCGCGTTACGCCATGGTTATAGCGAAACAGCCAGCCGAAATGCTGCTCGGTGACCTCTGCCGGCCAGGCCAGCGCATTGCGTCTGTCATGTTCAGTGATCTGGTCGATGGGAAGGGTCGCTGTGATCGTCTCGGACATCATTCACCGGTATGGTTGAAAATACATTACGACCGACCTGCCGGGATTTGGAAAGCACAACCCACCTTGCCCCGGATCAGGGGCCGCGACGTTTACGAACCTTCTCGGTTTCCTTTGCCCGTGCCGGTGCGATTCCCGGCCGGTCCAGCCCCAGTTCCATGGCCTCCAGACGGCGAATTTCATCGCGCAGTCTGGCAGCTTCCTCGAACTCCAGATTTGAGGCGGCTTCACGCATCTCCTTTTCGATATCCGCGATAACGGTCTTCAGATTATCCCCGATCGCATGCTGGCGCTTCGACGCCCCCGTACCGACCGTGACATAGTCTTTCTCTGCGACACTGTTCAGAACATCGGAAATGGCCGTTCGCACACTCTCCGGCGTGATACCGTTCGCCTCGTTATAGGCCTGTTGTTTTTCACGACGCCGGTTGGTCTCACCAATCGCATAATCCAGCGAGTCCGTCATCTTGTCGGCATACAGAATGACACGGCCATCCAGATTACGGGCTGCCCGGCCAATTGTCTGAACCAGCGAGGTGCGTGACCGCAGGAAGCCTTCCTTGTCCGCATCCAGAATTGCAACAAGCGCACATTCCGGAATATCCAGACCTTCGCGCAGCAGGTTGATACCGACGAGGACATCAAACGCACCGAGACGCAGGTCGCGGATGATCTCAATCCGTTCGAGCGTGTCGATATCGGAATGCAGATAGCGGACCCGGATACCGTTATCATGCAGATATTCGGTCAGATCCTCGGCCATTCGCTTGGTCAGGGTCGTCACCAGAACCCGTTGTCCCTTGGCCGCACAGTCCCGGCATTCTGCCAGCAGGTCATCAACCTGCTTTTCCACGGGGCGAATGATGCAGACCGGGTCAATCAGACCGGTCGGGCGAATCACCTGTTCGACGAAGACACCACCGGTCTGCTCGATTTCCCACTTGCCGGGCGTTGCCGAGACAAACACCGACTGTGGCCGCATCCGTTCCCATTCCTCGAATTTCAGGGGCCGGTTATCCATGCAGGAGGGCAGACGGAAGCCATGTTCCGCCAGGGTTGTCTTGCGCGCATAATCACCACGATACATACCCCCGATCTGCGGCACGGTGACATGGCTCTCATCAACGATCAGCAGCGCATTATCGGGCAGATATTCAAATAATGTCGGCGGCGGCGACCCCGGCGGGCGGCCGGTGAGATAGCGGGAATAATTCTCAATCCCGGCACAGGAACCGGTTGCTTCCATCATCTCGATATCAAACCGGGTACGCTGTTCCAGACGCTGCGCTTCCAGCAGGCGGCCATTGGCTTCAAGATCGGCCAGCCGTTCCTTCAGTTCGACCTTAATCTGCGAGACGGCCTGATTCATGGTCGGGCGCGGCGTCACATAGTGACTGCCGGGATAGATCACGACCTTTTCCAGATCGGCGACGCTTTCCCCGGTCAGCGGGTCGAATTCCTGAATCGTCTCGATTTCGTCGCCAAACAGATCAATCCGCCAGGCCCGGTCTTCAAGGTGCGCCGGGAAAATCTCGATCACATCCCCCCGGACGCGAAATGTGTTCCGATGAAAATTCGCGTCATTGCGTTTGTATTGCAGCGCCACGAATTCCTTCAGGATATCAGAGCGGTTGATTGACTGACCGACACTCAGCGGAACGGTCATCTGGGAATAGGTTTCGACCGAACCGATACCGTAAATACAGGACACCGACGAGACGATGATGACATCATTGCGTTCCAGCAGGGCGCGGGTCGCGGAATGCCGCATCCGGTCAATCTGCTCGTTAATTGATGCGTCTTTCTCGATATAGGTATCGGTGCGCGGAACATAGGCTTCCGGCTGATAATAGTCGTAATAGCTGACGAAATATTCCACCGCATTATGCGGGAAGAACTGTTTCATCTCGCTGTAAAGCTGGGCAGCCAGGGTTTTGTTCGGAGCCAGCAGCAATGCCGGCCGTTGAATCGCTTCCACCACATTGGCCATGGTGTAGGTCTTGCCCGACCCGGTCACCCCGAGCAGAACCTGATCGCGCTCCTTGCCCTCAATGCCGGCCAGCAGTTCGGCAATCGCCTGCGGCTGATCACCGGACGGCGTATAGTCCGAAACCAGTTCGAATTTTGCGCTGCCTTCGACCGGCGGGCGGCTTTCGGGAATGAAGATGGGTGCGTCGACGGAGTTCATGACGTGGTTATAGGTATGCAGACCAGAGTTTGCGAGTCCCTGCTGCTGTCACCTTGTGTCAGCAGTCGGCCCGATGTCCGGATCATCACCTTCAGTCTGTGCCCTGTAACGCCGTCAGTTTGATTTCCACCAGATCACCCGGTGCCAGATCGGTCCCGACACAGGCCCGGCAGGGCCAGCCATCTTCGGGCAGCATTTCACACCAGACGGCATCCATCTCCGCTTTCGCCGACATATCCTTCAGATAGACCACCGCCTCCACCAGATGATGAAAATCAGTGCCGGCTTCAGCCAGTGTTTCCGCCAGTTTGTTCAATGTGGCGCGAGTCTGCCCGGCAACGGTATCTCCGGCACCGGTGGCCACGGCCCAGACCAGACCATTCGCTGCCACAGCCTTGCAACGCCCTGCATAGGGGCCGGCATAGCGCGTGATTTCAGACATCTCTGTATTTCTCCTCCATGATCAGCAGCCAGATACCCTGCCCGTTCGGACGGCAGCCGACAACGGTCAAACCAGCCGTCCGGTCAAACAGATGCAGCCCGGCGGTCATATCGATGAGCGACACCGGTTCCGGTGAAAGGGCAAACCACCGGCGTCCTGCCTGCACAGCCCCGTAAGCCAGGTCCTTCAGGCCACCACGGGTAAAGGCCGGTGAGGCACTGCGTCCGGGCAGTATCACCTCACCCGATACCCATCCCTCCCCGCCGGGAAACACGCGGGTTGCCCGGCGAGTGGCAAAAGCCCGGCGAACCGCCCGTTCGGTCATCAGCGTACGCAACATCACCCCCGGCAATGCCAGAGGTGCCCAGCCATGAACGGGAGTGTCAGATATCGGCATATCCGCCCTCCCCTTCCAAACACACAGCCAGTCGCCGGAGGTTCCCGGCATTCAGGCCTTCTGAAAGACGGAGAAGACTCCATTCCTGATACGCAAATCCGCTGATCTGCGTACTTTTGGGTGAAGGGGCTGACGACAACAGATATATCCGCATGATCTCAGCGCCGGGAAAGTCTGCGTGGGCGCCGGAGAACACCAAGTTGCCGCAGCCGGACAGTCGCCGCTGACCAGGAGACAATGAAATGCTCCGTCACACCGGCGATCAGCACGCGGTCATGGTCTTCTGCGGTCTGGTCCGCACTGTGATTGATCTCGCTCAGCACATCCGCGACGGCATGATAAGGCATCAGCAGGGCCCCGGCCGCGTAATTGGCCTGCCACTCCATCCAGTCCACATCGTGGCGGGCCGGCTTGTGATCCACTGGCAGCTCAGGCGGCATGGCAAGGCCGTTCACGGGCGCAGGCTGTTCCGGCATGACCGGCCCAGCATCCTTTCGCCAGAGCGGGGCATGCAGCAGAACATGGCCATATTCATGGGCCAGCGTCATCCGCAACCGGCGTTCCCGGCGCGGGTTTTCAGCCAGTTTGCTGTCGATACGCACCACCGGCAGGCGGTCCGGGAAAAAGTCCGTAAAACCTTCGACATCTTCTCCTTCCGCCGACAGGTCAGCGAATTCATCAAAATCGCTGGTATCCCGTTCGATCAGCTTCTTCAGATCCTCGGTCTCCAGCGGGAAGCGGGCGCGGCCATACAGGTCTTCAAGAAACTGCCGGACAGTCGCCGTGCAGAGCTTCTCAATCTCACCTTTGGCGAAGACCGGACGGGCCGGGAGCCTGCCGGTCGTGTCACGGGCATACCAGGGCATCAGTCAGCGCCCTCCATGCCGGTCATGCTGCGGCGAAAAGCACGCATGCATCGTTCAACAACCTCGGCAGAGGCGGCATGGTCACGGATGTCCGCCGGCAGAGAACCGGACAGAAAATGCAGATAGTCTGCGCTTTCTCCCAGAATCTCAGCAAATTGTTCGATCAGATGGTCGGAACGGGGGGAACGCCGGTCATGCTCGATATCATTCAGATATTGCGGTGAGATCGCCCGGCCATCCTCAAGCAGCACCTGGCTTGCCAGCTCACGCTGACTGAAGCCGTTGCGCTTGCGCGCTGTGACGATGGCATCGCCAAATGTTGTCCGGTCTATCATGCCTGCTCCTGTCGAGAGGCCGAGACTATGCGCATCGCGATATTGTCGCAACGAAAAAAGTTCTTGTTTTGTTCTTTTTTGCAAAGCCATTGCACCCAAAAGTATTTCATGCTTAAAATATCTCTCTAAGGCTGACTGGCTAAGGCTTGCATAGAGCGGGCAAGCGAGTAGGCTTTCCAGAGAGCGCCGCGCATAGCTGAAAAAAAAGCAACGAGAAAAGCAGGCTGGCGGCGCATCAGACAGGGCGAAAACAGGGAGTCCCACTTATGAAAAAGCTTCTCATGATGGCTGCTGCTGCGTCGATGGTCGCGACCACCGCATTTGCAGCCGACAAGGTCAAAATCGGATTTGTAACGACAATGACAACCCCGGCCGGCGTTATCGGTCAGGACATGGTTGATGCCGTAAACCTCGCGCTGGAAGATATCGGCGGCAAGATGGCCGGGCTTCCGGTTGAACTGATTCTTGAAGATGACGGTTTCAAGCCGGACGTCGGCAAGCAGAAGACCGACAAGCTGGTGAAACAGGACGATGTTGATTTCGTCGCCGGGTTCATCTGGTCGCATGTCCTTCTGGCATCCCAGAAGTCAGCCCTCGACGCGGGCAAGTTCCTGATCAGCTCGAACGCCGGGCCGTCCCAGATGGCTGGCAAGCTCTGCCACAAGAACTTCTTCTCGACCTCCTGGCAGAATGACCAGACCCCGATGGCCATGGGTGAAGTGCTGAACAAGAAGGGCGTCAAGAAGCTCTACCTGATGGCCCCGAACTATGCAGCCGGTAAAGACATGACGGCAGGCGTGGAACGTACCTTCAAGGGCGAGATTGTCGGCAAGGACCTCACGAAATGGGGTAAGGACGCACAGCTCGACTTCTCTGCAGAACTGGCGAAAGCCAAGGCTTCCGGTGCAGAAGGCATCTTCATCTTCTATCCGGGCGCTGCCGGTCCGGCTTTCATCCGCCAGTATCAGCAGGCCGGTCTGAAAGACAGCATCCCGCTTTACTCCACCTTTACCGTCGATGCCCTGGCCCTGCCGAAACTGCAGGCTGCCAATATGGACGGTGTTCTCGGCTCGCAGATGACCCAGTTCTGGTCACCGGATCTGGACAATGCTCAGAACAAGAAGTTCGTCGATGGCTTCAAGAAGAAGTACGGCAAGTACCCCTCCTTCTATGCCGCGCAGTCCTATGACACGATCTTCATGATCAAGGACGCGGTGGAAGCTGTGAAAGGCGACCTGAAAAACATGGACGGCATGCGTGCCCGGATGGAAATGGCTGACTTCCCGTCAGTTCGTGGCAAGTTCAACTTCGGCAAGAACCACTTCCCGATCCAGAACTTCTACGTCCGTGATGTCGTGGCCGATGCCGATGGTGTCTGGACAACGAAGATTTCCGGTATTGCTCTGGAAAATCATCAGGATTCATACGCCACTCTCTGCAAGAGCTGATATCGCTCCTGCGATGAACGCCTGACGGTCGGGGGCGCTCTGGCGCCCCCGCACCTGCCAATCCCGTATTCATCACCAAGCCAGAATACCAGACATGGATACAGGACTTCTCCTCATACAGTTACTGAACGGGCTGCAACTCGGCATCCTGTTGTTTTTGCTCGCCGCCGGCCTGACGCTGGTTTTCGGAATCATGGATTTCGTCAATCTCGCACATGGCTCCCTCTATATGATGGGCGCCTTCTTCTGCGCGACGCTGGCACAACTCACCGGCTCTTTCCTGCTGGCGATCCTGCTCTCGATCCCCGCCGTCATTCTGCTGGGAATTGTCGTCGAGATGATCGCTGTGCGGACGCTTTACTCCCGCGACCATCTTGATCAGGTGCTGGCGACCTTCGGCCTGATCCTGTTCTTCGACGGCCTTGTCCATCTGTTCTGGGGCACCTCCGGCATGACCGTGCCCCTGCCCGACTGGCTCGAAGGTCAGGTTGAGATCGGCACTTTTGTCTTCCCGTCTTTCCGCATTCTTATCATAGCAACCGGTCTGCTGGTTGCCCTTGGCCTCTATCTTGTCGTCACCCGCACCCGCATCGGCATGCTGATCCGCGCCGGTGCCTCAAACCGGACGATGGTCGGGGCGCTTGGAATTGATGTCAAAACCCTGTTCACCCTGGTCTTCGCCGGTGGTGCGGCACTGGCCGGGCTGGCCGGCATGATGATTGCCCCGATCACCGAGGCCAGTATCGGAATGGGCAATCAGATCATCATCGTGGCCTTTGTCGTTATCATCATCGGCGGGATCGGCTCGATCAAAGGCGCGTTCATCGCCGCCCTGATTGTTGGCCTGATCGACACCCTCGGCCGTTCATTCCTCGATGACCTGCTGACCGTCGCCATGTCGACAGAGGCCGCCGAAACAGCGGCCCCGGCATTGTCGGCCATGCTGATCTATATCCTGATGGCGGCGATCCTGGCCTTCCGGCCTCAGGGTCTTTTCCCGCCGAAGGGGCGCTGAGAATGTTGTCACCTGTTTCCTGGCGACTGCGTGAATGGGTCACCGCTGTCAGCCTTCTCGTTCTGGCCTTTGCACCAGCTATCTTCACCGCCATTGACGAGCCGTTTTATCTCGACCTGCTGAGCCGTGCGCTGATCTTCGCCATTGCCGCGATCAGTCTTAATCTTGTGCTTGGCTATGGCGGCATGATCAGCTTCGGCCATGCGGCCTATCTCGGGCTTGGTGCCTATTGTGTCGGCATCCCGGCCTATTACGACATCTACGACGCCTCCGTACATATCCCGCTCGCCATTGGCGTGGGAGCCCTGTTTGCGCTGATCACCGGTGCCATCAGCCTGCGTACGAAGGGCGTCTATTTCATCATGATTACCATGGCGTTCTCGCAGATGGTGTATTTCGCCCTGGTCTCGCTCGACGAATATGGCGGGGATGACGGACTGGTCATCAACCTGCGCAGCGAACTGCCGCTTGATCTGGGTTTCTGGTCTTTCGACATGGAAGACGATGTTCATCTCTATTATCTGATTTTGATCTCCCTGGTCGCCGCCCTGTTTATCGTCAGCCGGCTGGTCGGCTCCCGTTTCGGCATGGTCATCCGCGGGGCGAAAGACAACGAACGCCGGATGCAGGCAATCGGCTTCGACACCTATCGCTACCGGCTCATCTGCTATGTCATTTCCGGCGCGATGTGTACCTATGCCGGGGCGCTGCTCGGCAATTTCACCAGCTTCATCTCACCGGAGATGATGGACTGGGCGCGATCCGGTGAACTGATCTTCATGGTCGTACTGGGAGGGGCCGGCAGTATCTTTGGCCCGGTCCTCGGTGCCCTGGGCTACCTGCTGGCCGAGGAAACTCTGTCTTCCATGTTTGAAAACTGGCACATCGTCTTCGGTCCGATTCTGATTATCATCGTCCTGTTTGTCCGTGGCGGCATTGATGGCCTGCTGGGATCAAAGCGTCCGGGGGGAGAAGGCTGATGGCCCTGCTCAGGATCGAGGACCTCCGCAAAAGCTTTGGCGGTGTTACCGCCACCGATAACGTCAATCTGGATGTCACCGAAAACGAAATCCACGCGATTATCGGCCCGAACGGTGCTGGAAAAACCACCCTTATCTCCCAGCTTTCCGGCGAACAATATCCGGATTCCGGGCGAATTATCTTCGACGGACGGACCATCACGCGGTCCACGGCCTATCGCCGGTCGCATCTTGGTCTGGCCCGGTCTTTCCAGATTACCAGCGTCTTTCAGTCGATGACGGTATTGCAGAATGTCGCTCTCGCCGTGCAGGCCCACAGCGGTCATTCCTTCCGGTTCTGGAAAGCAGCCGGACAGGATCCGGAACTGACCGGACCGGCAGAACAGGCACTGGCCCGCGTTGGCCTGACCGACCGCCGGCAGGATCTGGTCTCCAACCTGTCGCATGGCGAAAAGCGACAGCTTGAGATTGCCATGGCACTGGCAACCAGCCCGAAGATGCTGCTGCTTGATGAACCAATGGCCGGTATGGGGCCGGAAGAGTCACAACGCATGGTTCAGGTGCTGCAAAGCCTGAAGGGCGAAAAGACGATGCTGCTGATCGAGCATGACATGGATGTCGTCTTCGCGCTGGCAGACCGGATTTCCGTCCTGGTCTATGGCCAGATCATCGCGTCCGGCTCGCCCGAAGAGGTCCGCAACGATGACGCGGTAAAGCGTGCCTATCTTGGTGACGAGGCAGCCTGACATGCTGAAAGTCGAAAATATCGAAACATTCTATGGCTCCAGTCAGGTCCTGTTCGGCATGTCACTGGAAGTTGGCGAAGGCGAAGTCGTCACCCTGCTCGGCCGCAACGGCATGGGGAAGACGACGACCGTCAACTCCATCATGGGCATCGTGCCGACACGCGGTCATATTGAATTCAATGGTCAGCCGATTGCCGGGCAACCCTCCTTTCGCATCGCCAAGGCCGGGCTCGGGCTGGTGCCGGAAGGCCGCCAGATATTCCCCAACCTGACGGTCAGCGAAAACCTGATCGCAACCGCCGCCAACCGGTCCGGCAGAAAAGACAGCTGGACCATCGAACGGGTGTTCGAAATGTTCCCCGAACTGCGGGCGCGGGCGGGTTCCATGGGTAATCTGCTCTCCGGCGGCGAACAGCAAATGCTGGCCATCGGACGGGCCCTGATGACCAATCCTCATCTGCTCATCCTTGATGAAGCGACCGAGGGTCTGGCCCCGCTGATCCGCCAGATCATCTGGTCCTGTCTGGAACGTCTGAAAGCCGAGGGACAGTCGATCCTTGTCATCGACAAGAACGTCCGGGACCTGACACGGATTGCCGACCGTCACGTCGTGATTGAAAAAGGTGTCGTCGCCTGGACCGGCAGCTCAGCGGACCTTGCCTCGAATGATGAAATTCTGCACCGCTATCTGGGTGTCTGACGGCTGATGACGGATCTCGCCGAACGCACGCCGGAAGATGTGCGGTTCGCCGATATCGGCGGCGAGCGGATTGAATATCGCTGGCTGGGCCTGCAACAAGTCGATCACCCCGTTCTGGTCTTTCTGCATGAGGGGCTGGGATGCGCCGGTCTGTGGCGCGACATTCCCGACACCATTGCGGCCGCAAGCGGTTGCAGCGCTCTCGTGTTCAGCCGCCGGGGATATGGCAACTCCGATCCGGTTGATCTGCCCCGGCAACCCGCTTTCATGCATGACGAAGCACTCGACATGCTGCCTGCCGTTCTCGATCATTTCAGCATCCGCAATGCGATCCTGATCGGACATAGCGACGGCGGCTCCATTGCCCTGATCCATGCCGGTTCCGATGTCGCAGGCGGGCGTATTCTGGGTCTGGTGACCCTTGCCGCCCACGTCTTCAACGAAGATGCCTGCCGGCGGGGCATCGAGGCCGCCCGTACTGCCTATGAAGACACCGACCTGCGTGAACGGCTGTCCCGCTATCACGGGAAGAATGTCGATATCGCCTTTCGCGGCTGGAATGATGTCTGGCTGAGTGACGGTTTCCGGGACTGGAACATTGAGGAGTTCCTGCCGGACATTACGGTTCCGCTTCTCGCCATTCAGGGTGAGAAGGACGAATACGGCACCGAAGCACAGGTCAAATCGATCGTTTCCACCGTCTCCGGCCCGGCAGAGGCCTGGATGGTTGCGGGTTGCGGGCATTCACCCCATCTGGAAAACCGGGACGAAGTAGCAGAGCGTATCGTCGAGTTTATCACCCCCCTCTTGCAAAAGGACTGATCATCATGCAGCGCGAGGAATTCACCGAAATTCTGACACCCGTGATTGATACCGTGAAGGGATCAGAATGGAACACCACTCTTGAAACCGAGCTGAACAGCCGTTTTCCGGCTGATGGCAAGGTTGTTCAGGCCATCACCACCGCCTGTCATGCAGCCATTGAAGATGGCTGGATGTGCCGGCATGGAGAAGCGCCGCTGAAATATGGCCGGGTTATCAAGCCCGGTGACGCAACCGCTGGTATGAGCGTGGATGTCGTCGACATGACCGATATCGCCGGACCGCGCCACACCCACCCCAATGGCGAAGTCTGCCTGACCATGCCCGTCGACAGCAGCGCCACCTTTGACGGAGCCGGGGCCGGCTGGTCCGTCAACACACCCGGGAGCGCCCATCGCCCGACCGTTAAAGATGGCCGCGCTCTTGTGCTCTATCTGCTGCCCGATGGTGCCATTGATTTTGGCTGAGCCCGGCGATGCTGCTCATCCGCCGATGACTGACCCCAGTGTCTTGCTTTTCTCGACGGTTTCCTGCCATTCCTCTGATGGGACAGAACCGTCGACCAGGCCTGCACCGACATACAGATAGACAGTCCGCCCGATAATCTGTGCCACCCGCAGATTGACGAACAGGTCTGACGACCCGCCGATATTCAGCGGGCCGAGATAGCCGCAATAATAATCCCGTTCATAGCCTTCTTCTGCGGCCAGAAAGTCGATGGCTTTCTGCCGGGGCATGCCGCAGACAGCAGAGGTCGGGTGCATTTCGCGCAGCAGATGATTACAGGCATTTCTGAATGCACGGTCATCGGCAAAGTCCCCGGCATTCGCCGGCACCGTGAAGACAGACCGAAGATGCGCCAGGTTGGCCGCACGGACGGTACGCGGTCCGGCTTCCTGATAGGTATGAAAACCACAGGTTTCAAACCGGGTGCGCATATAACGACAGACCAGCGCCTGTTCCTCGATGAATTTGCCGCGCCAGCTCACAGCGTCCACATCGGCATCCGCATCCAGCGTCTGCGTTCCCGCAAGCGCCATGGTCCGGGCGCTTGCATCATCGACCGAAAGCAGACGCTCCGGCGTCGCGACAACCCAGCAGCCAATTCCCGGCAACAGGGTCAGACAGACAAAAGCCGCCGGATATTTCACCCTCAGCTTGTCGAACAGATCCAGCAGGTCGCCATCACCCGGCAGATCAACAGCGACCGCCCGCGAGCCCACGGCTTTTTCAATCTCACCACGATGGATTGCCGCCAGTGTCTTTTCGACCAGACCTTCATAATGCGCGCGATCGACAATCACCGGCGGTTCAGCCGACGACCCGTCAGCCGTCACGCGCCTGTCGTCCTCGCCGATCCCGTCCAGCAGGCTGGCAAAGTCAGTCTGGGCCGCGGTAACCGGGACATCATGCGACGTGCCATCCGGTCCGATAAACTCTGCCCGGCCATCCCGGATCAGCAGATCAGCCCGGATCAGTTCAGCCGCATCACCATCAAAATTATCATACCGGGAGAAGGCAAAGGCCGGACGGTTATCAGCGAAGTCCACCGCCCCTTTCGACCATCCACCAGGAAGTGAGATCAGCAGGTCTGTCGATGTGGCATCAGGCAGCCGCCAGAGAGCGACAGCAGCATTTCGGGACTGGGCAGCGGCAACCGCACGGCGAAGAAGCATCGGAGAGGACATGGTCGACATATGCTCGGCTGTTTCGAAAAATCGGGCAGCGAAGATGTCAGCCGACAGGCAATCATTCAACCGGAACGACAGATATCAGGACTCCGGGCAGGCTGCATTATGAGCCTGCCCCGCTATTTTCCCGACCGGCGGTAACAGCGAAGGCTGAGATCAGCCTTTCGCTTTCTTGATATTGCTTTTCAGTTCTTCAAGGCTTTCACCGATACGGCGGTTTACCTCGTCAACGGCCTGCGTGTTCGATTTGGCCATCATTTCCGACAGTTCGCGCATGTTGGAAACGGTTTTTTCAAACGACTGTTTCATCATGTCGGTCTGCTGGACGACAACATCTTCCGGCAGATTTTTCGTCGACATTGACTCCACGGCACCCCGCATTTCTTCCATCGCCTCACGCAGGATTTCCGCCTGCCGAGCCATCACTGCCTGCGCACCTTCAAAGGCCGTCCGGTTTGCGGCGGCCAGTGCTTCAAGGTTGCGCTGCTGGAACTGGACAATCGACTGGACATCAATTCCCGGCGCCTGCATGTCGCCCATCATTTTTGCCGGATCAAAGTCTTTCCAGAAGGCCATCGGGTCAAAACCGGGCATAGACTGGGTCTTCTTCGCCATATCTTCTCTCCTTCTGTGATGCCGGCCGGTATCAGCCGACGATTAAACAGCAGCCTCCGCCGCCGGTTCTGTCTCAGCCGCGCCTCTGCGCCGTCCGGGCATGCGCGACAGCCCGCGCTCCATCCCGGACGCAAACCGGCCAGCCTGTTTCAGCGCCCGGTCGAGGGCTGCCATGGTTTTCGCCATATCTTCACTGTCATCCCGCATCCAGACACGCAGCGTATAAAGATACACAGCCATCAGTCCCTTGATCCGGAGCATGCCGCGCCATCCGTCGGATGACAGGCCTGCTGCTTCCAGCATCCAGCTCATGGACTGGCGCAGCTGACCGGCACCACATAGTGCCATCATCGGGTCTCGCGATGATGCATCTACAATCGACAATACCCCCTCACGATAGCGGTTGAGCATATCAAAGCGGCGCATCAGCACATCGAACAGACGGTCTGCCGCCGGTTCGTCCATGGCAGCCGCACCGCCTGCCAGTACCCCGGCATCAATCATCCGGCCAAATCCGTTCAGCAGCGCAGACCGGCTGGAAAATTCTTCGTAAAGGTCGGCGATGCTGATATCTGCTTTCGCCGCAATGTCAGCCATCGACACGTCCCGCCAGTCGCAATCTGCCGCGCAAACAAGCGCGGCTTCGATGATTCTGGTTCGGATATCGGTTTTCTCGACCATAACTCACCTCGTCAGTTACTGACCCTGAGATGGTAACAGAAAGCCCGCATCGCAACCACCATGCGTTCGGGATTTGTCATGGAGGCATTGTTTCAATTGACGAGAGGCCCGACTTGGCAGTAGCCAGATCAGGCAAATGACAAACAGCTTTCTCTACGCAACCACCGTCCTGATCTGGGGTACCACATGGTACGCCATCATCTTTCAGCTTGGCGTGGTCTCACCGGAAGTCTCGATCGTCTGGCGATTCATTTCAGCCAGTCTGATCCTGTTTGGCTGGTGCCTGCTGCGGGGCAAAAACCTGCGCTTCAACTGGCGACAGCATTGCTGGATTGCCTTTCAGGGCTGCTTCCTGTTTTCCGGCAATTATCTGATCTTTTATTTTGCGACGGGGTTTGTCACCAGCGGCCTGGTCGCCGTCTCCTTTTCGATGATCATTCTGTTCAATATCAGCCTTGGCGCGCTGTTCTTCGGGCAACCTGTCCGTCCCCGGGTGGCCGTCAGTGCCATTATAGGACTGGGCGGCATTGGCCTGCTGTTTCTGCCGGAACTCAAAGGTTTCAATTTTGAGGACGAAGGCTTCCGGGGCATGGCACTCTGCATTGCCGGAACGGCTCTCGCCTCGGTCGGTAATCTGATTTCCGGACGGAACCAGCGCAGCGGTCTGCCGGTCATCCAGACCAACGCCTGGGGCATGCTCTACGGTTCAATGGTTGCCGCTACTGTCGCCCTGCTGCTGGGCCGGGATTTCATCATCGACTGGCAGGCACCCTATCTGCTGTCGCTGGTCTATCTGTCGCTGTTCGGCACCGTCTTCGGTTTTGGCGCCTATCTGACCCTGCTGGGCCGGATCGGGGCTGACAGGGCCGCCTATGCCACCGTGCTGTTTCCGCTGGTGGCATTGCTGTTGTCCACAATGTTTGAGAACTATCACTGGACCCTGCCTGCTGTTGGCGGTGTCGTGCTGGTGGTGTTCGGTAATATCCTGGCCCTGAAACCCTCCCGCCGCGCCGCGCTCGACGGACGCCTGAAGGAGACGGCAAAAAGGAGTTGAGATGAGCGACCTCGATTATTTCCGTCTGTTGTCACGCTATAACCGGTGGGCCAACAACCGCCTGTATGATGCCGCCTCGAAACTCAGCAGTGACGATTATTACCGTAACCGGCAGGCTTTTTTCGGCTCCCTGCATGGCACGCTGAATCATATCCTTGTCGGTGATCGCATCTGGATATCCCGCATCGAAGGGCGGGACAGCGGCATCAGCCGGCTGGATGAAGTCCTCTACGACGATCTCGACTCGCTCTGGTCCGCCCGGGAAAGCTTTGACGAGACGATCATCAACACGCTGCTGGATATGAAACCTGCCCGTCTTGAAGGTGATCTGGCCTACCACACCACGTCCGGTGAAGCCTGTGTCACACCGCTCAGGCTGGTGCTGGGTCACCTGTTCAACCATGCCACCCATCATCGCGGCCAGGCACATGGCCTGCTGAGCCAGACAACAACACCACCGCCGGTCCTCGACCTGATCTATTTTCTCCGGGAGGAGTAAAACCCGATATCCGTCCGATGACGAAAAGGTTGTCGTCAACCGGTCAAACCGGCATTAACCCGCATGGGCTGGCAAGCCCGCTGGATAAACGGCTGAGGACAGGACAATGCGCGGCTATTTCGGGATTGGTATCGAAGGCGGGAACAAGGCAATGAATATCGGCAACCTGTTCCGGTCTGCCCATGCCTTCGGTTCCAGCTTCGTATTCACCGTCAATCCGCAATACCGTGAGAAAGTGGTCCGGCTGTCGGACACGTCAAATGCCCGCGACAATATGCCTTTCTATGCCTTCGACACCGTGGACGAGATGATGCTGCCGTCGGGATGCCAGATCGTCGGCATTGAGCTGACGGAAGACGCCATTGAACTGCCAAGCTTCCGCCACCCCCGGCGGGCGGCCTATGTTCTGGGACCGGAACGGGGCGATCTCAGCCCGGCCATGCAGGAAAAATGCGATTTCATCGTCAAGATCCCGCTCGCTTTCTGCGTCAATGTCGGCATTGCCGGCGCCATCGTGATGTATGACCGGATGGTCTGCCTGGGTCGCTATGCCGAACGGCCTGTCCGCCCCGGCGCCCCGACCGAAAGCCTGCCGGAACATCAGCAGGGCGGCCCGGTGCTTCGGACCCTGCGGAAATTTGAGGCCAGCCTGCCCGTCCCGGAAGGCCGTCATATCGGCAAGGACTAGATTCTAGCCGTCGAGCCAGCCCTCGGCTGCACGGGTATGGCCACAGAGGACACCATTGCGGTTATGGATCGGCGGGGTCAGGATATCGGTAAGCCGGTCGAGATGCTCTCCGGACACAACCCCGAGATGCACCATCACAGCCCCCATCGCCACTTCGGCGGCCCGGGTGCCACCGTCATCAATTTTCAGGGCAACCCCCAGACCAAGGCCCGGTAATATCCCGGCATAAACACCTTCCGCACCGGTTTTGATCGCAGCCTTCTCACGAACAATTTTCATGACCTGGGTACAGAAGCGGCCTCGCCCCGCGACATAAAACGGCTCTTCCGTCATTGCCCTGACAATACGTTTCGCGGCCTCGGCCCGTGCCGGGGCAAGACCGTCAGGGGCCGCCATCCTCGCCATGCCCTGCGCCCAGCCTGTCAGGCTGGCACCGATGACCGGAATGCCACAGCCGTCAAAACCACAGGGTGAACTGCCGAAGGATTCACCGGTCATGTCACGCATGGCCGCCGTCACCCGCTCCATCACCGGATGGTCCGGTCCGATATAACCGGCGGGATTATCTTCCAGATGAACAGCTGTAGACAAAAATCCCGCATGCTTGCCGGAACAATTGTTGTGTACGGCACGCGGCGTGACCCCGTTTTCGATCAGCGGCCGGAACGCAACTTCCTTGTCCGGCAACTGCACCCCGCATTCCAGCGCATCACCGCTCAACCCGACCCGGGCCAGCATCTCGGAAACTTTCGCGACATGTTCGGCTTCGCCATTATGCGAGGCACAGGACAACGCAATCTCGACATCACCAAATCCGAAAGCGTCCGCTGCACCACTTTCAACGAACGGCAGGGCCTGCAGCGGCTTGGCCGAACTGCGGGCATAAACCGGCGCGGAGATATCGCCAATCGCCATCACCACCTTGCCGCGGGCGTCAACCACCGCCACCGAACCACGATGGCGACTCTCGACCATATCACCGCGTGTCACCTCAACCAGAACCGGATTTGCCTGTGTCATCATGTCTTCCAGATTATCGTGCGGACAGAATAGCTGTTGAAACTTTACTGCTTCAGAGTGCCTCAAATTAAGGAATCATCAACCGATCACGGTTAAGACACTATCTGAACCCAGATCAGCAACCGCGAAAGCGAGGAGACGCATGCGTTTCATGCCGACGATCAGGTCCCTGTTCCACACCTGCCTGCCCACCGGTGCCGCCATGGCGGTCGCCCTTATCCTTGTCACCCCGGCCCATGCCGCCGAACAGCGCCTCGGCAAGTTCAGTGAATGGGAAGCCTTTGTCTATAAGACAGAGAAGCAGAAAGTCTGCTACCTGTTTGCCACGCCGGAGAAAAGCGAAGGCAAATACAGCAAGCGCGGACAGACCTATGTGATGGTCACGCACCATCCGAAGTCGAAAGACATGAATGTGGTCAACGTCGTTGCCGGCTACACCTACAAGCTGCAATCCGAAGTCGAGGTCGAGATTGACGGCAAACAGACAAAACTGTTTACCGATCAGGATTCTGCCTGGGCTGTCGATGACGACACGGACAACAAGCTGGTGAAGATGATGCGGGCCGGTTCAACCCTGGTCGTCGAAGGCCGTTCTTCCCGTGGCACCCTGACCAAGGATGTCTATTCCCTGTCCGGCTTCACCGCCGCGCATAAGGCAGCCAGCAAGGCCTGCGGCGTCAAAGCCTGATCCCCGGATCAGTTGCTGTCGCTGGCGGAGAATACGCCGTACAGGTTCGGCCCCCAAAGAGGGGGCGGTGTCAGCAACGCCCATCCGAGAAAACGACGAAGCGCCGCGTCGGTAAAACGACGCCGGCGCGAACCGCGATGCTGGTCGTAAATCTGCTCGACCTGCAATCCGGCGGCGACCGCAAGCTGGCGGAGGCTGATACTGTTGAAGGCCGTCAGATGCGTCAGGTCACCGAACTGATAGGTCAGCCCCCAGGGTGATCCCGCATTCGGTACCTTGACGACAATCCGGCCACCCGGCGCCAGACGGCCTGCCAGATCCCGGATCAGCGACATGCCGTCAGATGCAGTGAAATGCTCCAGCACATCCATCAGCACGATCCGGTCAAAAGGCTGCTCACCCGCAGTCTGGTGCAGCCAGTCACGAACATCCTGAATAATAATCCGGTCCCGGACGGACTCCGGTGCAACCGCCGTCACCTCCGGGTCATGGTCAATGCCGACCATGTCCTGAATGCCTCTGGCTGCCAGATAGGCGAGGAACTGGCCCGTGCCACAACCCAGTTCAAGAATACGCATATCCCGGCCAAACGCCGCCCGATGCCAGACTTCATCGTCAAACCGGGCGATGTCCTTTGATGACAGTCCCGGCGTTTCATATTTCTTGAAGGCGCTGTAGCTCTGGTAGAAGTCGCTGGTCAATTCCCATCTCCACAGCAGATTGCGGGCAATGCCTGATTAATCCAGGAGCCAGTTCATCGCCGTCTTTTCATTCATGAAAATGCGAAATTCAACGCCGGTTGTTTCACCCACAGAGCTTAGTGCCTCCCAGAGGCCGAGGATTCCCTGATCAGCAATACTGCCACTGAGAATGGCACAGCGGATATTCACCCCGCCCCGGATTGACTGATTCTGCGTCTTCACCTGAGCCAGTGCATTGCGGAACTCTGACAGGTCAAAAGCTGAAAGGTCAGCCTGTCCATCGATAAAAACGATTGTGTTCCGGTCTGGCAAAAACTCCGGATGAGCCGCCATTTCCGCCATCGATGACACAATATCGGATGTCACGATATGGCCGGTCAGCCACCAGCAATTCAGCTTTCGGTCAGGTGATAAATCAACTTTATACGGCAACAGCAGTCTCCGGAACTTCTGCCGGATAATATCATTCTGTCTGCAACCGGAAAGCCCTATCCTCCCATGGCCATGCGCCGGTAGCTGATGGCCTCGGCAATATGGATGCGGCGCACCCCGTCGCTGCCGTCCAGATCGGCCAGCGTGCGGGCGACACGGAGAATGCGGTGATATCCGCGACCGGACAATCCCAGCATCCGGGCCGCATCGACCAGCAGGCTGCGACCATCCGCATCGGGACGGGCAACTTCTTCCAGCAGATCGCCATCCGCCTCCGCATTCAGGCGCACCCCGTCCTGTCCGGCATAACGTTCGGCCTGGATCGCGCGTGCCACCGCAACCCTTGCGGCAATTATCTGCGTGGCCTCTCCCGGCGGGGCATCCGCCAGATCCAGCGGGTTGACCGGCGGGGCATCGACATGCAGGTCGATACGATCGAACAGCGGGCCGGAAATCCGGGCCTGATAATCACGACCACAGGCCGGCGCGCGGGAACAGGCCCGTTGCTCATCACCCAGAAAGCCGCAACGGCAGGGGTTCATCGCCGCCACAAGCTGGAACCGGGCCGGATAGGTGACATGCATATTAGCCCGGGCAACCGAAATGCGCCCGGTTTCCATCGGCTGACGCAGCGCCTCCAGCGTGGCGCGCTGAAACTCCGGCAACTCGTCGAGGAACAGCACCCCGCGATGGGCCAGCGATGCCTCCCCCGGCCGCACCTTCAGCCCTCCCCCCACCAGCGCCGGCAATGATGCCGACTGATGCGGATCCCGGAAGGGCCGGGCGCGATGCAGACCGGCGGGGCCGATGCAGCCGGCAACCGAATGGATCATCGAGACTTCCAGCATCTCGTCCGGCGCCAGCGGCGGCAGCAGACCCGGTAGCCGGGACGCCAGCATCGACTTGCCCGACCCCGGAGGACCGATCAGCAACATGTTATGGCCGCCCGCCGCGGCGATTTCGAGGGCACGTTTGGCCGCCGCCTGCCCTTTGACCTCCTTCATGTCCGGATAGACCGGTTCAGGCGGGCGGTCTCCCCGACGCGGCGGACCGAGACACTGAGCACCACTGAAATGATTGACCAGCGCCAGCAGGTTGGGCGGGGCCAGCACATCGACATCCCCGGCCCAGAGCGCTTCGCTGCCCTGATCCGGCGGGCAGATGATGCCGCGCCCTCTGGCAACTGCGCCAATGGCGGCCGGCAGGACACCCGCAACCGGTGCAATGGCCCCGTCCAGCGCCAGTTCGCCCAGCGCCACAAACCGGTCCAGCGCATCCTGGGGTACCGCGCCGAGCGCCGCCAGCAGGCCCAGCGCCACCGGCAGATCGTAATGACCACCTTCCTTCGTGACATCCGCCGGTGACAGATTGATCGTCACCCGCTTCGGCGGCAGGGCCAGCCCCATTGCCGACAGCGCCGCCCGCACTCTCTCCCGGCTTTCCCCCACCGCCTTGTCCGGCAGCCCGACCATGGTAAAGGCCGGCATGCCGTTTGTGATATGCACCTGCACATCAATCGGCTTCACCTCGATCCCGAGAAACGCCACTGTCTCTACCCGTGCGACCATGCTGCATCTCCGCTTCCCTGTTCAGCTTCATTATGGAGCCGTCAGGTACAGTTCCGATGACACGGGCCCGGAAACGATCAGAGAACAATCGCAGCTATATTTCTTTAAGTAGAAAATTATAAATAGTTTCAATTTCAACAGAACGTCACGAGGCTTAAACATCTTTCGAAGATCAGCACCTTATTCTTATAATAAAATAATCCGAAAACCCCTGTCAGTTCAGTGATTAAGGATGGACAGGCTGCTTTATATTCCGATTATCCCCCCGCACATCAAAACAGCAGGGCTTCAGCCTACATCCATGCCTTTATTCAATAAGAAGAGTTCTGAGTCTGACGCGATTGTAGAGGCGATTACCAGATCCCAGGCCGTCATAGAATTCACGGTGGATGGCATCATCCTCCATGCTAATGATCTTTTTCTGAACGCCCTCAAATATGAACTGGCAGAAGTACAGGGAAAACATCATCAGATTTTTGTTGAACCGGCGCATGCGCAGTCAGAAGAATACAGAGAATTCTGGGCCGGTCTGAAGAAGGGTGAATATCAGTCAGCCGAGTATAAACGCCTTGCGAAAGACGGCTCTGAAATCTGGATTCAGGCATCCTATAACCCGATCTTCGACAAGACCGGCAAGCCATACAAAATTGTGAAATTCGCAACTGATATCACAGCACAGAAAGTACTGAACTCCGACTATGCCTCGCAGATTACAGCGATCAGCAAGTCGCAGGCCGTGATCCAGTTCAACATGGACGGCACGATCATTACGGCGAACGAGAACTTCCTCGATGTCCTCGGCTATACGCTGGAAGAGGTTGTCGGCAAACATCACCGGCTTTTCGTTGAGCCGGAATATGCAAAGTCAGCCGAATATCAGGAATTCTGGCAGCAGCTCGGCAAAGGAAAGTATCAGAGTGCCGAATACAAAAGGCGCACCAAGACCGGTAGAGATGTCTGGATTCAGGCGTCTTACAATCCGATCCTCGACCCCTCCGGAAGACTGCGGAAGGTCGTCAAGTTCGCCAGTGATGTAACCGATATCGTCAACGAACGGATGCGTCTTTCCGAGTTGCAGAAGACAATCGATCTGGAACTGGTAGAAATTGCCAATCGCATGTCAGACGCATCACAAAATGGCGCCAAAGCGGCAGAAGACACATCTGGAAATGTACAGGCCGTATCCGACGGCGCAGAGGAAATGTCTGCCTCGATCCGCGAGATCAGCGAACAGGTAAACCGGGCATCAGGAATGACCCGCGCCACCGTTGAACAAGCCGAACAGAGCAGCAACAGCATTGCCAGCCTGGCAAATGCCACAGGAAAGATCAGTAACGTCATCGAACTGATCAACGACATTGCGGCCCAGACCAATATGCTCGCGCTCAATGCAACAATTGAAGCGGCCCGTGCCGGAGAAGCCGGCAAAGGCTTTGCTGTCGTGGCGTCCGAAGTCAAAAACCTTGCAAAACAGACCTCAAAGGCGACAGAGGAAATTCGCAGCCTTGTATCGACAATTCAGCAGGCGACAGACAATTCCGTTGCGTCGATCAAAACCATCAGCGGATCGGTCAGCGAAGTTGATGAAATTGCCTCCGCAATTTCCGCCGCCG
This sequence comes from Alphaproteobacteria bacterium HT1-32, assembly GCA_009649675.1. Classification (NCBI taxonomy): domain Bacteria; kingdom Pseudomonadati; phylum Pseudomonadota; class Alphaproteobacteria; species Alphaproteobacteria bacterium HT1-32. Next base: position 2,237,365 of record WJPL01000001.1, on the reverse strand, counting down.
TGGAAGAACAGACCGCTGTCACCGCGGATATGTCGATGAATATGCAGACAGCGTCTCAAAGCGTGGAAACTGTTGCGTCAAATCTGGATGAAATTGTCGCCATTACCCAGCAGGTAAATGCCGCCGTCGAAAAGGTCCGGAACGCGACATCCTGATATTTCCTGACCGGCCGGAAACCGGGCCGGAGGCTCAGAACTGCCGGCCCCAGCTGATCCGGGACCACAGCTTTTCGTGCAGGTAGAATGTCGCCAGACCGACCACTGCACTGACGACCGCAATCAGACCACCGGCATTGATCGATCCGGTAATCAGATAACAGATCAGTGTCATCACGATGATCCCGGATGACTGCCAGCTGATCGACTTGGCAATAAGCCGGATATTGCTCTCCATTGTTATCTCCTGAATTCTTGTGTTGCGAGCCCTGATATAGACCGGGCCTGCGGTGATGTGTATTCAGGGAATTTGCTGCATAATAACTGATATGAGCACTTTTCACTGCTTTGGTGATTTTTATGGACAAACGCAATCGATCGACGCTGTTTCGTCAACGCCTTGAGCAGGCGATGGCGCATGTCGGCTTTTCGCGCAGCCGACTGGCGCGGGAAACCGGCGTTGACCGGTCGACCATCGGCCAGATTCTGGCGGAAGGAACAACCCGTCTGCCGAATGCCCAGCTGGCTGCGGATGCAGCACAGGTGCTTGGTGTCAGCACGGACTGGCTGCTCGGGCTGACAGAACGGCCGGAACGACCGGGGGATGTCATTGCCGCAGCCATGTCGGTCACCAAGGCTGAACGCAAACCGGCCGACCAGCAGATACTGGACTGGCACCACGAAGCAGCGGGCTACAAGATCCGCCATGTCCCGGCGACCCTGCCGGACAGCCTGAAGACCGAGGACATGCTGCGCTGGGAATATGCGGCCTTCCTGGGGGTTACACCGGAACAGGCCATTGAGACCATGCGCAGCAGTATTGAGCACCTGCGGTCAGGTGATTCCGACTACGAGATCGCCCTGCCGCTTCACGAACTGCACGCCCTTGCCGAAGGCTCCGGTTACTATCGCGGCCTCGACATCGAAATCCGTCGAGAGCAGTTGCGGCAAATGGCCGGCATTTGCGACGAACTCTATCCGGCATTGCGGTTGTTCCTGTTTGATGCCCGGGAGGTCTTCAGCGCCCCGATGAGCGTATTCGGGCCGATCCTCTCAGTGATCTTTGTCGGTCGTTTCTTTCTGGCTTTTCGCGAGTCCGAGCGAATCAAATCAATGACCACCCATTTCGACTGGCTGGTACGTGAAGCAAAGGTCGATGCACGGGATACGGCAGCCTTTATCAGCACACTTGCGGACAACCTGACAGACGATGTCCCGTCTCAATCGCCCGGAAATCAACTCTCCGGCCGGCAGGAACTGATGCTGTCGACCACGGGGCATGATCTGAAGACCTCCCTGTCCGTCCTGCTTGCCCAGGGTGAGAAGCTGTCGGGCAGTGCCCGTACCCTGTCACCCTCCGAACTGGAAAGCGCGGGCCGGGCCATCCGCCATGCCTCTGCCAGCGCCTGTAGCTTGCTTGCCGGGCTCACCGATGGTGACTTGCTGCGGGAAAACCGGGCCTCTGCGGTTCAGGAGATCTTTGAAGTTACCGACATCATTGACGCGGCCCTCGACCTTCTGAAACCGCTGGCAGATGAAAAGGACATCCGGATCACCCTGCATCACGAAGACGGCCTTAAAGCCACCGGCGATGCGCAGATGATCGAAGCGGTGATGCGTAACCTCATCGGCAATGCGATCAAATTCACCCTCCCCGGTGGAACAATAACCGTTGCTGCCCGTCAGACCGGTGACGAGGTCACTGTTCAGGTCACTGATGACGGCGTTGGCATGACCCCGGACCAGACAGAGGCCGGGATGTCCGGAAGGAAAATCATGTCGCTTCGCGGGACCGAAGGCGAGCGCGGGTCGGGCACAGGACTTGCCCTCTGCCACAAGCTTCTGACAGAAAACAATGGCAGGCTGAAACTCCTCAGCACATCAGGACACGGTACGGAAGCAAGCATAATGCTGCCATCCGGCGACCGGGGTCAATCTAGCGCCGGCACGTGACGCGGTCTCCCTGCCGGGTTATCCTCGTCAATTATCAGAGCAAGGATGGAAACCGGATGAAATTCAGCATCAGCAAGGCAGCAGACGGTAAATTTGACGATGGTGGATTACGGTCATTTTTCGAGTACCGCGACCTAGGCATCAGGGATGCCACAGAAGGCCGCTACATGGCTCATGTCATCCGCGCCAAACAGGCTTGCACAGACGGCACCGGCTTTCATCGCCATCCCCTCGATTTCCAGATCTTCTATGTTCTGAAAGGCACTGTCCGGTTTCGCTATGACGGACATGGAGAACATGATCTTGTGGCCGGGGATTGTGTCCACCAGCCGCCGGGCATACGCCACGAACTGATGAGCTGTTCCGACGATTGCGAGATCCTGGAAATCACCTCCCCTGCTGAATTCGAGACAATTGATGCCTGATACATTTCCTCTGCCAACCCCCTGCCTGATGCTGGATCGTGACCGGCTGAAACATAACGCTACGCGGATGAGTGAACGCGCAAACCAGCTGGGGGTGCGTTTGCGGCCTCATCTCAAGACCTCCAAATCGGCGGAGGTCGGGCGGGTGGCGACACGCGGACAGTTCGGCGGGATCACCGTGTCTACCCTGCGGGAGGCAGACTATTTCCTGACGGCAGGGTTCACCGACATCACCTATGCCGTCGGTATCGCCCCCGGCAAACTGGACAGCGTCGCCGCCCTGATGGATCGCGGCGCCAATATCGGCCTGATCGTCGACGAGGTGGAGACAGCACGGGCCATCGCCGCACATGGCCATCATTTTGCCGTTCATATTGAAGTCGATACCGGCGGTGAACGCGGCGGTGTGTTTGCGGATGACCCCGCATTGATGGAAATCGCAGCTGCCCTGACCGCAAACGGCACTGTCGATCTGCGCGGCGTGCTGGCCCATGCCGGGCATTCTTATGGCGCCAGCGACATTGCGGCGGTCGAACAGATCGCCGAAGAGGAACGGGCCGGAGCCGTCGATGCCGCGACACGCCTGCGGGCGGCTGGCCATGCCTGTCCGGTTGTCAGCGTCGGCTCAACCCCCACCGCCCTGTATGCCCGTCACCTTGATGGCGTCACGGAGATGCGGCCGGGCGTATATCTGTTCGGTGACCTGTTCCAGGCGGGCATTGGAAGTTGCAGCCTTGATGACCTTGCAGTCAGCGTACTGGCAACGGTTATCCGGCACCGGAAAGACGAAAACCGCCTGCTGATTGATGCCGGGGGGCTGGCGCTGTCGAAAGACCGGTCAACCGCGAAACTACCCCGTGATCTGGGCTACGGCATGGTAAAGGGTGCGCCCGAGATGATCATTGCCGACGTACATCAGGAACATGGCATCGTCGAGAGCACCGGACCGATTGATTTTGAGGCCTGGCCGATCGGCAGCCAGATGCGCATCCTGCCCAACCATGTCTGCATGACGTCTGCCGCCTATGACCGTTACCACGTCATCGAAGACGGTGAACTGACCACGGAATGGCCGCGCGTCAACGGCTGGTAGGCTGGCGGACTTGATATCCGGAGCGACTATTCTCTTATTATTTGCATAATCACGGGACCATACGTGTTTCCCCTCACTATGCATGATCTGTCGATTTCCTTATGACTTAATTCCTCTCAACGGGCAGGTAGTCAGGGGATAAAATCATGTTGCCATTTTCAGCACGGATTCGCGAACTGGAGGCTGTAATGGCCGCCATCGGCAAATCGCAGGCGACCATTGAATTCAATATGGACGGTACGATTATCACCGCGAACGATTTGTTTCTGCAGGCACTTGGCTATGAGCTGAGTGAAATTAAGGGTAAGCACCACCGGATCTTTGTCGATCCGGAGGAAGCAAAGTCACCGGAATATGAAGCCTTCTGGTCAACCCTGCGGGACGGCAACTATCAGTCCGCCGAATATCGCCGGGTTCGCAAAGACGGTCAGGGCGTCTGGATTCAGGCCTCCTACAATCCGATCCTCGGCAGCAAAGGCAAACCGTACAAAGTCATAAAGTTTGCCACCGACATTACTGCCCAGAAACGGCAGAACGCCGATCACGAAGGCCAGATCAATGCGATCAACAAGTCGCAGGCCGTTATCGAATTCAATCTTGATGGCACGATTCTGCGGGCGAATGAAAACTTCCTCAAAGCGACCGGATACGACGCCCGAGAAATCATCGGCCAGCATCACCGTATCTTCGTCGACAGTACCTATGCGGCATCGTCTGATTACAGGAGCTTCTGGGAAGCCCTCAATCGGGGTGAATTTCAGGCCGGTGAATTCAGGCGCTTGCGCAAGGGTGGTCAGGAGTTCTGGATTCAGGCGACCTACAACCCGATCAGACGGCCAAACGGCCAGCTTCTGAAGGTCGTTAAATTTGCCTCGGACATCACCGAGATGGTAAATGATCGCTTGCGCCGGGAAGAAGTCCAGAAATCCATCAATGCCGATCTGGTCAGGATTGTTCAGGAAATGGAAATCGTCACCAGTCAGGTCACCAGTGCGGCCTCTACAGCAGAAGTGACCTCCTCGAACGTACAAGCTGTCGCCGCCGGGTCAGAAGAGCTGTCAGCATCAGTACGGGAAATCAGCAGTCAGGTCGTCCGGGCATCACAGATGAGTAACGAAGCCGTGGATCAGGCAAGTCAGAGCGGTGAAACCATCGCCGGACTGGCAAAGGCGGCGGGCAAGATTGGTGATGTCATCGAACTGATCAACGATATTGCTGAACAGACCAACCTGCTGGCCCTCAATGCCACCATTGAAGCCGCCCGGGCCGGTGAAGCAGGCAAAGGGTTTGCCGTGGTTGCCTCAGAGGTCAAGAACCTCGCCAATCAGACAGCAAAAGCCACCGGGGAAATTCGCGGGCTCGTCACCGAGGTTCAGCAATCGACCGACGCTTCGGTCGGTGCCATTGCCGCCATTTCCGATTCAATCTCTGAACTCAGTCAGATTTCATCAGCGATTGCCGCCGCCGTCGAGGAACAATCAACCGTAACCGACGAGATGTCAGGCAACATGCAGACTGCTTCCAACGGCGTCGATTCAATCGCCAGCGGGCTGAGCGAAATCGTTGGTTCGGCGAACCGCGTCAATGAGGCGACATTCAAGGTACAGGAAGCCTCGGCACAGATAAGCTGAACGCCACCGGAACAGGTCCGGCCAAAAACTATTCGTTTGCGGCAATCTCCAGTAAACCGTCTGTGTCTTTCAGGAAGGCGTGCGATTTATCCGGCAATTCAATCAGTCCGGTCTTGCGGAATGATGTGAAGGTACGGCTGACCGTCTCGATGGTCAGCCCCAGATAATCGGCAATGTCCCCCCGGCTCATGGGCAGTGCGACGGGATTGGAAGGGCGACCCCGCCGGGCCTGACCTTCGGACAGACGCAGCAGGAAAGAGGCCAGGCGTTCCTTTGCCGTTTTCCGCCCCAGCAACAGCATCTGTTCACCTGCCGCATCGATTTCGGTCCGCGCCATATCAAGCAAACGCCGCCCCAGCTCCGGATGTTCTTCCGACAATACCCGGAAGTCCTTCAGGCCAAACCGGCAGAGCTTCACATCGTCAACCGCCTGTGCTGTCGACTTGTACTCCGGCGTCTGGGGCATCCCCAGATAATCACCCTCAAACATAAAACCGATGATCTGCAGCCGCCCGTCCGGCAACATCTTGTGCAGCTTTATGCAGCCTGCCGTGACGTTATAGACATGTTTTGCATCATCGCCTTCGTGATACAGAACGGCACCGGTTTCCGCGGTAATGGTGGTCAGTATCCGGGCAAGGTGATGGATTTCGCCTGCCTCAAGCGCGGAACAGAAGGACAGTTCGCGGGCCTCACACACATCACAGGGGCCACAATTCCGAAAACTCGGACTTGGCAGACTGACAATCTTGGGAAGTCCCATTAATAATCCTCCCGCACCATAGACGGCATATTTCCGACACAAGAATTATCTATAGCACGTCGCGCCGCAAACAAAATGACCTCCCGGTACAACGGGTTTACTGTTGCCGGACAGGCGCAGGCCGCCTATCGACAATGCCGACACAGGGAATAGCATGACCTTCACCAGACTTGTCCTCCTTGCGATTTGCAGCACCCTTCTGCTGTCTCCGGCATCCCGGGCACAACCGGGTGGCCAATATATGGTTTCGGCGGCAAATCCGCATGCGGCACAGGCCGGACTGGATATTCTGGCCGCTGGTGGCAGCGCCGTTGACGCCGCGATTGCGGCCCAGCTTGTCCTTGGTCTGGTTGAGCCACAGAGTTCCGGCATCGGTGGCGGTGGCTTCCTGATGCATTACCGTGCCGGCGATCAGGCCATCGACGCCTATGACGGACGCGAGACAGCCCCCGCTGCGGCAACCGCCGACATGTTTCTCGGACCTGACGGTAAGCCGCGGAAATTCTACGATGCCGTGGTCGGTGGACTGTCGGTCGGAACACCCGGTCTGTTGCGCATGCTGGAGCTGGCTCATCAGGATCACGGAGAGCTGCCCTGGGCTGATCTGTTCGCCCCGGCAATCCGGCTGGCCACCGACGGTTTTCAGGTGTCTCCGCGACTGCATTACCTGATTGATCGCGATGCGAAACGTCTGACGACCTTCGACGCCACCCGCAGCTACTTCTATCAGCCCGATGGCACGGCACTTCCCGTCGGTTCGCTATTGCGCAACCCGGCCTATGCAGACGTACTGCAACAGGTGGCACAGGGTGGAGCCAATAAATTCTACAATGGTGCCATTGCCGCCGATATCGTCCGGACAGTTCAGGAAGCCACCCGTAATCCCGGGCTGATGACACTGGAAGACCTGTCCGGTTATCGCGCGGTCAAACGACAGGCGGTCTGCGGACTCTATCGGAATAATCACATCTGTGGCATGCCGCCACCTTCATCCGGCGGTGTGACAGTCGCACAAATGCTGGGTCTGCTTGAAGGCTATGACCTCGCAGCAATGGCCCCCGACAGCCTGTCAGCAGCCCATCTGATTGCAGAATCCGGGCGGCTGGCCTTTGCAGATCGTAATCTCTATCTCGCAGACACCGATTTCGTTCCGGCCCCTCTGAAAGGCTTGTTGGACCCCGCTTATCTGAAAAGCCGTGCCGCACAGATCAGTCTCAAAAGCAGCATCGGCAAGGCTGAAGCCGGCACCCCGCCACAGGACCACGGTTCACTCACCCCCATGCAGGACGATTTCGAACGGGAATCGACCACTCATCTCTCGGTCCTTGATGCAGACGGGAATGCTGTCTCCATGACATCCAGCGTCGAGAATGCCTTTGGTGCGCGGTTGATGACCCGTGGTTTTATTCTGAACAACCAGCTGACCGATTTCTCCTTCAGCCCCGATAAAGACGGCATGCCTGTTGCCAACCGGGTCGAGCCCGGCAAACGCCCCCGCAGTTCGATGTCACCAACACTGGTTCTGGCCCCGGATCGCAGCCTCCGCATGGCTGTCGGGTCGCCCGGCGGATCGCGGATCATCGGTTATGTTGCCAAAACACTGATCGGTGTGATCGACTGGAATCTCTCAATGCAGCAGGCCATCAACCTGCCGCATGTGATCAATCGTAACGGCCAGACCGATCTGGAAGAGGGAACAGCAGCCGCAGAGCTGAAAACTTCACTGGAAGCTCTCGGCCACAACGTCAGTATTCGCAGCCTGAATTCCGGGCTGCATGGCATTCGCCTCACCACAGCCGGACCGGACGGCGGCGCAGACCCGCGTCGTGAAGGCGTCGTGCTGGAAGGACCAAAAGACAAATGACTGACCGGATCGACCCAGACAGCATGACACCTCATCCTGCGGATGATCCCCGGAAACGGTCGATTGTTCGACTGAAATCCGGTCGCGGAAAACGCGTCGGCGAAGGAATGCCGATACTCTATTCCAACTCCATCGACATGGATGAGCGGACCAAATCGCTGGACCCCGGCAGTATCGTTACGGTGATGACCGGCGATGGCGATGCGGTCGGTGTCGCAACCTTCAACCCCCGGTCACTGGCGTCATTGCGGATACTCGACTGGGAATCAAACACCGTGATCGACGATGATTTTCTGATGCGTCGCATTGCCCGCGCGCTGGCTGTCCGGGAGGCCTGTATTTCCGATCCCTTCTACCGTCTGGTCAATGGTGAGGCCGACGGGCTGCCGGGGCTCGTCATTGACCGCTTCAAGGGCAAGGTCGTGATTCAGGCAATGACTGCCGGTATGGAGCGCCTGTTGCCGGTCATCATGGCCGTCCTGCAGGCTGATGCCGTCGTCCTCCGGAACAATCACCGGTTCCGGGACACCGAAGGTCTGCCGAAATATGTCCATCTGGCAGCCGGCAGCATCGATCAGCCGGTGGAAATCTCGGAAAACGGCTTCCGATTCAGGGTCGACCTGATGCGCGAGGAAGGCGATATCTGGAGCTTTGACCAGCGTGACGACCGGAAATTCATTGCCGGACTGAAGTTTCATGGCAAGGCGCTGGACCTGTTTGCCGGGGCCGGTGGTCTTGCCATCGCTGCGGCAAACTCGGCTGACCGGGTGACAGCCATCTGCGCCAATGAAACAGACCTGTCACTTGCACTGCACAATGCGCGCATCAACAAGGCCATCGACCGGTCGGTCATTTCGTCGGGTAATCCGACTGCCGAACTGATCGAGCGCAGCGGGCTGAGCGAACGCTATGCCCTCGTGACCATAACGCCGCCGCCGCTTGTCCTGACCCGCAAGGAAGCAGACCGGGGAGAACTGGAATACCGGGAACTGGCCCGGCTGGCCGGACAGCTGATCAGTGCCGGCGGATATCTCTATCTTGCCTCACGCTCACCGGTTATCGGCATTGACCGGCTGGTCGCCGAAGTTGCGGCCGGGCTGAATGCCGCAGGCCGGTCCTGTCGCCTGATTCGCATGGCCGGCCCGTCACCGGACCATCCCGCACATCCGCTGCTGACCGATTCAAGCCCGCTGAAAAGCGTCGTCTTCGCCCTGGACTGAGGACAGGACCTGTCAGGGCATCGGGATCGACAGCCGGAAGGTACAGCCATTCCGGCTGTTTCGGGTCAGGATGATGTCACCGCCATGCGCCTGCACCAGTTCCCGCGATAACGACAACCCGAGACCGGAGCCACCTTTACGCGTCGAGGCAGAGAACGGCTTGAACAGGTTCTCGCTGATTTTCTCCGGAATACCCGGCCCGTCATCAGCGACAGTCAGCACAAACCGCAATCCCGGCCGTTGCCGGCGGGGCTCGGTCGAGGCTGTGAAGGTCACCGTCCTGGCCCCGGCCTCCACCGCATTGCGCCCGAGATTATCGGCAATCCGGAACAGATGCGCGCGATCAGCCGTCACGACAAAGTCTGCCGGGACGTTATTGACCCACAGCCATTCTGCCTCCGGCGATTTGTCACCGGCCGGCTCAAACGGGTCATCCAGCCCGACAGACGGCGAGAGCGCTTCCCCAACCTCCGCAATCAGGTCATGCAGATTAAAACTGGTCGGACTGGCCTCCTCCGGCCCTTCACGGGCATAGCGCATGGTCTTGCTGCACAAGGCGACAGCGCGGTCGATTGCCCGGATGATACGCGGTGCCACACGCCGGATTTCCGGATCTTCGCTTTGCTCCAGCCGGTCGAAGGCCAGCATCGCCGTGGCCAGCATGCCGCGCAGGTCGTGATTGACCTTGGTCATGCCTTCACCCAGCGCTGCCAGGCGATTCTTCTGGTGCAGTGCATTTCGCAGCGCCGTCTGCATGACCGCCAGTTCACGCTGCGCGACACCAATTTCATCACTGCGCTCGCTCGGCTGGATGGTCACATCCGGGTTCTCCGGATCGGACCGGAACTGTTCCATAGAGGCCGTGATCCGGCGCATGGGCCGGACCATCATCAGTTGCAGGCTGAGATAAACCAGCCCGGCCGTGAACAGGGAAATCACGATTGAAAGCTGGATGATCCGGGATGAGAATTTCAGCATCGCCCGGCGCAGCGGCTTCTCATCCAGCAGCACTTCGACCTGAATCGACATATCCTGTGGCGCCCTGCCGACAACCCGCAACACCCGGTTATCTGTCCGGACCAGGGTGGCAAAGGCATCCACCAGCAAATCAAGCATTGTTGCCATGCGCAGGTCGTAGGACTTGTCGACCTCCGGCGGCATCTTTGACGCCAGCATCAATTCCCGGCGCCCCTGCCCCTTCAGCGCGATACCATGGGCCATCACATGTTTCAGCAGCTCAACTTCAAGCTCTGCGCCAACGGTTTCATTGCTGGAGGCTTTCAGTGCCAGACTGGCGAGATGTGCAGACGAAATCCGGTCCTGCAGGTAATCAAGCCGAAACCGGGCAATCGACGGCGCGTAAATCATGAACTCCGCCACCATCACAAAGAACACGGTCAGCACCAGCAGACGCGCAGACAGACTGCGCCAGGGGCGTATGGGTTCCAGTTTCATCCGGGACACCCGTTCAGTGTCAGCCGAACCGAAGCAGGAAGCGAACAATTTTGCGGGTTCGCTCACTGAACAGCTTTTCCGTATAGAAGCTGCCGGCAGCCCGCTTGTTCACTTCGCCCAGCGTGGGATAAGGCGCGATGTAGGTCGCCATGGCACCGATCTTCAGTTTGTTCTGGATGGCAATGATCCAGGGGTGAATCAGCTCTCCGGCATTCTTGCCGACAATTGTCGCTCCGAGAATATGGCCCTTGCGGGTCGTCAGCACTTTCACAAATCCTTCCGTCGACCGTTCGGACTGGGCCCTGTCATTTTCGTCAAAGCCCCAGTGCAGAATACGCAGATTATCGCCCTGCTCCTGTTTTGCCTCATCAAGCGTCATGCCCACATGGGCCAGTTCAGGGTCGGTATAGGTTACCCAGGGAACCGCCCGGTAATCCACCTTCGCCGGCAGGCGAAACAGGATATTCCGGATCACCACACCGGCATGATATCCCGCCACATGGGTGAACTGATAGCTGCCCGCGACATCTCCCATCGCAAAGATTTTCCGGTTGGATGTCCGCAGACGTTTATCCACCTTGATCGCCCGGTCATAGTCGACCCCGGCCTTTTCGAGATCCAGCCCTTTGACATTCGCCGCCCGTCCGGCCGCGACCAGCAGGTGAGAGCCGGTAATCGTCTTCTCCGCACCCTTCGTCTCAATCGTGACAGACACGCCCTGTGCTGTCTTGTCCGTCCGGATAACCTTCACCTTCTCATGCAGCACCACGCCGTCTTCCAGCACGGATTTGCGCACGACCTCAACAGCGTCCGGATCATCCTTCGGCAGAATTGGCCCCAGATCGACGACCGTTACCGCGATGCCCAGCTGACGATGGGCCTGCGCCATTTCCAGCCCGATCGGGCCGCCACCGATAATCAGCAGATGGTCGATCCTGTCCTTGTTGTCGAACAGGGTTTCGTTGGTGAAGTAGGGCGTTTCCGACAATCCTTCGATCGGCGGTGCCACCGGGCTGGAACCGGTGGCAATCACGAAACGTCTGGCGGTAATGCGTGTGTCACCGGCCATCACTTCCTGCGGGCCGGTGAACCGTGCAGCAGCCTTGATGACCGTAACTCCGAAACTCTCAAAGCGTTCGACAGAATCCATGGGGGCAATGGCGGCGATTACACCTTTGACATGGTCGTGAACCGCGACCGGGTCATAGGACGCAGATCCGAGTGACACACCATATTTTGGAGCGACAGCACCTGCATGGGCTGCATGACCGGCTGCCAGCAGCGCCTTGGAGGGCACACAGCCGTAATTCAGGCAGTCACCGCCCATCTCACCCTTTTCGACGAGCACCACCCGTGCCCCCATCTGAGAGGCGCCTGCCGCTACTGACAGGCCAGCGGAACCGGCGCCAATCACGCAGATATCGGCATCAATTACATTCGCCATATTTCAGCTACTCCAGTATCAGGATAGGGGGATCGGACAGGAATGTCAGCCGTCAGGCTATCTGTGCCGCCGCCTGATTTTCTTGTAGATCACGGGAACCATCGCCAGCACGGCCATACCAATAATCGCACCGAGAATTGTCGGCTCGAAGATAATGCCGAGATCCGGGGTTTCTCCACGATCAAACACAACACCAAGGCCGTCACCGACCGTCGCATAGACAAAGGTTCCCGGAACGATGCCAAAGAACGTTGCCAGAATATAGGTCCGGGTTGTCACCCCCAGAAAGGCCGGCGCGATATTGACCAGCCAGAACGGGAACAACGGCACAAGCCGCAAAACCAGCATGTAACTGAGTGCGTCTTCACGGAAACCCGCTTCCATCCGCTTCAGCGTCCCTCCGACCTTCGCCCGCAGCAGATCGGCAAAGGCATATCTGGCCGCCAGAAAAATCACTGTCGCGCCAATTGTCGCACCAATGACAACCAGCAGCCCGCCCAGGAACCAGCCAAACAGAAACCCGGCGGCGATGGTCAGAACCAGCCCGATCGGCAGAGATGTCGCCGTCGCAACCGCATAGAGAAGCACCATGGCCAGATTTGCGGCAACCGCGTTATCGGCAACCCAGGACTGCAGAACTTCACGATGTTCCCGCAGGGCATCAAAAGAAACGAATCTTCCGAGATCGAAGGCAAAAAAAGCAATCATCACCGCACCGAGAACAATAACCGGAATTAATTTTCCAAACCGGCTGCTTTTCCCGGCAGGATTTTTTTCCTGATCCGCTGAAGTTTCCCTGATGCTCATAAACCCTGACTCCTTGACCCTGAAAGCCGTTGTTCCTCCCGGACCCAAGCATATAGCCGCCCCTCCTGATCCCAAAAAGTCACCATTCCGTGACAGAAGATAATCCGAAGAGATGTGTGACAGGCGTTGACTTGCCCTCCGCACCCCCCTATACACCCCCGCTCTATCCACCCGGAAAACGTACGGAGAGTCCGGTGAAACGCACGTATCAGCCCAGCAAGCTGGTTCGCAAACGCCGCCACGGCTTCAGAAGCCGCATGGCTACCGTAGGTGGTCGGCGTATACTTGCAAACCGGCGCGCCAAGGGACGGAAAAAACTTTCCGCCTAAGGCCAATTCGCATCATGGCATCCACCTGTGGCCGTCTGAAAAAGCGACCAGAATTTCTACGTGTCGCCAATCATGGTAGTCGCTCGGTGATGCGCGGTCTGGTTCTTCAGTCCGCGCAACGCCATGGCGAAGATGACGATGAACCAAGGATTGGTTTCACGGTTTCCAAAAAAGTCGGAAACGCCGTGAGACGCAATCGAGCACGCCGTCGCCTCAAAGCGATTGCAGACATGCTTGCCCCGGAACTGGCGAAAGCCGGCTGTGACTATGTCATTGTCGGACGCTATTCCGCTGCCGACCGACCTTTCGAGAAGCTGGTGAGCGATATGCGCCGCGCCTTTCTTGATCCGAATCCTCAACGGGGGCGCCGATGATTGGCCACCTGACAGGCTGGATTCTGAAAACCCCGGTCTATCTTTACCGATATATCATCTCACCGGTCATCCCTGCCCGTTGTCGCTATCTGCCGACCTGTTCGGAATATGCGATTGAGGCCCTGACCCTCCACGGACCGGTTCAGGGCGGGATTCTTGCAGCAAAACGCATTTGTCGCTGTCATCCATGGGCCGGTTCGGGTTATGACCCCGTACCACCCGTAAACGCGCGCCCGCAGGCGCATTCCTGTTCCCACCGAAGGTCAACGTAAGCACTTATCATGATTGAACAGAAAAACATCATCCTCGCCGTTGTCCTCTCGCTGGCAATCATCATCGGTTTTGATCACTTCTTTGCGTCCGACGCACCGCCGCCGCAGCCTCAGGCCCAGACACAGTCCGGTGCTCAGTCCCCGGCACCCGTCGTCGACGGTCCGGCCGGAACACCGGAAGGCACGGCCCCGGTTGAACTGGCCCCGGTTGGCGCGGCAGAAACCCTGCAGGATCCGCAGGCACAGGATTCCGGCGGCTTCCTGTCGATTCCCGGCACCCGCGGCAAGGAACATATCTCCAGTCAGATCGAACTTGAAACCCGGGCGAAAGCTGTCGCCGCGGACCCGCGTGTCACCATTGATACGGAAAAGCTGAAAGGCTCTCTTCGTCTGAAAGGTGCCCGTATTGATGACATCATTCTGGCAGAGCACACAGAATCCATCGAGGAAGGCTCGACGCTTGTTCATCTGCTGAATCCACAGGGCAGCATGCAACCTTATTATGTCGATTTCGGCTGGATCGTTGACCCGTCGTCGGCTGCCAAAATTGAACTGCCGGGCGGCAACACGGTCTGGACTCCGGATGCCAGCACGCTGACCGTCGGACAGCCGGTTACCCTGAGCTGGAACAACGGGACCGGCCAGACCTTCCGGATGAAAATCAATGTCGACGAGAATTACCTGTTCACCGTTGAACAGTCCGTCGAGAATGCCGGTTCCAGCGCGATCACGCTGCTGCCCTATGGTCGGGTCAGCCGCCTGAGAACACCGGCCACCACCGGCTTCTATATCCTGCATGAAGGTCCGCTGGGCGTCTTTAACGAAGTCCTGGAAGAAGTCGATTATTCCGACCTCGTCGAAGACAGCCGGGAAGCCTTCGCCAAAACCGGACAGGCCCGCCGCACCGCCCGCACCTTCGAAAGCAAGGGTGGCTGGCTTGGTATCACCGACAAATACTGGCTTGCTGCACTGATCCCGGATCAGAAGAGCAACATCAAGGCGACCATCAATCACAGCGCGGACCCGCGGGTTCTCGGTGTTGATGAAGATTACATGATGCTCGGCGCCCATCGTTATCAGACCGACTTCCTCGGTGAGCCGGTGGAAATCGCGCCCGGCCAGACCGCCGGCTCGACCAACAATGCCTATATCGGGGAAAAACGCCTGTCGCTGCTGGATGAGTATGAAACCCAGCTGGGCGTCACACATTTCGATCTCGCCATTGATTTCGGCTGGTTCTATTTCCTGACCAAACCGATCTTCCTGGCACTGGTCTGGCTCTATGGCGTGGTCGGCAACTACGGGGTTGCCATTCTGTTGCTGACTGTCGGCATCAAGCTGATTTTCTTCCCGCTCGCGAACAAATCCTACGTCTCGATGAGCAAGATGAAGAAGCTGCAGCCGAAGATGGTGGAACTGCGGGAACGTCTTGGTGATGACCGGCAGCGCCTGAATACGGAAATGATGGCCCTGTACAAGAACGAGAAGGTCAATCCGATGTCGGGTTGCCTGCCGATTCTGGTCCAGATTCCGGTGTTCTTTGCGCTCTACAAGGTGCTCTACATCTCCATTGAAATGCGCCAGGCACCGTTCTTCGGCTGGATTCAGGATCTTTCCGCACCGGACCCGACGACGCTGTTCAATCTGTTCGGCCTGATCCCCTGGACCACGCCAGGCTGGCTGCCGATGCTCGGTGTCTGGCCGGTGATCATGGGGATCACCATGTACCTGCAGCAGAAACTGAACCCGGCACCGGCTGATCCGGTACAGGCAAAAGTCTTCATGTTCCTGCCGTTCCTGTTCACCTTCATGCTGGCCGGTTTCCCGGCTGGTCTGGTGATCTACTGGGCCTGGAACAACAGCCTGTCGATCCTGCAGCAGTGGGTCATCATGCGACGTATGGGCGTAAGAGTGGGCGGTGGTTCCGACACCGACAAGAAATGACCGATAACCCCGCTGACGATGCCATGGAAGCAGCCCGGCTGGAAAAAGGCCGGCTGCTGTTCGCCAAACAATGCGACTTCCTGCGCGGTGCCGTCAGCGAGGAAGACCTGCCGGATTATACCCTGTCGGAAGTCGCCTTTGCGGGCCGGTCGAATGTCGGCAAGTCGTCGCTGATCAATTCGCTGACCGGTCGCAAGACACTGGCCCGCACATCGAACACCCCCGGTCGTACCCAGGAGGTCAATTTTTTCTCACTGGATGACCGGCTGACGCTGGTTGATCTGCCGGGCTATGGCTATGCCGCTGCACCGCGGGAAAAAGTCGCGACCTGGACCAATCTGATCGGGTTGTATCTTCAGGGCCGGCCCAACCTGCGCCGGGTCATGCTGCTGATTGATGGCCGCCACGGCCCGAAAAAAACCGACCTCACCGTCATGACCATGCTCGACAAGGCAGCGGTCAGCTATCAGGTCGTGCTGACAAAATGCGACAAGCCGAAACCCGCCGAACTTGAAAAGCTGGTTGAGGAAATCCGCGGCCTTCAGAAGACCCATGTCGCCTGTCACCCCGATATTCTGCTTTCCAGCTCTGTTGATCAGACCGGAATTGATGTCGTTCGTGCCGCAATAGCCGACCTCGTGGCTTGACGGTCGGGCAACGGCTCTTTATCCCAATCGGCAACAAGTCCGGGGAAACCGAGTGATGGCAAACGAAGACTTTCAGGATCAGGCGACCATACTGTCCGACGCCCTTCCCTATATGCGGGAATATGCGGGCGAAACTTTTGTGGTCAAATATGGCGGCCATGCGATGGGCAACGCAGACCTTGCGTCACGATTCGCCAGCGATATCGTCATGTTGCGTCAGGTCGGGATCAATCCGATCGTCGTGCATGGCGGCGGTCCCCAGATCGGCAAGATGCTGGAGCGCCTGAAGATTCAGAGCGACTTTGTCGATGGCCTGCGCGTCACCGACCAGGCAACGGTCGAAATTGTCGAGATGGTCCTGTCCGGTTCCATCAACAAGCAGATCGTCAGCGCCATCAATGCTGCCGGCGGCACCGCTGTCGGTCTGTCCGGCAAGGATGGTGACCTGATACAGGCCCAGAAGCTGCGCCGCACCCGGCGTGAGACCGACTCCAATATCGAGAAAATCCTCGACCTTGGTTTCGTCGGCGAACCGGACCGGATCAACCCCGGCATTCTCGAAGCCTTCGAAGAATCCGACATCATTCCGGTCATTGCCCCGATTGGTATTGGTGCCGGTGGCGAGACCTACAATATCAACGCCGACACAGCTGCCGGTGCCATTGCCTCCGCGCTTGGTGCCCGTCGCCTGCTGATGCTGACAGACGTTGCCGGTGTCCTCGACCAGAACAAGGAACTGATTGCTGATCTGAACCTTGAACAGGCCCGGGCCATGATCAAGGACGGCACCATCTCCGGCGGCATGATTCCGAAGGTCGAGACCTGCATGCAGGCCGTAAAGCGTGGTGTCGAAGCCGCCGTTATTCTGGATGGCCGCGTCCCCCATGCCCTGTTGCTGGAAATCTTCACCTCTCATGGTGCCGGCACCCTGATTGGCGATCACTAGGAATCTGACTTTCCGGGCAGCCTGCTAACCGCTGCCATCCTGACCTCTGCCGGGCGAGGTGCAGACGGGCATCATCAGATGAATATCGTCCGGACGATATTGGGAACCAAAGGTTCAAACACGTCTTGTGCAGTGCGGCGAAAGACGGCTAACTTCGCGAGCCGGTAATCGTCCGGTCTGGCTCAGGACAATTTCATGGAATATTCAATAGCGGGAATTCTGTTTCTCGGTCTCGTGATCGGGATGCAGCATGCGCTGGAGGCTGATCATGTCGCTGCGGTCAGCAGCATCGCCGTCCGGCAATCAAGCATCCGCAAGATCATCACTCATGGGGCCGTCTGGGGTCTTGGCCATACCATCACCCTGATGCTGTTTGCCGGTGCTGCCGTTCTGGCAGGTGCCGTCATCAGCGACGGACTGGCAGGCGGTCTGGAATTCGCTGTTGGTGTCATGCTGGTCGGGCTGGGCCTTAATGTGCTCTGGCGTCTGTGGCGTGACCGCATTCACTTTCACGCACATAGCCATGACAACGGTGTCCGGCATTTTCATGCTCACAGCCATGCCGGAGAGACAGGTAAACACAGTCTGCGCCAGCATGAACACAGCCATCGCCGGGCAGAGGTCCGTACCCTGCTGGTCGGCATGATGCACGGTATGGCCGGCTCCGCCGCCCTGCTGATCCTCACCGCAACCACAGCGCCTACCGCAACCCTCGGCTTTGCCTATGTCGTGCTGTTTGGTATCGGTTCAATCGCCGGTATGGCAATGTTGTCTGCCATCATCGCCGTCCCCCTGAGCTGGACTGCCCGTTACCTGACCGTCGCCCATAACGGCCTGCAACTGACCGTCGGCTGCGCGACAGCCGGTCTTGGCCTCTATGTCATGGCAACCAAGGGAATGGAGCTTCTCGCCTGAGACAAGAGGTCCGGTCATGCAGTTACAGTTTATCGGATGTGGAGATGCGTTTGGCAGTGGCGGGCGGTTTAACACCTGCTTTCATGTCACCGGTGAAACCACGAACTTCCTGATCGATTGTGGTGCCTCGTCGCTGATTGCGATGAAGCAGCTGGGCATCAGCCACAATGAGATTGATGTCATTCTGTTCACGCATTTTCATGCTGACCATTTCGGTGGCCTGCCCTTCCTGATGCTGGATGCCCAGTTCTTCACAAAGCGCAGAACACCGCTGACCATTGCCGGGCCTGCCGGACTGAAAGACTGGTATGTCCGGGTCATGGAAACTGCCTTCCCCGGGTCCAGCGGCACAAAGCAGAAGTTCGACCTGAACATGATCGAGCTGGAGCCGGATGTGACGACAGAGATTTGCGGCCTGTCCGTTACCCCGCGGTCCGTGATTCACGGCAATCCCGGCGGTCCTTTCTTTGCCTTACGGGTGGAGGCAGAAGGCAAATCCGTTGCCTATACCGGCGACACAGCCTGGACCGATACGCTGATTGAGACCGCGAAAGATGTCGATCTGTTCGTGGCCGAGGCATACTTCCGGGACAAGAGTGTTCCGCTGCATCTCGATCTGGCGACACTGG
The DNA here is from genome assembly GCA_009649675.1 of Alphaproteobacteria bacterium HT1-32. Taxonomy (NCBI): domain Bacteria; kingdom Pseudomonadati; phylum Pseudomonadota; class Alphaproteobacteria; species Alphaproteobacteria bacterium HT1-32. Next base: position 2,218,499 of record WJPL01000001.1, on the reverse strand, counting down.
AAGCGCATCTGCCGGAAATCAATCCGAAGCATCTGGTCCTGACCCATATGAGCGATGATATGCTGCGGCAGCTGGATGATGTCCCCTATGATCTGGCCGAAGACGGCAAGATCGTGCGGTTCTAGATCAGCGTCAGCAGATACGGAACAACCACGTCACCGATCAGCCCGATCGCGGCAAAAGCCGAGATGACAAGGATCGCCAGACGTGCCCGGCTTTTGTTGATATGACGTGACAGATACCGGCCACCCAGAACCCCGATCAGCGTGGCTGGCAGGAAAGTCAGCGCCAGCCAGATTTCCGCCATCCCGAAATGTCCGAACAGCCAGAGCATAAAGAGAGAAATAACCACACCGATCAGCAAACTGACCGACAGGATGCTGCGCACTTTTGACGGCTCTTCCCCGGAATAGAGCAAGGCAATCGGCGGGGCACCCACCCCGGTCAGCGTGCCCATGATTCCTGCAGCCACCCCGGCGGCGGTAAGGCTGCCCCGGTTACGCCGGACCATGCGGGCACCAACACCTGCGGTCAGCAGGACAGCAATCAGCAAAGCGCCCCCGAGGACCAGCTTGAAGATATCAGGATTGAAGGCACCGAACATTGCGGCCGCAGCAAGCGCACCGGCAACCCGTCCGGCCGTTATCCAGCCAACAGCCGGGAAATCGACATCCCCGCGTTCACGGAAAGCGATCTCGCTGTTGATCGCCAGGGTCAGCAGCAGGATAGGACCGGGAATCAGCTCCGGCAGAATAAATACAGCAACAGGGGCAAGCAGATAGGGAAAGCCAAATCCCACGGCGGCCTGAATGGCCGCACCGGCAGCAAGCAGCGCCGAAAGTAGAAAAAAATCACCGTCCATAATTCACGCCAGATAAAGCTGCCGTGACGATGGAGTAAGGTCAGGCGCGCAGGGAGTAAGGTTCAGGGCGTGACCCGCTGGCCACGCCCTGAATGCCTCAATACATATGCTGACCGCCGTTGATCGACAGGGTCGAGCCGGTAACGAAACCGGCCTCGTCAGCCACCAGAAACAGGACGCCGCGAGCAATCTCGCTGGCTTCACCGAGACGGCCAACCGGCACTTTCGCGACGATCTTTTCCAGCACCGCTTCCGGCACCGCACGCACCATGTCGGTGTTGATATAGCCCGGCGCAATCGCGTTGACCGTGATCCCCTTGGCAGCACCTTCCTGCGCCAGCGCCTTGGTGAAACCGTGGATACCGGACTTGGCCGCGGCATAGTTTACCTGGCCATACTGACCGGCCTGACCATTGATCGATCCGATATTGACGATACGCCCAAAATTCCGGTCACGCATTCCGTCGATGACACAACGCGACATGTTGAAGCAACTGCCGAGGTTCGTATCAATCACAGCCTGCCACTGGTCCTGCGCCATACGGTGCATGGTTCCGTCGCGGGTGATACCCGCGTTATTGACCAGCACTTCAATCGGACCAACTTCAGCTTCAATCCTGGCGATCCCCGCCTTGCAATCCTCAAAATTCCCGACGTCAAACTTGTAGGCCGGAATGCCGGTAGCCGCCGTGAATGCCTTCGCGGCATCATCATTGCCAGCGTAACTGGCGACCGTGTTATATCCGGCATCTTTCAGGGCAATACTGATTGCCTCGCCAATGCCCCGGGTGCCGCCTGTCACTAACGCTACTCGCGCCATAGAAACCTCCTGTTGGTATTACTGTTATGCCCGTTCAGGCTGTTGGCGAAGGCGGACTCCCACCCGCCTTCGCAAGATCAGCCTATCAGCGTTCGACGCAGAGGGCGATGCCCATTCCGCCGCCGATGCACAATGTCGCGATGCCTTTCTTTGCGTCCCGACGCGCCATTTCATGCAACAGCGTCGTGATCACGCGCGCACCGGATGCGCCAATCGGATGGCCAAGGGCAATGGCACCACCATTCACATTCACGATATCCGTGTTCCAGCCAAGATCCCGGTTCACGCCGATCGCCTGTGCAGCAAATGCTTCGTTGGCTTCGATCAGGTCGAGATCACCAATCGACCAGCCCGCCTTGTCCAGTGCCTTGCGGACGGCCGGAATAGGGCCGGTCCCCATGATTGCCGGATCAACACCGGCGGTCGCCCAGGAAACAATACGGGCAAGCGGTGTAATACCCCGCTTTGCAGCAGCATCACCAGACATCATGACCAGTGCCGCAGCCCCGTCATTCAGGCCGGATGCATTACCGGCCGTGACCGTGCCATCTTTTGAAAATGCCGGGCGCAGTTTTGCCAGCGAGTCAACGGTCGCACCGTGACGAATATATTCATCCTGATCGACAACGATATCGCCCTTGCGGTTCTTCACCGTTACCGGAGCGATCTCATCAGCAAACCGGCCATCCTTCTGCGCGGCTTCCGCCTTGTTCTGGGAAGCACAGGCAAAAGCGTCCTGTTCGTCGCGGGTAATCTGGAACTTCTCGGCGACGTTTTCTGCCGTCGTGCCCATGTGATAGCCGTTGAAAGCGCACCACAGCCCATCCCGGATCATGGTGTCGACCATCTGGGAATCACCCATCTTCGTGCCAGACCGCAAATGCATGGCATGGGCAGAAAGGCTCATGCTTTCCTGACCGCCAGCGACAACAATATCAGCATCGCCGCATTTGATTGCCTGCTGCGCCATCGCAACCGCCCGCAGACCGGAACCACAGACCTGATTGATCGTCATCGCCGTGGCACTTTCTGGAATGCCGGCAGCCATTGCAGTCTGGCGCGCAGCATTCTGGCCGACGCCCGCCGTCAGCACCTGACCCAGCAGCACTTCATTGACTTCCCCCGGCTCGACACCCGCCCGTTGCAATGCGGCATCAACCGCCACCTGACCGAGTTGCGTAGCGGAGAGCGTGCTCAAAGCGCCCGAGAATGAGCCAATCGGCGTTCTTGCTGCACCTGCGATAACAACGTCCGTCATGGGGGTCTCCTCCTGAGGTTGCGACTTGTTCTGAATGGCCTTCAATAGCCGAGAAAAAGCCAAAAATCAATTCATATGCAGGTTTTGAATTCAGCCTGAAGCCCAATGCTGCATTGCAGCATAAAAGACAAAACCCTGAATCTTCCGGAAGATTCAGGCCTTCGGCTTCGCCGGCTTTCTGGTTGTCCGGCGGGGTTTTGCCGCCTTTGCTTTCTTCAATGCTGCAAGTTCTGTCTCGACCTGTGCCAGGCGCGCTTCGAGCTGTTCGATCCGGGCTGTATTCACCACGGAAGGCTCTGCTGAAGAAGCCGCCTCGCGAAAATGTTGTACCGCCCGCTCACTGAACCCGGTGGCAAATGCCTGCATTCCTTCCATCACCATCCGGTAGGCTTTTTGCTGCACTTCGGCAAAATCCTTCTCCGTCTCATTGAGGTCGGACGGTGGCTTCATCAGCTCCATCCAAGCGCGGGAGAATTCATCAAAAGGTGGCTTGTCTGTCATGCTCTTATCATAGCCCGGAAATGCTGCAGCCGTCACGTTCAGGCTGTTTCAGGCCAATCGCGTCTTGCATTGCACAATAATTTGGTTGATGGTTTTTGCTGCGCAATAATTACGGGTTGGAACAGGATGGCCGAAAGCTCAGACGGCGCCAAACCAATTACAATAAAAAAATACGCGAACCGGCGCCTGTATAACACCGAGACAAGTTCATACGTGACGCTCGATCACCTCGCCCAGATGGTGAAGGACGACAAGGATTTTGCGGTCTTCGACGCAAAAACCGGTGAAGATATCACCCGTTCGGTCCTGACCCAGATCATTGTCGAGGAAGAAAGCAAGGGCGGACAGAATCTGTTGCCCATCAGCTTCCTGCGACAGCTGATCGGTTTCTACGGCGACAGCCTTGGCGGGCTGGTTCCGCGTTATCTGGAACATGCGATGGGCAGCTTTTCGACCAATCAGGACGAAATGCGCGGCTATATGGAAAAAGCCCTCGGCGGCATGTTTCCGCTGAACCAGATCGAGGAACTGAACAAGCAGAACGTCGCGATGTTCGAGAATGCGATGAAGATGTTTGCCCCCGGCATACCAACGCCGAACCTGTCAGAAAAGCCTGCTGCGGATTCCAAGGAAGAAGAGCAGGATGATGATCTGAACGACATGAAGTCGCAGCTTGAAGCGATGCAGAAGCAGCTCGACAAGCTCATCAAGGATAAATAGCCCCGCGCTGATTTCAGGTCTTCTTGCCCGTCATCTGGTCTGACAGGGCAGCAAGCGGATGCGCGCGCCGGACGGTTGCTGACAACCGGTCATCCTGCACATGCGTATAGATTTCGGTTGTCGCGATGTTCGCATGGCCCAGCATTTGCTGCACAGCACGCAGATCCGCATCATTGGCGACCAGATGCGTGGCGAAACTGTGCCGCAATATATGCGGCGACACACGGGTCGGGTCGATCCCTGCCCTGACCGCCAGTTCTTTCAGTTCATTATAGAAAGTCTGGGCCGTCAGATGCCCGGCGACACCACGTCCGGGAAACAGATAAGAGGCCGCGCGTGATCGTCCGTTGGTCACCGGCCGCACCATCAGCCAACCCTCAATCGCCTGCCGGGAGGGCGGGCTGAGCGGGACAATCCGTTCCTTGTCACCTTTACCCCGAACCGTCAGCCAGCCTTCGTCCCGTGCCGCAGCATTCAGCGGCAGGGAAACCAGCTCAGAAACCCGCAGGCCCGAGCCATAAGCCAGTTCCAGCAGTGCCACCAGACGGATATCCCGTGCTGCATGTCCCAGCGCCGCCGTCTCGATCAGCAGAGCGGTTTCAAATTCGGTCAGATATTTCGGCAGCGGCTTGCCCCGGCGCGGACCATCAATGGCCGCCGTCGGGTCATCGCTCCGGATTTTCTCGGCAATCAGAAAGCGATAGAACTGCCGCAGACAACTCAGCCGCCGGGCCTGCGTTGTCGCCGCCATTCCCGAGCGTGATAATGCCGTCAGATAATCTGAAATCTGCTCGCGCCCGGCCCGCGCCAGATCCCGTCCGCGGGCATCAAGAAAATCCGCAAAGTCTTCCAGGTCACTGCGGTAGGCTTTTGATGTCCGGCGCGCAGCCCCCCGCTCTGCTGCAATCATCTCAAGGAAAAGCTCAAGCTCCGGGACAGCCAACGGTCAGCTGCCTGAACCAATACCGGCAATGGCAGATTCCAGGGCAATGGCCCGGGCGTCCATTTCCAGGCCGACCCGGTTAAGGGCCTCAACCGCGACCACAACTGCCTGACGTGCAGATCCCCCGGGACCAGCGGCCCCCAGAAGGCGCAGGGCCAGCACGGCGGTCTCTGCCGTCCTGTTTTCATTCGACGCCCGGCGCAGACCGGCAATCAGATGTTCCGGTGCAATCTCCACCGCCTGAGGTGCCGTCCAGGACAACAGTGGCGTCCAGCTTTCGCCCGGCGTCTCGATATCGACAGCAGCCATCAGCGGCAGCAGCCGCGCACGGACGCTGAGATCAGTTCCCGCATCCGTACCCGGAAAAACCGAGGCAATCTGCGGCAGGGTCGGTACCGGTGACTGTGCAACCCAGATCAGCGGACGAAGATCATGCGCCAGCCGGGCCGCTTCATCACTGACCGGAGCATTTGCCTCCATCATGGCAACCCAGCGTTCCGCCGACGGATAATCACCTGCCGTCAGCAGCCCGGCCACCGCAAAGGGGGCAAACCAGTTCAGTGACGGATTGGGTGAGATACTGCTGACCACAGGCTGAAATGCGTGGGCGACGACCAGATACTGCCAGGCGGTTCCGGCAGTCGCCAGTGCAGCACGCATCAGTTCCGCCTGAGCTGCGTCAAAGGACTGGCTCTGGCTTGCCTGATAGAGCAATGCCCGCGCCTGACCGGGTGCCAGCGTCCCGGCGGCAGCAATCGGGTCCGATATTTGCGCCGTCCCGAAACCGACGAACTGATAAATGCTGCGCAGCGTATCGGCCTCGACAACACCCGCCGCAACACCGCGTTCAGCCGCCAGCAGACGGATTTCAGTTGGCACGGTATCAGCGAAGGCCAGTGACAGCAGGGTTGAAGTGGGGATGGTTTCGATGGCTTCCGGCGGCGGCCCGTAACCGCCCGCAATCAACATGGCAACATCCAGCACGTCCAGACCATCAGCCTGAATCGACGGCTGGCTGGCGGCGGCCAGTGTTGCCTCGGCCGCAAGCAGGAACGGTGCCGTTCCGGAGGATTCACGCAACAGATCAAGCCCGAGCATGGCGCCATTGCGGTCCTGCTGGCGAATCCGGCAATAGATATCAAGACGCTGCCAGAAGCCCGTATTGTACTGCTGATTTACATATCCCGCGCTTGCACAGGCGGTCATCGGGTCACTCGACATCAGTGCCGCTTCGGCCATCAGACGATCCAGCACCTCATTGCCCTGCCGGTCAGGCGCAGACCCGACCAGTCGCTCGACATTTTCCAGATCGCCAAGCGCTGCCAGTTTGAGAGCACGGAGTTCCAGAATTGACCGGCCCTCACCTGACGGAATGGTCGCAGCAGTCAGCAACAGGCGTTGCTGCAGATCACGCAGCGCCGGGCTGGCCAGCTGATCCGGTAATGCTTCAAGCAGGGCTGCAACCCGGCTGCGGTCGAGGTTACCCCACATACCACTGCCCAGACCGCCCTGACCACTGGTCAGAACACCGACAGATTCAGCACTGACAACGCCCAGCCGCCGAACCGTCACCCCACTGGGTGCCCGGGTTCCGGACTGCGGTTGCTCAACCGCGGGGCCAGGCGGCGTTGCCCGGTCGGGTTGCCGTTTTTTCAGCAGCTGAACCGGTCCGGACTGCGCATGGGCCGGAACATGAAACATACCAAGCAGTGAGGCGGTGAGTGCCGCCAGCAGGCTGCGCTTAATTGCTGTTGAAACGGTCATTGGGAATAACTTTCTCCAGGCGTTCAGAGGGCGGCGGCATATCCCAGGTCGCAAGATAAACTCCTCCGCCGACAATTCCGGCCAAAATTAACAACAGGATAAACTTCCACATTATTCTGACGACGCCCTGACGATTGGTTGCGTTTTCCGCCCGGATGCTGTTGACACCGGCACGAGTTTACCGAAGGTAGTTGCCCAACATGACGATAATGCGGCAGTGTACCGACAGGCGACCGGGGGCGCAACGCGTGCCAGCGGACCAGAAACTGAAGTAGAGATGAATCATTCAAGCCTGACACAGGTAAAGACCAGTGATGTGATACCGGACCGCCCGCTTGTTTTTGTTGGTCTGATGGGTGCCGGGAAAACCTGTATCGGTCGCAAGATCGCTGAGCGATTCAATCTGCCTTTCACCGATGCGGACAGCGAAATCGAGGCGGCAGCCGGGTTATCTGTTGCCGATATCTTTGCCACCTATGGCGAACCGGAATTCCGTGATGGTGAACGCCGGGTCATCCGGCGGCTGCTGTCTTCCAAACCGATGATCCTGTCAACCGGTGGCGGGGCATTCATGGACCCGGATACCCGGCAACTGATTCTCCAGAAAGCGATTTCAGTCTGGTTACGCGCTGATCTGGAACTGCTGATCAAGCGCACTGCCGGGCGGACCCACCGCCCGATCCTGAACAAGGGTGAACCCCGCGATATCCTTGCCGGCCTGATGGACCAGCGATATCCGGTCTATGCGGAATCTGATATCACGGTAGACTGTCATGATGAATCAGCAGACGACATGACGGACCGTGTTGCCCGCGCCATTGCCGATTATCTCCAGTCCGGAACATCCCGGAGAAAGCGACCAAATGTCTGACTATGAACGCCTGACCGTCGATCTGCAGGATCGCAGCTATGATATTCTGGTCGGCCCCGGCCTGATCGCACAGGCCGGAACACATATCGCACCGTTGTTGCGAGAGCCAAGATGCTTTGTCGTAACCGACGAAACGGTTGCCCCTCATTATCTCGGCCCGCTGACGGACTCCCTGACCACCGCCGGTGTGACGGTTGAAGCTTTTGTCGTGCCTGCCGGTGAAGCCAGTAAAAGCTTCGATCAGTTTCAGCGACTGATGAATGACATGCTGTCGCGGCGGGCCAGCCGCGGACTGGCCGTCGTCGCACTTGGCGGGGGCGTGGTGGGTGATCTTGCCGGCTTTGCCGCTGCCAGTCTGCTGCGCGGTGTCGACTTCATCCAGATCCCGACCACCCTGCTGTCTCAGGTCGACAGTTCCGTTGGCGGCAAGACCGGCATCAACTCGCCCCATGGCAAGAACCTGGTCGGTGCCTTCTATCAGCCCCGTATCGTGCTGGCAGACACCGAAACCCTCGACACCCTCCCGGAACGTGAATTGCTGGCGGGATATGCCGAGGTGGTGAAATACGGGCTGATCGACCGTCCGGAATTCTTTGACTGGCTCTGTGAAAACGGCACGGCACTGATCGGCGGGGATGCTGCCGCCCGCCGCCTGGCGATCATGGAAAGCTGTCGTGCAAAGGCCGAGACCGTCGCAGCAGATGAACGCGAAAGCGGACGCCGTGCCCTGCTCAATCTCGGCCATACTTTTGGTCACGCGCTGGAGGCGGAGGCCGGATATAACGGATCACTGCTGCATGGCGAAGGCGTTGCAATCGGCATGCGGCTGGCCTTCGACCTTTCCGCACGGCTTGGTCTCTGCCCGCCTGAAGATGCCGAACGCGTCCGCGACCATATGGTTCGCGTCGGGCTGCCGGCTGATATTCCCGGCCAGTTGAGACAGACCGGCCTTGCGGACCGGCTGATGGACCATATGAGCCGTGACAAGAAGGTCGACCGCGGTCGCCTGACCCTGATTCTTGCCCGTGGTATCGGGCAAAGCTTCATCACCCATGATGTCGAGCCCGCGGCTATCCGTGCGCTCTGGGATCATGACCTTGCTGCCTGATATCGTGAAACAGCCCGGAACCAACCAACCGTCATCATGACCATAACGCTCATCTCGATATTCATCCTGCTGTTGCTCTCGGCTTTCTTTTCCAGTTCCGAGACGGCCCTGACCAGCACCTCGAAACATATCATTCATCGGCTGGAACAGCAGGGTGACAAACGTGCGGCCATTGTCTCCGAACTGCATTCCCGCAAGGAACGGCTGATCGGCGCCATCCTGCTTGGCAACAATCTGGTCAATATTCTGGCTTCGGCTCTGGCCACCAGCGTAATGATCACCACCTTCGGTGAGGCCGGAGTGGTCTACGCCACCATCGTCATGACACTGATGGTTCTGATCTTTGCCGAGATCATGCCAAAAACCTATGCCCTGCAGAACGCCAACAAGCTCGCGCTGAAGGTCTCGCCGATCCTGAAAGTCATGGTGCTGGTCTTCTCACCGGTCACTCATGCCATCGAAATTCTGGTTGCCGGTACCCTGAAGATGCTGGGAGCGAAGAACGAGGCCGATGACTCCTCTCTGCATCCGGAAGAAGAACTGCGGGGTGCCATCGACCTGCATGATGGTGATGCCGTGACGACCCGCCATGAACGGGCCATGCTGCGCAGTGTGCTGGATCTTGATGATGTCGATATCGGCGAGATCATGACACACCGGAAAAACGTCAACCTGATTGATGCCAACCAGTCAGCCGACGACATTGTTGACCAGGTTCTTGCCAGCACCTTTACCCGTATCCCGCTCTATCGCGAAGACCCGGATGACATTGTCGGGGTCATCCACGCCAAGCAATTGCTGCGCGAAGTCCGCGCCCGTAATGGTGATGTCTCAGAAATCGACGTGGTTGCCCTGTCGGCCGAACCCTGGTTCGTGCCTGATACCACAACCCTGCTGGACCAGTTGCAGGCATTCCGTTTGCGTCGGGAGCATTTTGCGCTGGTGATTGATGAATACGGCACCCTGCAGGGTATCGTGACACTGGAAGACATCCTGGAAGAAATTGTCGGGGATATCGATGACGAACATGATGAAACCGTTGCCGGTGTCACCCAGGAAGCCGACGGCAGCTATCTGGTCAATGGCGATGTGACCATCCGTGACCTGAACCGCGAATTCGACTGGTCCCTGCCCGATGATGAAGCCTCGACCGTAGCCGGGCTGTTGCTGCATGAAGCACGTCGCATTCCGGAGACCGGTCAAAGCTTCATGTTCCACGGCTTCCGGTTCGATGTGATACGCAAAATTCGCAACCAGATCACCCAGTTGCGTCTGGCACAGGTTGATCCGGTCGGTGAAGAGGCTGATGACGGTTGAGAATCATCCCCTAAACCCGTGAAACTTGACCTGATTCACGGACCGGCGCAGACTTCACGTCTGACGGAAGCCGGAGAATAACGAAAAATCGCTCCCGGTTGCCGCCCCCCATCACAGGAGGAAGCGATGGATCGGAAGATTGTACCGGATGTAGTAAGCGGACAAACCCTGGCGTCACTGACGCCCGATGACACCGTACGACAGGCTGCTGAACTGATGGTATCCCATCACTGCAGCGCCATACTTGTCATGCAGGGCGACAAACTGGCGGGTATCTTCACTGAACGCGACATCACCCGTCGGGTTGTCGCCAGCAATCGCAACCCGGACACGACAAAACTGTCGGAGGTCATGACACCCGATCCCGATACCCTGTCCGGCGACGATCTGGCAGGCAGCGCGCTGGAACGCATGAGTGAGCGGGGATATCGTCACCTTCCCGTCGTGGATAATGGCAAGGTCATCGGCATGGTCTCGATCCGCGATCTCTATCGCATGGCAAAGGAGATGCTGGAGGCCGATCTGCGGGATCGCGAAGCCTTCATCTTCGGGGATGGCTACGGACATTAAGCTGTAGTACGGGGCAGGATAAACTCAGGCAGGCCGGGCTGCCGGGTTTACCCGCGCCCGCCGATCTATATAGTCCGGACCTGATATTTATCCGGAGATGATTAATGCCCTTGTCGCCCCCTGTTGAACGGGAACCTATTCATACCCGCAAGGTCACCTGTCGCGGTTATCTGCGGCAGGACGGGTTGTGGGATGTCGAAGGTCATATGACCGACCAGAAATCCTATGCCTATCCGAATGATTATCGCGGGCAGATAGAAGCCGGCGAGCCGGTGCATGACATGTGGATGCGCATGACCGTGGATGAAACCCTGACAATCCGGGCGATGGAATGTGTCACGGATTCCGGCCCTTTTGCGATCTGCGGTAACATCACCCCGAACTTTCAGCGCATGGTCGGTGTTCAGATCGGCAAGGGGTTCCGCGGCAAGGTGAAACAGCTGGTTGGTGGCACCGAGGGCTGTACCCACCTGGTGGAACTGTTCGGGCCGATGGCCACCACAGCCTTTCAGTCGATCTATCCCTATCAGGAAAAGCGACGCCGCGAGAACCCGGAAATAGCCGCGGCGGAAGGCCCCCGCGAACGTCCGCGCATTCTGGACACCTGCCACGCACTCGCCTCTGACAGCTATGTCGTCAAAAACAACTGGCCTGAATTCTACACCGGTCCCGACAATCCTGTCCTGCCTGACTGCTGATCAGGTAATTTCAGGTCAGTTCGTCAGACAATACCCGTGCCGTCAGGACAAAATGGGCTTCCGTAAGCTGGCAGGCAGCGACCGCATCACGCGCGAGGACCGCGTTCATGATGGCATTATGTTCTGAATTCAGATCACGCCCGTCATCCCGCAGGACGACTGAAGCCCGACGATAACGCTCACACTGATCATGCAGGTTCTTGCGCACTCTCAGCAGCCAGTTTGAACCGCAGGCTGCAACCATGGCGCCATGGAAGGCATCATTGGCCTTTTCCCAGTTGTCCAGGCTGTCCGTGCCACCTTGGACCAGAGCCTGGTCTTCCTTGCCCAGCCGCCAGCCTGCTGCCACGACACCGGCTTCCCATTCATTATCACCATTCACAATGGACAGGCGCAGAGCCTCTTTCTCCACCGCGATGCGGGCGATGTTCAGGTCAATGAATTCATCCGGGTCAAGCGGCGCGACGGAAAAGCCGCGATTGCCGCTGGCCAGTACCAGTCCATCGGCACAAAGCCGCTGCAACGCTTCACGGAGCGGCGTCGGACCAACATTATAAAGTTTGCTCAGATGCTCGATCCGCAGCCGTTCCGTTGCCGGTCGCGCACCGGAAATGATGTCGGTACGGAGCGCCTGATAGGCAGCTTCAGCAAGTGTTTCCCCATCACGGGCCTGAACCAGCGTCGGGTCAGCGCCCGGGGCACTCCCTCGTCGTCCAGTTTCCTCACCCTGTGACATAAACCCTCCGAAACCAGATGAATGGTCAACCCTCTCCTAACCCGATTGAACTGGCATTGACAGGGCAAAGCTAATTTATATATTATTTTCTAAATTATCGATGATTTAAACAAGGCTCGATGAAATGAAATTGATTACCTTCAAGACTGACAACACTGTCTGTGCCGGGTTTATCGATGGGGATGATGCTGTCATCTGCGTCGAGGGCAGCAGCGCCATGACCGCAGTGCGCGATATCATCGCCGGCGGCGATACCGCCATTAGTACCTGGAAAGCAAAGGCGGTCTCGGCTGCACGCCAGAAGCTGTCGGATGTCACACTGATGGCACCGATGCCGGAACTGGTTCGCGATGTCTTCTGCGTTGGTAAAAACTATTATGCCCATGCCCGCGAATTTCACTCGAGCGGCTACGATACCGGATCAACCGAGGAAGTGCCGAGCGCACCGGTGATCTTCACGAAAGCTACGACGTCACTTGTCGGACCGGGAGACATCGTCCGGGGCTCACTCGACCCGACCGGCTCTGTGGATTATGAAGGTGAGCTTGGCGTCGTCATCGGCAAACGGGCTTCACAAATCACAAAACAGAATGCCTTCGATGTTGTCTTTGGCTATGTGGCACTCAATGACGTCACTTCCCGCGACCTGCAGCAGCGCCATAATCAGTGGGTTATTGGCAAGGGCATCGACACCTTCTGTCCGATGGGCCCCTGGATCGCGACTGCGGATGAAGTTGAAGATGTTACCGCTCTGAAACTGGAAACTCATATCAACGGCGAACTGCGCCAGCAGGCAACCCTTGCGGATCTGGTTTTCGATATTCCGACACTGATCGAGACCCTGTCATCCTATATCACCCTGCTACCGGGTGACGTCATTGCTACTGGCACACCCGTCGGTGTCGGCATTGGCTTCACGCCACCGAAATATCTTGTTGCGGGTGACCGCATGGATGTCAGCATCACCGGCCTTGGCGTGTTGACCAATACCGTCGGCTGACATCCCCTTACACAACGAGCGGCGACAGGTCGCAGCAGGCAGCGGCATTTTGATATCCGCATGCGAACAAACAAAAAGGGCGGCTGCCACTGCAACCGCCCTTTTGCGTTCCGGAGAAGAACTGTTCTGTAAAGGTCTCAGGCAGCCTTGCGCAGATGCGAGGCGATGAGTTCCTCGGCAATCTGTACGGTATTCAGCGCCGCACCCTTACGCAGGTTGTCGGAAACAACCCAGATGCTGAGACCATTTTCCACAGTCGGATCCTGACGGATACGACTGACATAAACACCGTCTTCGCCTGCACATTCAGCCGGCGTGACATAGCCTTCATCGACACGATGATCGAGCACGATGACACCTGGTGCATTACGCAGGGCCTCGCGGGCTTCCTCTTCACTGATGTCGTTCTCGAATTCGATATTGACCGCTTCTGCATGACCGACAAAGACCGGGACACGCACGCAGGTTGCATGGACCTTGATCGACGGATCGAGAATCTTCTTGGTCTCGACGACCATCTTCCATTCTTCCTTGGTCGACCCGTCATCCATGAACACATCAATATGCGGAATCACATTGAAAGCGATCTGTTTGGTGAACCGTTCCTTCTTGATCGGATCGTTCACATAGATACCACGGGTCTGCTCGAACAGTTCGTCCATGCTTTCCTTGCCGCCGCCAGAGACCGACTGATAGGTCGCGACAACAACACGTTTGATCTTCGCCAGATCATGCAGCGGTTTCAGCGCCACCAGCATCTGAATGGTCGAGCAGTTCGGGTTCGCGATAATGCCTTTCTTCGCATAACCGGCAATGGCCTGCGGATTGACCTCGGGCACAACCAGCGGCACGTCCGGGTCCATGCGGAACTGTGACGTGTTGTCGATAACGACACATCCGGCCTTTGCCGCGCGCGGTGCATGAATGGCAGACACCTTTGCCCCCGGAGAGAACAGGCCGATATCGGTTCCCTTGAAATCAAATTTTTCAAGGTCCTGAACCTTCAGGACTTTCTTGTCACCATACGAGACTTCCCGGCCAACCGAACGGTTGGAAGCCAGTGCGACGACTTCATCCGCCGGGAAGTTGCGTTCTGCGAGAATTTGCAGAAGCTCCCGACCCACATTTCCCGTCGCGCCTGCGACCGCTACTTTATAACCCATTTCCTATATTCCTTTGATGGTCAGGCTGCGGCGATGAAAACCGAGCCGTCATGCTGTGCGACACCGAGGTTGAGCCGCTTGCCCAATGTGGCCGAATCTGCCGAAAGAGGCGCTTCATCCCACTCCGCGTGGAGATATCCGTTTCGCGCGTAGAAGAAAAGCACGGAACGATGGGCATGAAGGACAACCCGCAGCCGACCATGATGTTTTGCGAACTGCTCCGCCAGGGTAAGAGCTATCGAACCATAGCCCTGACGCTGGCAGGCCGGATCGATGGCAAGCAGCCGGAAAGCCACTTTTTCGCTGTCCAGAAAATCAACCCGGATCACCCCGACCAGGGTGCCGTTGCGAAACAGACAGAGCGGATGGTTCTCTGCCTTCTGCTCATCCGGATGATCCGTCCGGTATTTCATTTCCGGCAAGTGACGTTCAAAGATCGCCCGCTCGCGGATTGAATGATAACCCGCCCATTCAGCGGCCCTTTCCGGCGATCTCAGTTCAAACTTACTTCCTGTCGTATAAGCTTCAAATCTCATCGTTCCTCTCCAAAACAAAAAAGCCCGCGGTGGCTACCGCGGGCTGTACAGTCATAATGTGACAAAAGTACGCCCGCGTTACCTGCCGGTCATTTTAATGGTGGTAACGACGGTTTTGACCCAGGCGCGCGCAACCGCATTGCCCTCGGCGAGGGCAATAATCAGACGGGTGGCGTTTGCGTAAATCTGTGTCATAACTAGCGTTGATTAGCGCAGACTGATTTTCAACGCAACGTTTTTTCGCATAAAACCGCCAGCGGCGAATAAGAAGTCTCAAATCACCCTATTTTTGACATCTTTCTATACGATTGAAAATTGAGCGTTCCACAGACGTCCGGTGGCTGTAACGCAGTCTTAACCATCCGTCGTTGACAATTCGGAGAGCCACGTCAAGTTAGCCCCGATATTCGGCGGATTACGGCGGTTTTCGCAGGATTTTGCTTTTCGGGCCACAGGGAACTTTCGCCGGAAGATAAAGCCATGACAGAACAGACAATGAATTCGACCCAGGCTAATTCAGAAAATCGCGTGCTGATTTTTGACACCACGCTGCGCGATGGCGAGCAGTCACCCGGCTGTTCCATGAACCTCGATGAAAAGCTGCGGATTGCCCGACAGCTTGCCGCTATGCGCGTCGATATCATCGAAGCCGGGTTCCCGATCGCCTCCAATGGTGACTTCGAAGCAGTCAATGAAGTCGCAAAGACAGTCCGGGGCAGCATTATTGCCGGTCTGGCGCGAGCCGCGAAAGGCGATATCGAACGCGCTGCCGAAGCGTTGAAGCCGGCTGAACGCGCCCGCATTCATACCTTCATCTCAACCAGTCCGCTGCATATGAAGTTCAAGCTGCGGATGGAACCGGACGCGGTGCATGATGCCGTGGCCTCCAGTGTCGCCCATGCCCGCAACTTTACCGACGATGTCGAATGGTCGCCGGAAGATGGCAGCCGCACCGATCACGATTTTCTCTGCCGCTGCGTCGAGACAGCGATCGCCAACGGCGCCGGTACAATCAACATTCCCGATACAGTCGGCTATGCCGTTCCCTCGGAATTCGCGGCCCTCATCGACATGCTGATGAACCGCGTACCGAATATCGACAAGGCAGTCATCTCGGTTCACTGTCATAACGATCTGGGGCTGGCCGTGGCCAATTCGCTGGCAGCTGTCGGCGCCGGTGCGCGCCAGATTGAATGCACCATCAACGGTATCGGCGAACGGGCCGGCAATGCGTCGATGGAAGAAATCGTCATGGCGCTGCGGACACGCGCCGACATTCTGCCGCATCAGACCAACATCGAGACCACTGAAATCATGCGGGCCTCGCGCCTGCTGTCGTCGATTACCGGCTTCAATGTACAGCCCAACAAGGCGATTGTCGGGGCGAATGCCTTTGCACATGAAAGCGGCATCCATCAGGACGGCATGCTGAAGAACGCCCAGACCTACGAGATCATGACCCCGGAATCGGTTGGTCTGACCAAATCGACACTGGTGCTGGGCAAGCATTCCGGCCGCCATGCCTTTTCCAAGAAGGTTGAGGAACTGGGCTACAAACTGGGCGACAATGCCCTGAATGAACTTTTCAAGCGCTTCAAGGATCTTGCCGACATCAAGAAGGAAGTATTCGACGAGGATATCGTCGCCCTGATCGATGATGAAGTTGCCCGCGGCGATGAACGCATCCGCCTGGTCAGCCTTGAAGTCAAATGCGGCACCGAGCATCGTCCGCCAACCGCGGCCCTGTCGCTGGAGATTGACGGCGAAGTCAAATCCACTTTCTCGAAAGGGGATGGACCGGTTGACGCCACATTCAATTGCATCAAGGAACTTTTCCCGGCAGACGCCCGGCTACAGCTCTATCAGGTCAGTGCTGTGACACAGGGCACAGACGCCCAGGCGGAAGTCACCGTAAGGCTGGAAGAGAACGGAAAATCAGTAAATGGCCAGTCGGCAGACACCGACACGCTTGTTGCCTCGGCAAGGGCCTATATAAGCGCCCTGAATAAACTGCTGACAAAACGAGAAAAGTCTGCCCCGGCGGCGTTAACTGCGTGATATATATCGAGTCGGTGATTCGCCGGCACCCACAACCACTGAACTATAAGAAAAGCGAGGGCTAGTCCGCCCATGTTCTCCAAGATTCTCGGATGGCTTTCCGCCGATATGGCTATCGACCTCGGCACCGCCAACACACTGGTCTATGTCAAAGGCCGCGGCATCGTTCTGAACGAGCCGTCAGTCGTCGCCATACTCGAAGAAAAGGGCAAAAAACGTGTCCTCGCCGTTGGTGACGAAGCGAAGATGATGCTGGGTCGTACACCCGGCAACATCCACGCGATCCGGCCTTTGCGTGATGGCGTCATCGCCGACTTCGAAGTTGCGGAAGAAATGATCAAACATTTTATCCGCAAGG
Organism: Alphaproteobacteria bacterium HT1-32; assembly: GCA_009649675.1. Taxonomy (NCBI): domain Bacteria; kingdom Pseudomonadati; phylum Pseudomonadota; class Alphaproteobacteria; species Alphaproteobacteria bacterium HT1-32. Next base: position 2,201,216 of record WJPL01000001.1, on the reverse strand, counting down.
TTCATAACCGTCGCAGTTTTGCCAGCCCGCTGATTGTGGTCTGCGTTCCCTCCGGCTCGACCGCTGTTGAGCGCCGGGCTATTCAGGAATCAGCCGAACATGCCGGTGCCCGCAAGGTCTATCTGATCGAGGAACCCATGGCTGCCGCAATCGGCGCCGGTCTTCCTGTAACCGAGCCTACCGGCTCCATGGTCGTCGATATTGGTGGCGGCACCACGGAAGTTGCCGTGCTGTCCCTCGGCGGCATTGTCTATGCCCGGTCTGTCCGCGTCGGCGGTGACAAGATGGATGAAGCAATCATTGCCTATATCCGTCGCAACCATAACCTGCTGGTCGGTGAAGGTTCCGCCGAACGGATCAAGAAGGAAATCGGCAGCGCCTACCCGATGGGTGAAGGCGAAGGCAAGTCGATGGAAATCAAGGGCCGTGACCTGATGAACGGCGTGCCCCGCGAACTGGTCATTACCGAAGCCCAGATTGCTGAAAGTCTGGCCGAACCGGTTGGTGCCATTGTCGAAGCCGTAAAGGTCGCGCTGGAACATACCGCACCGGAACTGGCTGCCGACATCGTCGACAAGGGAATCGTCCTGACCGGAGGCGGTGCCCTCCTGTCCAATCTCGATTTCGTCCTGCGGCATGAAACCGGTCTTCCCGTCTCCATCGCGGATGATCCGCTGTCCTGCGTTGCCCTTGGCACCGGTCGTTCGCTCGAAGAACGGGCAAAACTGCAAAACGTACTGACGACATTCTAGACCTGACACTGCGCGCTCACGGAGAGAGCCTTGGCGACTAAACGCAGCCCGGCACTGAGACTGGCACAGCCTTTCCGGCTGTTTGTGCAGAGGTTTGCCTTTTTGTCGCTGGTTATTGCCTCGTTCGGGCTGATGGTCTTCGGCAAGGCCGACCCGAAAAGCATCGCGTCTCTCCGGACCTCGATCAGCGATGCCGTGGCTCCGATCCTCGATGTGATGTCGCGACCGACCAGTGCCGTTTCGAACACCGTCACCCATCTGGAAGAGCTGCGGGATATCCGTGCCCATAATGAAAGCCTGATCGAGGAGAACAGACGCCTCCTCGAATGGCGGCAGGCCGCCCTTGAACTTCAGGCACAGAATCAGTCCCTGCGGGAATTACTGAACTTCGACCCGCCGCCACCGCCTGAATTTGTCACCGCCCGTGTCATTGGTGATCCCGGTGGTCCTTTCGCCCAGTCAGTTCTGCTGAATGTCGGTGCCCGTGATGGTATTGCCAAGGGACAGGCCGTCATTACCGGCGAAGGGCTGATCGGTCGCGTGGCGCAGGTTGGTAACCGGTCGGCGCGTGTTCTGCTGCTGACAGACATCAACAGCCGGATTCCGGCGGTCATCGAATCCAGCCGGGCACGGGGTATTCTGACCGGAGACAACGGTGACCAGACACGGCTGCTGTTCCTGCCCGCGAACACAACCGTCGGCCCCGGCGAACGGGTTGTGACATCCGGCCATGGGGGCGTCTTTCCGCCGGGCCTGCCCATCGGGGTGGTCTCTTCCGTTTCAGACGGGGTTGTCCGGATTCAGCCGTTCCTGCGGCGCCATCGCCTTGAATATGTCCGCGTGGTAAATTATGGCCTCGCCGGCATCCTGAACAGCGACAGGATGGACGAGGCGGGCGGACTGTCGGAATGACCCCCTTAACTTTCAGCCAGAGGCTCGATCACGTCGCACGTCAGATCGTCCCCTGCCTGAGTGTCCTGCTCCTGATCCTGATCAGTGCCATGCCGGTTCACCTCCCCTTCTGGGGTGTCATTGCACCGATGTTGTCGCTGCCTGCGATCTTTTACTGGGCCGTTCACCGGCCCGATCTGGTACCGGCATCAATGGCCTTCCTTCTCGGGCTTTTTCAGGATGCCATCCTTGGTACACCGCTGGGGGTCGGCGCCCTGATCCTGTTGCTGATGCAGGGCGGAATCTCTGCGCAGAGTGCCGTATTCTACGGGAAAAGCTTTCTGATCAGCTGGTGGGGGTTCGGCATGGTGACCGCACCGGCCATGCTGCTTTTCTGGCTGCTGGTATCCATGTTCGACGGTGCCCTTGTTCCGTTTCGGCCTGTCATCTTCCAGTATCTGATCATGATCGGTCTCTATCCGCTGCTGAACTGGCTGCTGGCCCGTCTGCAATATGCCGCGCTGAGGCAGGAAATATGAATCGCGATACGGACCGCGCAAAGCTGTTCGGCCGTCGCGCCGCCTTTCTGGGTGTTGCCAAACTCGCCCTGCTCGGCGGGCTGGCCGGGCGCATGTATTATCTCCAGATTATCGAAGGCAGCCGATACGCCACCCTGGCAGATGAAAATCGCATCAATATCCGCCTGCTGCCACCCCCGCGCGGCCGTATTCTCGACCGGTTCGGCAAACCTCTTGCTGATAATGAAATCAATTATCGTGTTCTGATTGTTGCCGAAGACACGGAAAAGGCCGGCGGGATGAAGGCAACGCTGGAGCGCTTGTCGCAGATTGTCGATATCAGCCCGAAAGATATCCAGCGCGTGCTGCGCGATGCCCGCAGACGGCGCAGCTTCGTTCCCATCAAGGTCGTCGAAAACCTGACATGGGAAGAAGTCGCCAGCATTCAGGTTAATTCACCGGATCTTCCGGGCATTGATATTGATGTCGGACAAAGCCGGAATTATCCGAACGGCGAAACACTTGCCCATGTGCTCGGTTATGTCGCCCAGGTCTCCGAGACGGACCTGACCGGTGACCCCCTGCTGGAACTGCCAGGCTTTCGGATCGGCAAGGCCGGGGTGGAGAAGGTCCATGATCTGGCCCTGCGCGGGGCCGGTGGTACCAGTCAGGTCGAGGTCAATGCGTTGGGCCGCATCAAGCGGGAACTGGAACGCAAAGAGGGCGAGCCCGGCGTCGAGGTCGAACTGACGATTGATGTGGAACTCCAGAAGTTTGTGGAACAACGGGTTGGCGAGGAAAGTGCCGCCGTTGTCGTCCTCGACATACATACCGGCGAAATTCTCGCCATGAGTTCCCAGCCGGGTTTCGACCCCAATGCCTTCAACAAGGGGCTGACCACCACCTACTGGCGGTCTCTGGTGAACAATGAGAAATCGCCACTGATCAACAAGGCTCTGGTGGGCCAGTATCCGCCCGGCTCAACCTTCAAGATGGTCGTGGCACTCGCTGCACTGGAAGCCGGCATCATCGCCCCGGATCAGACCGTCTTCTGTAACGGCGTGACAGAACTGGGGAATGCCAGGTTCCATTGCTGGAAAAAATGGGGCCACGGCCATATGGACATGCACGAAGCGATCGAGCAGTCCTGTGATATCTATTTCTATGAAATCGCCAAACGCCTCGGCATCGACCGGATCGCCGAAATGTCGCGCCGGTTCGGACTGGGAGAGCCGGTTGATATCGATCTGCCCGGTGCCCGCTCCGGCGTCATCCCGACACGGGACTGGAAGGCGGCAACTATTGGCCAGCCCTGGCAGAAAGGTGAAACACTGATTGCCGGCATCGGTCAGGGCTATGTGCTGACCACCCCCCTGCAACTCGCAGTCATGACCGCCCGGCTGGTCAATGGCGGGATGGCCGTCCAGCCTCACCTGACCCGTACCATCGGCGGCAAACCGGCACATGCCTACGAGCCGGCCCGGATTGATGTTTCCCCGCGGTCGCTGAAACTCGTCGCGGATGCCATGGCCGCAGTCGTCAACAGTCCGAAAGGAACCGCAAAATCTTCAAGGATCGAAGACGAGACCATGAAGATGGGCGGCAAGACCGGCACGGCACAGGTCCGGCGTATTTCAAAATCCGAACGCGACACCCGCGTCCTGAAGAATGAAGAACTGGAATGGCGTGAACGCGACCATGCCCTCTTCGTGGGTTACGCACCGGTCGGGGCACCCCGCTATGCTGTATCGGTGGTTGTCGAGCATGGCGGCAGCGGCTCTGCCGCCGCCGCCCCGATTGCCCGGGACGTACTTGAGGAAGTCCAGCGCCGCAGCATTCTGCCACCGCTGCCACCCAAAACAGTCGCCAGCGACAAAGATCAGCCGGGCGGAGAAGATTCTCCGCTGCAAGCCGCCAGCCTGACAGGGCGATCCCTGTGAGGGGCCTGATTTCCAGCCGCACAAGCGAAATGACCCTGCGGGAGAAGATCTGGCAGATCAACTGGTCGCTGATCCTGCTCATTCTGGCAACGGCCTCCGTCGGCTTCGCGATGATGTATTCCGCCGCCAACGGAAACTTTGACCCATGGGCCACACGACAGATGGCGCGTTTCGGTGTCGGCATGGCCATCATGCTGTTCATCGCCCTGCTGGATATCAGATTCTGGCTGCGATCCGCCTATCTGGCCTATGTCGTGGTACTTGTCCTGCTGATCGCTGTGGAAGTGTTTGGTTCCATCGGCATGGGCGCACAGCGCTGGATTGCCGTCGGCCCGATACAGGTTCAGCCTTCCGAGCTGATGAAAATAGCTCTCGTCCTTGCACTGGCCCGCTATTTTCACGGCATCAATCTGGAAGACGTCAACCGCGTTACCTCGTTCATTCCACCGATCATCATGATCCTGATGCCCACCGCCCTGGTACTGCGTCAGCCCGACCTCGGGACCGCGATGATGCTGGCGGCCGGCGGGATTGTGCTGATGTTTCTGGCCGGGGTCCGGCTGTGGGTCTTTATTGCCGGTGGCGTGGCCGCTCTCGCCTCTATCCCGATTGCCTGGCAGTTCCTGCGCGACTATCAGAAACAGCGCGTGCTGACCTTCCTGGACCCGGAAACCGATCCGCTGGGTGCCGGCTATCATATCCTGCAATCCAAGATCGCCCTCGGATCCGGCGGCATGTTCGGCAAGGGCTTCCTGCAGGGGACACAAAGCCATCTCAGCTTCCTGCCGGAAAAGCAGACCGATTTCGTCTTCACCATGCTGGCGGAAGAATTCGGCATGATCGGCGGGCTGGGTCTGCTCGGTCTCTATGCCCTGCTGCTGATCTATGGTGTTTTCATCGCCATGCGATCGCGCAGCCACTTTGGCCGGTTGCTGGCCATGGGGGTAACCGTCACCTTCTTCCTCTATGTCTTCATCAATATCGCCATGGTCATGGGGCTGGTCCCTGTGGTCGGTGTTCCCCTGCCGCTGATTTCCTATGGCGGGACCGCAATGCTGACCCTGCTGATGGGATTCGGCCTGCTGATGTGTGTCTATATTCACCGCGACGTGCCCTTCGGTCGCCGTGGCGAGGAAGAGACCTGAGCAACCGGCCGGCCTGTCTGTGACATCCGTCACTTCCGGCAATACGCTATTTCCCTTACGTAGTTCCCACGATTACCAAAACATCCCTCTGCCCTGAATATAGACTGGGACGACAAGGGAGGGGGACGCAATGGCCGACAACGAAACGAAAACACCGGTAACCGGAACAGACGCCACATCTGACACGCCCCGGACCGGCATTGTTGCCCCTGATAATCCTGACAAGGGCAATCTGACAGAACTGTCGAAACTCGGGGCTTTCAGCCCGGACCTGCTCGATCTGCTGAGCGAGATGCAGGGCACAGCAGATGACCTCCCCGAGCAGCCTTCAGATTCCCCGGTCACCGGGATGCCGGGCAGCGATTCCCCGTCTGACTAGGCCCCACCGTCACCTTTCACGCCATCCCCGTGCATTTTATCTCGACAGCCCCCCGCTCCTTCGCTAGAACCGCGTCTCCGCTTAAGGCGGGCGCATAGCTCAGTTGGTAGAGCAGCTGACTCTTAATCAGCGGGTCCCAGGTTCGAGTCCTGGTGCGCCCACCAACCCTTTCAAAGGGTTAGCGGGAATTCTCATAAAACAAACCGCCAATGAGTACCAGGCCACTCGTCAAGTGTGGCGGATCGGCAAGTCAATCCGGGGCATTTTCTTTTAGTCACGGCGCAGTATCATGCAGCCGAGCCAAGTGACCTGGGAAATCGCAGATCAGGTGAGCAGCTTTGCAGGCGCCTGCATAGCTGTTGTTATGTGGAAGGTTGCGTACCACCTTGGCTCAGATACCTGATTGGCCGGTGATAGAATTGATTCATGCACCGGGCTGCAAATCCGGGACACCGGCTCGAATCTGGCCCGCACCTTCAGAAGCTGTCAGTCTGGAACCGAAGCCGTGACAAGTCTGTCTGTCGGGCGGTATCTTCGCTGCCCGCATGGCTTTCGCCGTGCCTTTCCCGCGACACGGTTACCAGCCGGTGCTTTTGACATTCAGACGAGGGTTCTCTTATGCCGACTTATCCTGACGTAAAGCTTTTCATCAACGGTACATGGCGTGACGGCAAGGCGGGTAAATCGCTGCCGGTCATTGATCCGGCGACCGAGGAAGAAATCGGCCGTCTGGCCATGGCGGGCACGGCGGACCTGGACGAGGCGCTTGCGGCGGCGGAGAAAGGTTTCGCCATCTGGCGCGCCACCCCTGCCTTCGACCGTTACCAGATCATGCGCAAGGCCGCCAATATCCTGCGCGAACGGGCCGACGACATCGGCTGGCTGATGACCCGCGAACAGGGCAAGCCGCTGGCCGATTCCGTGGGCGAGATCATGCGCGGAGCCGACACCATCGACTGGTTTGCCGAAGAAGCCCGCCGCGCCTATGGCCTGATCATCCCCGCCCGCGCCGCCGGTGTCACCCAGATGGCGATCAAGCAGCCGGTTGGCCCGGTCGCCGCCTTCACCCCCTGGAACTTCCCGATCAACCAGATCGTCCGCAAGCTCTCTGCCGCGCTGGCAGCCGGCTGTTCGATCATCGTCAAGGCACCGGAAGAAACCCCGGCCTCACCCGCTGAGCTGATCCGCGCCTTCGCCGATGCGGGCGTTCCGGCAGAGGTCATCAGCCTTGTTTACGGTGTGCCTGCCGAAATCTCGGAATATCTGATTCCGCATCCGGTCATCCGCAAGATTTCCTTCACCGGATCGACCCCCATCGGCAAGCATCTCGCCGCCCTTGCCGGACAGCATATGAAACGTGCCACCATGGAGCTGGGCGGTCATGCGCCGGTTCTCATCTATGATGACGCTGATCTGAAAAGCGCCATCAACATCATGGCACCGTTCAAGATCCGCAATGCCGGTCAGGTCTGCATCTCGCCAACCCGTTTTCTGGTACAGGACGGGGTTGCCGACGAGTTCATTTCCAGCTTCGTCAGCCGGATGGAGCAGGTAAAGATCGGCAACGGACTGGAAGACGGCACAGAGATGGGCCCGCTGGCCAACGAACGCCGCATCCCCGTCATTGAGGACATGATCAGTGACGCCACCGGCAGAGGGGCGAAGCTTGCCACCGGCGGCGAGCGCATCGGCAACAAGGGCTATTTCTTCCAGCCGACGGTGCTGACTGACGTACCGACAGACGCCAAGATCATGAATGACGAGCCGTTCGGCCCGGTCGCCGTCATCAATCGCTTCTCCGGCCATGATGACGCGATTGCCGAAGCCAACCGCCTGCCCTTCGGCCTTGCGGCTTATGCTTTCTCCTCATCTGCCGAAACCATTCAGCGGCTCGGTCAGGAAGTTGAAAGCGGCATGCTGACCATCAACCATATGGGCCTGTCCCTCCCGGAAGTTCCGTTCGGCGGAATCAAGGATTCCGGCTATGGTACCGAAGGCGGCGCCGAAGCCATTCAGGCCTATCTGGAAACACGTTATGTAACGGCGATGGTCTGACGCCCACGGCCAACCGGCACGTCCCCGGCCTCTCGGTATTACAGCAGAGAGTGCCGGAGGCGGGCCAGCCCGGCATCATCATCGCCACCCGCCGGAATATATTCGCAGCCAAAAGCCCCCTGATATCCGGCAGCCTGGAACGCCGGCAGCAGATTCGGATAGAGCAGGTTGCCGGACAGCGGTTCAACCCGGTCCGGTATCGACGCGATCTGTACATGACCGATAATACCCGCATGTTTGCGGAACAGGTCTGCAACTTCTGACGGGCCATCTTCCATCCCGACATGAAAACAGTCGAACATGATCTTCAGGCGGGGATTTCCGATCTCTGCGATGATCTCTGCCGCCTGCTCCACTGTGCGAAGGAAATAACCGGACATCGCGGTCTGACAAAGCGGTTCGATCAGGATCGTTCTGTCCGTTGCCTCCAGCGCGACAGTCAGATTTCTGATATAAGTCGCCCGCGCTTCCGCCCCCTCTGCCACACCGGCCAGCACATGAATGGCCCCGGCATCAATGCGCCCGGCAATCCCGGCGGCTTCATCAATATCTTTCCGGAACTGATCCTCCTGCCCGGGAATGGCAGAACAGCCCGGCTTACCCTCCATCCGGACATTCATCCCGCAAACCGGCAGACCCACCTCTGCCAGCAGATCATCAAGGGCTGCCGGGTCTTCACCCCGCGCCTCGTCGTGAAATTCCAGTGCATCAAAACCCGCTGTTTTCGCCGCACGGATGCGATCCATGAACGGGCGCTCCTTGAACAGGAACCCGGTATTGGCCGAAAAACGAAAGCTCATTTGTTCTCTCCTTCCGGCAGGGTCAGTCCGGCATTGCGGGCATAGACCTTGGCCACGGCGGCATCATCCTCACCACCCAGCCCGGACCCGGCGGCGGCCAGAAACTGTTGCAGGGCGGCCGCGGTCAGCGGAGCCCCGAACTTTGCCTGACGGGCAATGTCCAGCACGATGCCCAGATCTTTCGGCCAGATATTGATCGCCGAATGGGGCGTGTAATCGCCCCTGACCACATGCGGTGCCCGGTTCTCGAACATCCAGGAGGTTCCGGCGCACTGACTGATCACCTCGACAAGCTTCGCCGGGTCCACACCCTGTGTCATGCCGAAGGTCATGGCTTCACCCATCGCCGCGATATGCACACCGGCCAGCAACTGGTTCACTGCCTTCATGGCCGAACCCGGCCCGGCGCTGTCACCCAGCTGGAATATCGTCTCCGCCATAGCGTCCAGTGCCGGTTTCACGGCGGCAAAGGCTGCGGGCCGGCCTGCCGCCATCACCGACAGCCTGCCCTCGGCCGCCTTCACCGAGCCACCGGATATCGGCGCATCGAGATAATGCAGGTCTGCCGCTTCCGCCGCCGCCTCCATCTCGCGGGCAAAGTCCGGTGACACGGTTGCGCAGGAGATAATCCCCGCACCGTCCGGCATCCGGCCGATCAGCCCCTCGTCACCGGTCAGCACCATCCGCGTCTGGTCGGCGTTGAGGACGACCAGCACGGCGATATCGAGGTCGTCAGCCACCGCCGCCGCGACACCCGTCTTGCCGCCTTCGCCAACAAATTTCTCGACCTGCGCCCGGTTCGGATCAAAGCCCCAGACCTGATGACCGGCCCGCAGCAGCGACTGCGCCACGCCATAGCCCATCGATCCCAGACCAAACACGCCAATCCGCATCATATCACCCATCCGTCATTCTCCCGTTCATTGCCCACATCATCCGGCTTTCCACCCGAAAGCAAAGACCTGAGCGTAACCACAGATCATATTACCCCTCCCTGCCCTGAACTCGTTTCAGGAACGTCCGACAACAGCCGGAGTGTCAATTGTGAGGGATCCTGAACTGGATTCAGGATGAGGGAAAAAGGAGCGAAAAAGAGAAGGGGCAAGACATCTGACCCCGGCCTTTTACAGCCAGCCTTGGTTGTCAGCCCTGCCAGCCTCATCCTGAACTCGTTTCAGGATCTTTCCCGGCAATCCTCACAGTGATGTCAGAGGAGTTCTGAAAGGCATAAAAAAAACCCGTTGTCCCGAAACTGATCCGGAACAACGGGTTTTGGATAACACGGTAACCTGTACTTACTGTGCAGCAGCCTGTGACTGCTTGACTGACGGGGCCAGCGAGCCGGAGGCGTAGCGGGCGGCCATGTCGGAGAGCGGGATGGCTTTCAGCTTGCTGGCCTGACCGGCGGTGTTGAAGGATTCAAACCGTGCGATGCAGACTTTCTCCATCGCGGCGATGGCCGGCTTGTTGAAGGCCCGGGGATCGATTTCCGCTTTCTTCTCGGCAGCGACTTTCCGGTACATGCCGGTGATGGCCATCCGGTTGTCGGTGTCGATGTTGATCTTACGGACACCGAACTTGATGCCTTCGACGATTTCCTCAACCGGCACACCATAGGTCTGCGGCATTTCACCACCAAACTCGTTGATGATGTCCTGCAGGTCCTGCGGTACGGAAGAAGAGCCATGCATGACCAGATGCGTGTCCGGCAGCTTCTCGTGAATCGCCTTGATGACGTTCATGGCGAGAATGTCGCCGGTCGGCTTGCGGGAAAACTTATAGGCGCCGTGGCTGGTGCCGATGGCAACGGCCAGCGCATCGCAATGGGTACGGCTGATGAAATCGGCGGCCTGTTCCGGATCGGTCAGCAGCATATCCTTGTCGAGCTTGCCCTCGAAGCCGTGACCGTCTTCCTTCTCGCCTTCGCCGGTCTCAAGCGAACCAAGGCAGCCCAGTTCACCCTCAACAGACACACCAACCTGATGCGCGGTCTCAGCGACCTTCGCCGTGACTTCGACATTATAGTCGTAGGAAGCCGGGGTCTTGCCATCTTCTTCCAGCGAGCCGTCCATCATGACGGAGGTGAAGCCGTTCTGAATGGCAGAGAAGCAGGTGGCGGAATTATTACCGTGATCCTGATGCATGCAGACCGGGATATCCGGGTACATTTCAACAGCCGCCTGAATGAGGTGGCGCAGCACAATATCATTGGCGTAAGCGCGGGCACCGCGGCTGGCCTGCAGAATAACCGGCGACTCGGTTTTGGAGGCCGCCGACATGATCGACAGCATCTGTTCCATATTGTTGATGTTGAAGGCTGGCACGCCGTAACCATGTTCGGCTGCGTGGTCCAGCATCTGACGCATTGAAATCAAAGCCATTTTTCTCTCCCGTTCGTAAATGGGGGGCTATCGCTTGGGGCTGCCCTCCCGGTCGTGATTACCTTTCCAGCGCGGCGACACCCGGAAGCGTCTTGCCTTCCAGCCATTCCAGAAAGGCACCACCTGCTGATGATACATAAGTGAACTGTTCCTGAACACCAGCCGTCGCCAGTGCAGATACCGTGTCGCCCCCACCGGCAACGCTGAGCAAGCGGCCGTCGCGGGTCAGCTCTGCCGCCTTCCGGGCAACCGCATTGGTGCCTTCGTCGAACGGTTTGAACTCGAACGCACCGAGCGGGCCGTTCCAGACCAGTGTCTTGCAGGTCTCCAGCAAATCACAGAGAGATGCTGCAGCCATTGGCCCGACATCAAGAATCATCTTGTCGGACGGCACGCCACCGACTTCAACAACATCGGTTTCGACCCCTTCTGACAGCGTTGCAGCAACAACGGCATCACGCGGCAGTACAATCTCGCATCCCGCCGCATCGGCCTTGCCCATGATGGCGCGGGCCGTATCCAGCATTTCATGTTCGCAAAGCGACTTGCCGATATCCGTTCCCAGTGCGGCCAGAAAGGTATTCGCCATGCCGCCGCCGATCACCAGCTTGTCGACCCGGCCGACCAGGTTGCCCAGCAGATCGAGTTTCGTCGAAACCTTGGAACCACCGACGATGGCACAGACCGGACGTTCCGGATTACCCAGCGCCTTCTGCAATGCATCCAGTTCCGTCTGCATCAGACGCCCTGCTGCATTCGGCAGCCGCCGGGCGAGGCCTTCGACAGAAGCATGGGCACGGTGCGAAACCGAAAACCCGTCATTGACGAAGATGTCACCGAGTTCCGCCAGCGCATCGGCAAAATCGTTATCGTTGGCTTCCTCGCCGCCATGAAAGCGGAGATTCTCCAGCAGCACAAAGCCGCCGGGTGCACAATTGCCAATCACTGCCCGGGCCGGTGTGCCGATGCAGTCGTCACCGAACGCCACCGGCGCACCAAGCGCCTCAGACAACGGGCCAGCCAGCGGCTTCAGTGAGCTGGCCGGATCAACCTTGCCCTTGGGCCGGCCGAAATGGGACAGGATCACAACCTTTGCACCTGCCGCCGCAAGATCTTTCGCCGTCGGGACAAAGCGGCGAATACGGGTGTCATCAGAGATAACCCCATTCTGCATCGGCACGTTCAGATCGGCGCGAACAAGGACAGTCTTACCTTTGACATCCAGATCATCAATGGTGTTGAAGTCGCTCATCAGACCCGTGCCTTCACCGCTTCCACCACGGCATCCGACGTGATGCCGAAATGCTTGTAAAGCTGATCTGCAGGCGCAGAGGCGCCGAAGCCGGTCATGCCGATCGCGACACCATTGTCACCGAGATAACGCTCCCAGCCCCAGGTGATGCCCGCCTCGACTGACACCCGGAGGCTGCCCGGCGCACCAAGAACGGAAGCCTTGTAGGCTGCGTCCTGCCGGTCGAACAGTTCCTGACAGGGCATGGAGACAACCGCCGTCGGGATACCCGCAGCCTGCAGTTCGGCACGGGCTGCAACAGCCAGTTCAACTTCAGAACCGGTTGCCAGAATGGTTGCCGCACGGGGGCCACCTTCCGCTTCAAACATCACATAGGCACCGCGACCGGAAAGGTTCTCTTCCGTGTGCAGGGTGCGGATGGTCGGCAGGCCCTGACGGGTGAGAGCCAGAACAGACGGGGCATCCGTTGATTCCAGCGCCAGCGCCCAGCATTCCATGGTCTCGACCACGTCGCAGGGACGCATCACCATGACATTCGGCATGGCCCGCAGGCTGGCCAGATGCTCGACCGGCTGATGGGTCGGGCCATCTTCGCCAAGTCCGATGGAATCATGGGTCATGACATAGACAACCGGCTGCTGCATCAGTGCCGACAGACGGATCGAGGGACGGCAGTAATCGGTAAAGACCATGAAGGTCCCGCCATAGGGACGGAAACCACCATGCAGCGAGATGCCATTCATCGCCGCGGCCATACCATGTTCACGGACACCGTAATAGATGTAGGCCCCGGAGAAATCGTCACGGCTGACCGGATTCTGACCGGCAACCTTGGTATTGTTTGAACCCGTCAGATCGGCAGAACCACCAGCCATTTCCGGCATCACCGGGAAGATCGCCTCAATGGCTTTCTGGGAGGCCACACGAGTCGCCAGCTTCGGTGCGGTTTCCGACATCAGCTTCTTGTGGGCATTCACGGCGGCTTTGAAACCGTCATGCAGCTTGCCGGTCGAAACCCGGACAAATTCATCACGCAGGCCGGCATCTGCCTTCGCCAGCTTCTTTTCCCAGGCGGTGCGGGCTGCCTTGCCGCGCTTGCCGGACTGTTCCCAGGCTTCCTTGACACTGGCCGGGATTTCAAACGGTGCATGCGGCCAGTTCAGCGCCTTGCGGGCACCGGCAATTTCATCCGGGCCGAGCGGCGCGCCGTGGGTTGCGGAAGTACCGGCTTTTGTCGGCGCCCCGAAACCGATGGTGGTCTTGCAGCAGATCAGCGACGGCTTGCCCTTCTGACGCTGCGCCGCCTTGATCGCCTTCGCGATGGCTTCCGGGTCATGACCGTCAATGGACTGTACATGCCAGCCGGATGCCTTGAACCGGGCAGGCTGATCATCAGAGACGGACAGGTCGGTAGAACCGTCGATGGAAATCGAATTGTCATCAAACAGGACGATCAGACGGCCAAGGCCGAGATGCCCGGCCATCGACACGGCTTCATGACTGATGCCCTCCATCAGGCACCCGTCACCGGCGATGACATAGGTATAATGATCGACCAGATTGTCACCGAAGCGGGCGGCCATCATGCGTTCGGCCAGCGCCATACCGACGGAGGTTGCGATCCCCTGCCCCAGCGGGCCGGTGGTCGTCTCGATGCCGGTTGCATGACCATATTCCGGATGACCGGCGGTGATGCTGCCAAGCTGGCGGAAATTCTCGAGCTGCGCCTTCGTCATATCCGGATAGCCCGTCAGGTGAAGAACGGCATAAAGCAGCATCGAGCCGTGCCCCGCCGACAACACGAAGCGATCCCGGTCAGCCCAGTTCGGAGCCGTCGGATCAAACTTCATGAAATCCTTGAACAGAACCGTCGCCACATCCGCCATGCCCATCGGCATTCCCGGATGACCAGAATTGGCTTTCTGAACAGCGTCGGCAGCAAGAAAACGGATGGCATTCGCCATCTCTTCGTGGGTCGCGGTAGCCGCGGACGAAGAATCGGGCATAGGTAAAGCTCCTGAAGGGCTGAAAGTCGCGGCCTTTATACCCGCCCTCCCCGGAGAATCGACCGAAAACGGGGCATAGCCTGTGGAAAACTATTCGGGGTCACGGCAAATCAGCCTGATCTTCACGACCGGGGACAGTGCTTCATCACATAAGCCAGTCAAAACACCTGCCCCTCCAGACAACCACATCATGTCATCCCGTCAAACGACAGGTCGCTGCCGGGATGACATGTTGCGGATAAATGCTCTGACCCGCTTAAAGCGTCCGGCCCGAGATTTTTTCCATCCAGGCAGAGATTTCACAATGATCATGGCCGGCACCCAGGTCTTTCTGAGCCTCCAGCCAGGCTTTCACGCCCGTGGTCAGGACACTATTGGGCAGCCCCGCATCTTCACCGATCCGCATCGCCGTGGTGATATCCTTAACCATCAGGTCCATGGAGAACCCGGAATTGAAGGTATGGGGCAGGAAGAACTGCTTCACCTTGCGCTCGGTCGTACCGTTACGGCCTGTCGAGGCATTCACCACATCCGTGAAATTATCCAGATCGAGGCCGAATTCCTTGCCCATCAGCAGCGTCTCGATCGTGGCGACCATGCCGACAGCATTGACAAGATTGTTCAGTGCCTTGGTCGCCTGTCCGGCACCCGGACCGCCACAACGGTACACATTGGCACCCATCGCCTGCAGAACGGACTCGGCCCGGTCGACCAGATCAGCCGACCCGCCGGTCATGATTGCCAGCGAACCGGCTTCTGCGCCCTTGATACCGCCGGATACCGGGGCATCGATGAAATCAAACCCGCGCCCGGCGAGATCGGCCTGCAGGTCGCGGGTTTTCATCGGGTCGGATGAGGACATGTCGATCAGCAGCTTGCCCGGCGCGAATCCGGCAATCAGCGAATCACCGCCATCACCAAACAGAACCGACTTCACGATATCGATCTGCGGCAGCATGGTGATGATAATTTCAGACTGCGCCGCAAGGTCTTTCAGGCTGGCGGCCTTCGTTGCGGTCGGGCAACGGTCCAGAAACTCGCTGACAACTTTTTCACTGGCGTCGGTAACGCAAACACTGTGCCCCGCCTTCACCAGATTGGCGGCCATATGCCCGCCCATGTTGCCAATGCCGACAAACCCAACCTTTTTTGATGATTCGCTCACGTTACTCTCCCATTGAAAAAACAGCAGTTACCGAAGATCAGGTGGCCATCGAATAACATCTTGTTTTCATGGTCCACTTGATTTTGTCCGGTCTTTAGCATATCGCCATGGAATGAGCACTGATCCTTTGAAAATTCTCGACGACCTCGACGGTACAGCTTCACATCTTCACACGCCCTGCGGTGACGGACATATGGTCTGGCGCAGCTGGGGGAAGGGTGATCCGCTGGTGCTGATGCATGGCGGCTATGGCAGCTGGATACACTGGGTTCGCTGTATCGAGCCCCTGTCAAAGCGTTACCGGCTGCTGGTTCCGGACCTGCCCGGCATGGGTGATTCAGAAGTTCCGCCGGAACCACATACAGCTGAAGGGCTGGCGCAAGTCTGCGTCACCGGCCTCAATCAGATTCTGGAACCGGGTGAGCGACCACATATCGCCGGGTTCTCTTTCGGATCAATTCTGTCCGGCTACTCTGCTGCCTTTCTGGGAGAGCGTGCCCGCTCCTATACGATGATCGGCGCCGGTGGCCTCGGGCTGCCGCGTGTTGCCGGAATCGACCTGCGGCCGCGCCGACGTCATATGACAGAGCAGCAGAAGCTGGATGTCCACCGTCACAATCTGGCCGAGCTGATGCTGGCCGACCCGGATGCCATTGATGAGCTGGCCATGCATATGCAGGTCACCAACACCGGACGCGCCCGCACAAAAAGCCGGCCCATTTCCGGCACGGACACGCTGGCCCGGAAGCTGCCGGACATCATCGCACCGATTGCCGGAATCTGGGGCGCACTGGATGCAACGGCCATCCCGCGCATCGATATGCGCCGGGACATGCTGCGCCGGGTTCAGCCGGATGCAGAATTCCATGTCATCCCGAAAGCCGGTCACTGGGTGATGTATGAAGCGACGGATGCCTTCGTCGAAACCCTGACGGGCATCCTCAGCCGGGTCGAGGAACGGGGCTGAAGATCAGAGGGCTGAAGGTCAGCCCTCTGCCCAGTCCATCAGCTTGCCGATGAAGGCGTTGCAGGCTTCGATTTCCGTCAGGTCGATAAATTCGTTGGGCTGATGCGCCTGCAGAATGCTGCCCGGTCCGCAGATTACCGTCGACAGACCGGCTTCCTGAAACTGTCCGCCCTCTGACGCATAGGAGACCGTGGTCGTGGCATTGCGCCCGGTCAGCCGGTGGACCAGTTCTGCCGCCGGTGACGGGCTTTCCGGCATCAGGCCGGGAACCGAGGCCAGTTGCACGGTCTGTATATCAGCCTCCGGGAAAACGGACCGCATGGCCGGCAGCATCTCTGCAGCGCGGCCTTCAAGGCGCGCCAGAATGTCAGCGGAACTCTGCCCCGGAATGGTCCGGCAGTCCCAGTTGAAGCTGCATTCCCGGGCAACGATGTTATTCGCCGTGCCGCCGGAGATAACATTCACACCCATCGTTGTATAAGCCGGGTCGAACCGTTCATTGAAGGGGCCCTGGCTGCGGAATTCATCGGCGATGTCATGCAGAAAACTGACAAGCCGGGCGGCAATCGCGACCGCGTTCACACCCTTGTCCGTATGGGCGGAATGCGCCTCAAAACCGGTCACCGTCGTGCGAAAACTTGAAATGCTCTTATGGGCATCGACCACGCCCATCATGCTCGGCTCGCCGACGATACAGAGGGCCGGTTTCGGAAAACGGTCCACCAGTTCACGGATCATCCGGGGTGCTCCAAAACAACCGACTTCCTCGTCATAGGACAAGGCAAGATAGATCGGGCGTTTCAGGGGGCGTGACACAAGCTCCGGCAGACGGGACAGAACGATTGCCGAAAAGCTTTTCATATCTGCCGTACCTCGACCGAACAGGCGGCCGTCCTTCTCCACCACTTCCCAGGGGTCGGTGACCCAGGGCTGGCCTTCGACCGGCACCACATCCGTGTGACCGGAGAGCACCACGCCGCCCTCCGTCAGCGGACCGAAAGCCGCATACAGATTGGCCTTGGTGCCCTCGTCATTCGGCACCGCGTAGCTTTCGACGCCCCAGGCAGCGAGATAGTCGCGGACAAAATCAATCAGCGGCAGGTTGGAACGCGACGACGTGGTATCGAAGGAGACCAGCTTCGCAATCATCTCACGCGGGGTATAGCGGGGTCCGTCCATCATTCTTTCCAGAAAGCCGGGGTCAGCAGAATCAATACGGTCAGCACTTCCAGACGCCCGATCAGCATGCCCGCGCTGAGCATCCATTTCGCACTGTCCGGCAGGGTCGCAAAATTACCCGACGGACCGATAATCGGGCCAAGGCCCGGACCGACATTGGAGATCGCAGTCGCCGCGCCGGAAACCGCCGTCAGGAAGTCGAGGCCGGCCAGCCCCAGCCCCATCGCCAGCACCCCAAAACAAAAGACGAAGGTAAAGAAGAAGGTCAGCACGGACAGGCCCACCGTCTCGGAAATCGGCCGGCGGTTATAATAAGGTATGAAAACACCATGCGGCTGCAGCAACGTCTTCATCTGCGCCGCCGCCATGGCATAGAGAACCTGAAACCGGAAAATCTTGATGCCGCAGGTCGTCGACCCGGCACAGCCGCCGATGAACATGACGACAAAGAACATCACCAGCGCAAAGGTTCCCCACTGGTCGTAATCCGCCGTCGCATAGCCGGTCCCGGTCATCACCGACACCACATTGAACGAGACATAACGCAGTGCGTCATACCAGGGCTCGCCATTTGCAAAGGTCTGCCAGACCACAAGAGCCGCAATCACAGCGCCAACTATGCTGAAGAACCAGCGGACCTGTGTATCCCGCAGCAGGGCCAGGGGCTGTCCCCGGAAGGCCTGCAGATAAAGCACAAAAGGCAGCGCACTGGCGATCATGCCGAAGGTAATGATCCAGTCGATGGCGGCGCTGTCGAAATGACCGATCGACGCATCCGCCGTCGAGAACCCGGCCGTCGCGATGGTGGTCATCGCGTGGGCCACGGCCTCCAGCTTGCCCATACCGGCAAACCACAGCATGACGGCCCAGACCAGTGTCAGACCGACATAGATCAGGCCAATTGAACTGGCGATCTGTGCGGCCCGTGGCAAAACTTTCTCGGACTGGTCGGAGCTTTCCATCCGGAACAGCTGCATACCACCAACTCGCAGCATCGGCAGAACCGCAATCGCCATGACGATGATTCCGATGCCGCCAAGCCATTGCAGGACAGCGCGCCACAGCAGAATGCCCGGCGGCGCAAAATCGAGGCCGGTGATCACCGTGGCACCGGTGGTGGTGATGCCTGACATCGCCTCGAAGAAGGAGTCCGTATAGGACATTTCCAGCTTCGAGAAAGTGAAAGGCAGGGCGGCAAAGGTGGTCAGCACCACCCAGCTGAGGCTGGTCAGCAGAAAGGCCTGCCGGATGGTCAGGCGCATATCCTCGCCGCGACAGGTCAGGATCAGACTGATACCGATAAAGAACGTGCCCGCCGCGGACGCGGCAAATGCCTTCCAGTCATCGTCACCGCGAATAATGTCGATGATGGCAGGCAGGCACATACCGATGGCCAGTGTCGCCATCAGCAGTCCGATAACAAAGAGTATAGGTCGAAAGTCCGGCAAAAAAGTCTCCGAGCGCCCCGGCTGTCCGTTGCGCGCAGAGTCAGGCTAAAAGGCGGCGCTGTCCAGCACGCCGGTCAAATTCCCTAGCGGGCACCGACACCCAGAATGGTCAGAACCTCTTTCCGGCTCTCCGCATTATCGCGGAAAGCGCCGAGAAGACGGCTCGTCACCATGGTCACCCCGGGCTTGTGAACACCACGGGTTGTCATGCACTGATGCTGGGCCTCAACGACAACGGCCACCCCTTCCGGTTCCAGCACATCCTGAATGCAATTGGCAATCTGCGCTGTCAGCTTCTCCTGAATCTGCAGCCGTTTGGCATACATGTCGACAACACGCGCCAGCTTGGAAATGCCGACCACACGCTTGCGCGGCAGATAGGCAATATGAATCTTGCCGATGATCGGCACCATATGATGCTCGCAATGGCTTTCCAGCCGCACATCCCGCAGGGCCACGATTTCATCATAGCCATCGGTCTCTTCAAAGGTGCGGCTCAGGATTTCAACCGGATCCTGCTCATAACCGGCGAAGAATTCCTCATAGGCACGGACCACGCGGTTCGGCGTATCCAGCAGCCCTTCACGGTCAGGGTCGTCACCGCTCCACCTGATCAGGGTACGGACGGCGGCCTCTGCATCCTCACGGCTTGGACGACCTTCCTTGCCACCAAGTGCCGGGGCCAGCTTATCGATTGCGTTCACGTTGAAATCCTCTCATCTGCGACCGAACCTCTGAAATGTGGATCAGCCGACCTGCTTGCAAGTGCGGATTTACCCGCAGGATCAGTGAATGACCGGGTGACTGTGCGGACTGTCGAGGGAAAAAGCCGGAATCGCAATGTCGAACAGGTCACCGTTCTCGCGCTTCATTTCATAAGTGCCAACCATGAACCCGGACGGCGTCGAAAGCGGGCAGCCGCTGGTATATTCAAAACTCTCCCCCGGAGACAGCACCGGCTGTTCACCAATCACACCGGGACCGCGCACTTCCTCCATCCGGCCGCCGGCATCGGTGATTTTCCAGTGCCGGTTCAGCAACTGAACCACTTCATTACCATTGTTGCTGATAACCACACGATAGGCCCAGAGATAATGATCATCTGAAGGCTCGGACTGCTCATCGAGATAAAACGGCTCAACCGTTACCGTGATATTCTCCGTGGTTTCGCTGTAGTCCGCCATTTTCTGCCTTGTTTGCTCTCACTCAGAAGGCCAAACACTTAATTCCCCCCCTCCGCCCTGTCCAGCCTCGGGCGAGTTGCCCCTGCTCGGGAAGTGGGTCAACGGCATGCAGCAGACAATTGGGGATGTGGTTCGACTTCAGAAAAACCGGTACCGCAGCAATTTTGCCAGCGCGGAAACCAGAAAGGCAGAAGGCGGACCATTGGCCCGCCTTCTTCATTTTGTGGTCTAAACCTTGTTACCGGAAAGACCGCACTTTCGAGTTAGCTACAACTCTATTTTAGATAGTACAACCCGATCGGATTGTGCACAATAATAATTTTCTGAAGAATGGAGATTTATGATGTGGCGGCTGGGCATAGATGTTGGAACCAATTCGATCGGTTTTTCTGTCCTGGAACTTGATCAGACTCAGGAGATCCTGAAGCCGGTCAAAATTCTCGATCTTGGTGTCCGGATATTTACAGACGGTCGCAACCCGAAGGACCTTCAGTCACTTGCCGCCATGCGAAGAACCCCCCGCGGCATGCGACGCAACCGCGACAGGGCAAAAAACCGGAACGCCCGGTATCTGGGTGAGCTCCGGCGATATGGTCTTTTGCCAGACGAAGACCGGCCCTGCATCCTGCAACTTGATCCTTATATACTGAGGCTAAAAGGTCTGGATGAGAAGCTCGACCTGCATGCGTTTGGGCGCGCACTCTGGCATCTCAAACGCCGGGGTTTCAAATCAAACCGGAAAACGGATGGCGGGGATCAGGAAGGCGGCAAGATCAGGGATGCTTCTGACAGAACCCGTCAGACGCTGAAGGAGGAGAACTGCCGTACTCTGGGTGAATGGCTCGGCAAACCACGCCTTCAGACACTCATCGATAACGAGTGCCATAAAGCCGGCGAGAGAAAGCCGATGCCACAGGCCCGGGTGCGATTAAGAGGCAAAGGTGCAAAAGCGTTCTATGACTTCTATCCGACCAGGGAGATGATACTGGAGGAGTTTGACCTGTTGTGGCAGGTCCAGCAGAAATGGCACCCTGAAGTCCTGACCCCGGAAGCTAAGGAGTCATTACGGGAGACGCTTGCATTTCAATGGCCGCTAAAACCGCAACCGGTCGGACGATGCACCTTTGATCCGGACCAGCCAAGAGCACCACGGGCTCTGCCGAGTGTTCAGCGACTGAGAATCCTGCAGGAACTGAACCATCTCGGCATAATTGAACCCGGGAAGTCCTTACGTTCCCTGACTCTTGAAGAAAGGGATCAGGTGCTCCAGTTACTGCTCAGGACAAAAAAGCAGACTTTTGACGGCATACGGAAAGCGCTCAGATTGCCACAGGATGCCAGGTTCAATCTTGAATCGGCAAGCCGCCAACATCTTGACGGAGATCAGACGGCGGCCCGCCTGTCTTCAAAAAATCTGTGGGACAAGTCATGGCGGGATCTGTCCGCAACGGAACAGGATCGCATCGTCGAACGGCTGCTCGAAGAGCAGAACGAGACAGCTCTCGTTGAGTGGCTGCAGAAGGAATATTCACTGGCCCCCGACCGTGCGGACGCCATCTCCCGGGTAACACTGCCCGCAGGGCATGGGGCGTTCTGCCGGGAGGTCACAGCCCGGCTTACACCACATCTTGAGGCGTCAGTTCTCAGTTTTGACAAGGCTGCACTGGCTGCGGGTTTTCATCATTCCGATTTCAGGGATGGTGAAGTGTATCCGGACGGGTTGCCTTACTACGGTAAAATCCTGCAGCGGGAAGTGGCCTTCGGGAGCGGAAACCCGACCGACCCGGAAGAAAAGCGGCTGGGGAAAATCGCGAACCCGACAGTTCATGTCGCCCTGAATGAAATTCGCAAGGTCGTCAATGATCTCATTTCGATTTACGGGACACCGTCACAGATTGTCGTTGAACTGGCCCGGGATCTCCCGTTGTCAGCGCAGGGGCGCCGTGATCTTGAAAAACAGCAGCGGGAAAACCGGGAGGCAAATCAGAGCCGGGACAAGGAGCTTGACCGCCTGGGTATCCCCAGATCCTACGAAAACAGGCTGCGCCTGCGGCTCTGGGAAGAGCTGAATCAGGACAATGTGATGGACCGTCGATGTGTATTTACCGGTGAACAGATATCCATTGAACGGCTGTTCTCGTCCGAGGTCGAAATCGAGCATTTACTGCCGTTTTCCCGGACGCTGGATGACAGTATTGGCAACAAGGTTCTGTGCATGCGGCAGGCGAACCGGATAAAGACCAACAAAACACCACATGAAGCCTTTGGCGGATCACCGGAATGGGCGGATATTCTGAACCGCGCAGCAAGTTTACCGGAAAACAAGTTTTGGCGATTCTCACCGGATGCGATGGACCGGTATAACACCGGGGAGAGAGATTTTCTGAACCGGCAGCTTAATGACACCCGCTATATTGCCCGACTGACAAAAGGATATCTTGAAAAAACCGGTGCCGATACATGGGTGAACACCGGGCGACTGACATCCGACCTGCGCTGGGCGCTTGGACTGGACTCTGTCCTGCCCGGGCATAACAGCGCAGCATCCGGGACCGGGAAGAACCGGCTTGACCATCGTCACCATGCTGTTGATGCCCTTGTCGTCGGCCTTTGTGACCGGTCGATGATGAAGAAGGTCTCCGAACTTGCCGCGAAGCAGGAAACTGCTTCAGGTGTAAGGCTGCTTCCCGGTCTGGACGAACCCTGGGAGGATTTCCGGGACGCGGTTGTTCACCAGCTGGAGCGACTTGTCGTCTCTCACAAACCTGACCATGGCGTTCAGGGGCCGCTGCACAATGACACTGCCTATGGAATTCTTGACCCGCAGGCTCCGGCCGGAGAGGCACAGGAAGTTGTTCGCCGGGTAGCAGTTTCTGACATTCATAAAGCGTCGGATATCGAGCGGATCCGGGACCCGGAACTCAGGTCATTTTTTCAGAATGTTGCTGAAACAGCGACAGACAAGAATCTTGGCGATGTGCTCAGCGCAGCGGGAGAGACGCTGCATCCGCCTGTGCGCCGGGTTCGCGTTGTTGAAAAGCTCAGGGTCATCCCGATCGGCAATGGCCGGGCTACACCCTTCAAGGCCTATAAGGGCGATGGAAACTATTGCTACGACCTGTTCGAAGATCAGAAAGGCAGGTGGACCGGGATTGTTATCAACCGGTTTGACGCTAATCAGAAAGACTTTGATCCGCATTCCGGGACCGGCCCCGATGGCCATAACCTGGTCATGAGGATTCGGGTAAATGACATGCTGGAACTGGAACACGAGGGCAGCCGACAGGTCATGCGTATTGCGCAAATATCGCCTGGCAAGATCACTCTCGCCGGTCATACAGAGGCGGGCAGCCTGAAAGCACGAAATGCAGACAAGGAAGATTCCTTCCGATATCTCACATTTTCCCCTTCGTCGCTGCAAAAACTCGGGGCCGTGCGGGTCACTGTCAGTCCGGCCGGGCGGCTGTTTCGGAAGCAACCCGGACAGTGAACCATCGTGTTGTCGAAATAACCCGGGAAGATGCCCGGCTGAACCTGCACAGAGGCTTCCTCGTCGTCAGCTCTGCGGACGGGGAGATAGGACGGGTTGCGCTCGGTGATATCGGCGCTCTGATCATAAGAGGCCATGGCACCAGCCTGTCTGTGGCGGTTTGCTCGGCATTTGCTGAGCGGTCTCTCCCGGTCGTCATCTGCGGGTCTGATCAGCAGCCGGACGCCGTTATATGGCCGATCGACGGTCACTTCGAACAGGGTAAACGAATGCAGGCACAGGCAGAGGCAAGCCTGCCGGTTCGCAAACGGCTTTGGCGTGAGGTCGTCCGGGCAAAAATCCGAACCCAGGCGGGAATACTCGATCTCCGGGGTGTTCGAAGTAACAGGCTGCGACAAATGGAACGGGCTGTCCGGTCGGGAGATCCCGGGAATATTGAGGGGCAGGCAGCAAGATACTACTGGCCGATGCTGATGGGAGCCGGTTTTCGTCGTGAACGATCGTCAGGAGGTATTAACGCCCGCCTGAATTACGGATATACAGTGCTACGATCAGCAACAGCACGTTCAATTCTGGCGGCCGGTCTGCATCCATCGCTTTCGCTGCATCACGAAAGCCGGGGCACGGCGTTACGGCTGGCCGACGATCTGATGGAACCGTTCCGGCCTTATGTCGATTTCCAAGTCGCCCGGCTGATGGATGAGGGTGAAACGGATGAACTCAGTCCGGCAATGAAAGCCACACTTGCAGCCGTTCTGACCCGGGACCTGGCAGGTCCGAAAGGAGTCCGGCCGTTGCAGACCTGCCTTGATGCCATGGCCCTCTCATTGGCCCGGGTTTTTACCGGCGAAGTTCGTAAACTTGATCTTCCCGGAGAACCGTTACCGATGGACCTTGCCTCGACGTGAGTCATCTCAGTGGATTTCGACTATTGTGGATTATGGTATTCTTCGACCTCCCGGTAACCGAGCCATCCGAACGGAAGGCCTATACAAGGTTTAGAAACTATCTTCTTGATGAAGGATTCGAACAGGCACAGTTTTCTGTCTATGTCCGCCACACATCAGGAAAAGAGGCCGTAGAGGCTCTGGTCAGGCGAATTGAGCAACAAGTTCCCGAAAAAGGTAAAATAGATATTCTTCAATTTACCGACAAACAGTACGAGAATATCATCAGTTTCAGAGGCCGCGGACAGAAAACCAGTCCCGAAAACCCGAGCCAGTATGTGCTGTTTTGATGCAAATTGACCCGTTTCCGAAAAGTTTAATGGCGGATAATGCTTTTAAAATCAGAGCATTATCCGCCATTATAGTGTAGCTAATCAGAAAGTGCGGTCCAACCGGAACTGTGGGCGTCATGGTAAGGGCCAAGGTCGAGTGTAGCTAATCAGAAAGTGCGGTCCAACCGGAACTGTGTGCAAAAGGTTGGTGTTAAGTTCCAAAGTGTAGCTAATCAGAAAGTGCGGTCCAACCGGAACGGGCTGGTGTATCCATCCAGCATGGACCGGAGTGTAGCTAATCAGAAAGTGCGGTCCAACCGGAACTCGGCAATCAGACGGTCCTGCTGTTCAAGTAGTGTAGCTAATCAGAAAGTGCGGTCCAACCGGAACCGGCCCCATTCCACCCGTA
This sequence comes from Alphaproteobacteria bacterium HT1-32, assembly GCA_009649675.1. Classification (NCBI taxonomy): domain Bacteria; kingdom Pseudomonadati; phylum Pseudomonadota; class Alphaproteobacteria; species Alphaproteobacteria bacterium HT1-32. The sequence continues at coordinate 2,176,036 of WJPL01000001.1, read as the reverse complement.
TCAGGTCCATCAGTGTAGCTAATCAGAAAGTGCGGTCCAACCGGAACGCGCAGGGCGAAGGCCGGGCAACCGATGCCAGTGTAGCTAATCAGAAAGTGCGGTCCAACCGGAACTGACTGCGCAGCGGTTGCCGTGGTCGTGAAAGTGTAGCTAATCAGAAAGTGCGGTCCAACCGGAACTCTCCTGATGAAACGTAAGTTTCATATGCTAGTGTAGCTAATCAGAAAGTGCGGTCCAACCGGAACTCGGATAGGTCGGCATAGAAGCCGGGGAACAGTGTAGCTAATCAGAAAGTGCGGTCCAACCGGAACTGGAAAGCAGACACGCATGTATCGATTAATAGTGTAGCTAATCAGAAAGTGCGGTCCAACCGGAACAGTTCGGGGGAAGCATCCACGTAATAACGGAGTGTAGCTAATCAGAAAGTGCGGTCCAACCGGAACTCGGTCGTCGTTGTCTGCTGGGTCTTGTCAAGTGTAGCTAATCAGAAAGTGCGGTCCAACCGGAACGGATCAGGCATTCGCCCGACAGCGCGATGGAGTGTAGCTAATCAGAAAGTGCGGTCCAACCGGAACTCTCACGTGCGCGTGCACAACGGGTTTCCGAGTGTAGCTAATCAGAAAGTGCGGTCCAACCGGAACCTTTCGGCACTACCACATACCCGGCATTACAGTGTAGCTAATCAGAAAGTGCGGTCCAACCGGAACTCCATGGTCACTATCAAAAGCGCGATAGACAGTGTAGCTAATCAGAAAGTGCGGTCCAACCGGAACGGGCTGGTGTATCCATCCAGCATGGACCGGAGTGTAGCTAATCAGAAAGTGCGGTCCAACCGGAACCGTGCCGATCTCAACTATCAACAGGGCTTGAGTGTAGCTAATCAGAAAGTGCGGTCCAACCGGAACAATGCCAGACGGCGGACGAACAAGTCCTGAAGTGTAGCTAATCAGAAAGTGCGGTCCAACCGGAACCGGATGGCGGCGGCGAAACTTTCGGCCCGTAGTGTAGCTAATCAGAAAGTGCGGTCCAACCGGAACTCTGCTCAAGGTCAGCCATCTGGACTTCGGAGTGTAGCTAATCAGAAAGTGCGGTCCAACCGGAACGTAGACATACGGCTTTGATCTCAATTCGTTAGTGTAGCTAATCAGAAAGTGCGGTCCAACCGGAACGAATCCCACTGGCGCGCCATCCTTCTCGAAGTGTAGCTAATCAGAAAGTGCGGTCCAACCGGAACTGAACCGCTGTTACATCTGCCGCAAGCGGTAGTGTAGCTAATCAGAAAGTGCGGTCCAACCGGAACGATGAACAGGCGGACAAGGAAAGCCGTGTCAGTGTAGCTAATCAGAAAGTGCGGTCCAACCGGAACGGGTTGCCTACCATATGTATCGCAGTCATCAGTGTAGCTAATCAGAAAGTGCGGTCCAACCGGAACGCAATCCTTCATCGAACGCATCGAGCGTCTAGTGTAGCTAATCAGAAAGTGCGGTCCAACCGGAACCGGTCCATTGCCATTGCGGCATCGCGCAGGAGTGTAGCTAATCAGAAAGTGCGGTCCAACCGGAACCGGCTACCCTTGGTAAACCGCCCGGATTTCAGTGTAGCTAATCAGAAAGTGCGGTCCAACCGGAACCGGCGGCTCTATTGGATGGAAGATGAAAGTAGTGTAGCTAATCAGAAAGTGCGGTCCAACCGGAACGTATTCGCGATGGTCCGGCGGAGCTGTTCGAGTGTAGCTAATCAGAAAGTGCGGTCCAACCGGAACTTTGCGTGCGGAAACCATCTGGCGCGAAGGAGTGTAGCTAATCAGAAAGTGCGGTCCAACCGGAACGCTGGAAAGGCAGGCGATCTTGTCAGAAATAGTGTAGCTAATCAGAAAGTGCGGTCCAACCGGAACTGTAAGGAGGAACGACGATGGATTTTCTATCAGTGTAGCTAATCAGAAAGTGCGGTCCAACCGGAACCGGTCAGACATGCTGGTTCCGCGCGTTGCGAGTGTAGCTAATCAGAAAGTGCGGTCCAACCGGAACTAGACGCATCCCATAGGGATTGCTGCCAGGAGTGTAGCTAATCAGAAAGTGCGGTCCAACCGGAACTTCTGGCGTCTCGATGCCGGCAACCTGAAGAGTGTAGCTAATCAGAAAGTGCGGTCCAACCGGAACAGCGCGACTGGTCAGAGCATACCGCGTCAAGTGTAGCTAATCAGAAAGTGCGGTCCAACCGGAACGTTAATCAGGCGACAATGGAGACGGCAATAGTGTAGCTAATCAGAAAGTGCGGTCCAACCGGAACCTTGAGGCCATCGATCCGCCTGCCTCCCTAGTGTAGCTAATCAGAAAGTGCGGTCCAACCGGAACGTATTCGCGATGGTCCGGCGGAGCTGTTCGAGTGTAGCTAATCAGAAAGTGCGGTCCAACCGGAACCGGGGCGGGACATTCCTCCTCCGCCCTGTCCAGCCCGAGCCGAGTTGCCGTGCCCGCTGCGCTGGATTATAAGCATCGTTAACGCGGGTGTAGCTCAATGGTAGAGCTTTTGCTTCCCAAGCAAGTGACGAGGGTTCGATTCCCTTCACCCGCTCCAGTTCCTTCCTCAGCCAGAAATTAGATGCAACGCACAATTTTCCTGTGATAGCTTGTGTGCGACGCACAAATTTGCCGGAGAAAAGCGCCGTTTAACCCGTGAAGATTCTTTGACATCAGCCTTGCCTGACATCATCAATCTTCGGGTAATCGGGGATATTGCATAAAATTCGGGCGCCCTGCAGGCCTCGTCAGATTGTCCTTCCCCGGCGAATTGATATAATTATATAACAATAGAAATGTGACGCACCCTGGAATGGAGACGACCATGACCGCCGAAGCCGCAGCCGGCAAAACGCCGGCAAGCACCAGAGCCCACTTCAACTGGGAAGACCCTTTTCTGCTGGAAGACCAGCTGACTGAAGACGAGCGGATGGTACGCGACACCGCCCGGGATTATGCTCAGGAGCAGTTGCAGCCGCGTGTTCTCGAAGCCTACCGCAATGAAACCTTCGATCCTGAAATCATGCGGGAGATGGGGGCGCTTGGCCTGCTTGGCATGACCATCCCCGAGGAATATGGCTGCGCCGGCGTCAATCATGTCTGCTACGGACTGGTTGCCCGTGAAGTCGAGCGTGTCGATTCCGGTTATCGTTCGGCGATGAGTGTCCAGAGCTCACTGGTCATGCATCCGATCTATTCTTATGGCACCGAAGAACAGCGCCGGAAATATCTGCCGAAACTGGCAACCGGCGAATGGATCGGCTGCTTTGGCCTGACCGAGCCGGATGCCGGTTCCGACCCGGCCGGCATGAAAACCCGCGCTAAAAAGGTCGATGGCGGCTATTCCCTGTCCGGCTCGAAGATGTGGATTTCCAATTCACCGGTCGCAGATGTGTTCGTGGTCTGGGCAAAAACCGACGACGAGGTCATTCGCGGTTTCGTGCTGGAAAAAGGCATGAAGGGCCTCTCCGCCCCGAAGATCGAAGGCAAGCTGAGCCTGCGGGCCTCGATCACCGGCGAGATCGTCATGGATAATGTGCAGGTGCCTGAAGAAAACCTGCTGCCGAATGTGCAGGGTCTGAAAGGCCCGTTCGGCTGTCTGAACAAGGCACGGTTCGGCATTGCCTGGGGTGCCATGGGTGCCGCTGAATTCTGCTGGCATGCCGCCCGCCAGTACACGCTGGACCGCAAGATGTTCGGCCGTCCGCTGGCTGCAACCCAGCTGATCCAGAAAAAACTGGCCGATATGCAGACCGAAATTTCACTCGGTCTGCAGGGTGCCCTGCAACTGGGCCGCATGGCCGATGCCGGTACGATGGCACCGGAAGTCATCTCGCTGATGAAGCGCAACAACTGCGGCAAGGCACTGGATATTGCCCGCCTCGCCCGTGACATGCATGGCGGCAACGGCATCGCCGATGAATTCCATGTCATGCGTCATATGGTGAATCTGGAAACAGTGAACACCTATGAAGGCACCCATGACGTGCATGCCCTCATTCTGGGCCGCGCCCAGACCGGCCTGCAGGCTTTCGGCTGATTGCTGAGAAGCCGTCTGATCTTCACTGGCCCCGGTTGCTGACCGGGGTCAGTGGAAGATGATCAGAACCGAGGCACCCGTTGCCATCAGCAGAAAGGCCGGGATATAGCGCCGGGTCAGGGGTTCGGTAAACACCACCCGGGCGATCAGGGCCGCGATCACCGGCTTGGTCAGCAAAATCATCTGATGTTGCCAGACAGGCAGCAGTTCCAGCCCCTTCAGACTAAGCCAGACGGCACCTGCATTGGTGATACCCAGCATCGGCAATTGCCAGAGAAACCGGCTTTTCCATGAACCGAGCCAGCGGTTGCGTTCAAACGCCACGCTCAGCAGCAGTGACAGAACCGAAATGCCCGCAGACAGCAGGCTGACGATGACAAATGACGGCACGACATCGACCGCGATCTTCAGGCAAATCGGCAACAGGGCATAGAAGGCTGAAGCGGCGACAAGAATATGCGCCCCGTGCCAGCTGCCCTTTCCCCAGCCATTAAAGGCAATCAGCAAGCCCGCCGCCATCAGCGCAAAAGCCGGGGCCGCCGTCCAGCCCACCATTTCCCCGAACCATATCCAGGCCGCGAATCCGGCGATCAGAGGTTTGATCAGAATGAACAGCTGGTGCCGCCAGATCGGCATATAGTCGTAACCGCGGATGACCAGATAGGCGCCGGCAACCGATACGCAGGCCCCCGCCAGAATCGCCAGCAAAGTGTCATTGCTTGTCACCGCAAGCATCTGCCAGTCGCCGCCACCCCAGGCGATCAGACCGGAAAGCACTGCTTCGAACGCCGAAGCCAGCCCGACCAGCAGGAAGGGCGGACAGGGACGTGAGGCCTTCGCCATAATCGGGATGAATGCATAGACGATCGAACAGGCGACCATGATCCCGAAAGCCGCCATTCAGTCATTCCCCTACTAATTGTATCTTCTGAAATTCGATCACAAAATAATTATCCCCATGTTCCCTGCATTATCCGGCGCGTCAACGTGATATTTTGTCGGTCTTGAAACGGCTTGGGAAAGGGTAAAAAGCCATGAGACTACCAAATCAGATCACCATGCATCACGGTCCGCAGATGTTGCTGGCCCGCTCAATCTTTGCCATCGACGCGGTTGCAGAACAACGGGGCGTCAAACTGGAAATCTCTACCGACCTTGAAATGGTTCAGGAAATTAACCGGCGGCACAGCGACAGCTGGTCACCGATCATGCCAAATCTGCTGATGCCGGAGCAGACATTCTGGATCATCGGCCGTGATGCCGATGGTGAGGCTGCCGTAACCATGGGTTGCCGGCGGTACGCCATCGAGAAAGGGTCTCTGTCAGAGATTCTTGCGGATCTGTCATTTTTCTACGCCACAATTCATCCCGACCTCGATGAGAGGGTGGAACTTCTGACCGTGGTTCCTGACTATATCTCCGGTCAGGTTGCCTATGTCGGCGGTATGTGGACCCGCCCGGATTTCAGACGCCGGGGGCTGGCTGCCGTGATGACGCGGATTGTCCACGCCATCTGTCTGGGTGTCTGGAATACGGACCATGCGATGAGCCTGGTTCGCCCGGAACTGCCGGAAGGGGTGCTCAGCGCCTACGGGTACCGCAACACGGCAGCCGGCTTCAAATGGCATGGTTGTGAAAAAGCATCACGGGCGCGAATGCGCCTGATCTGGTCCGACAAGACCGGACTGATCTCCGATCTCGAAACCTATCTCGACATGGCTGTCGCGGAACTAGAGGGCAACACCCTCGCGACGGGTCTCAGAGAAACACCAGACCGCGTTGATCGTTTTCCGACGCGGCCTTTCGAGGCGGAACGGCAGCAGAATGCGGTCGTAGTCTAGAACAACGTCGTCACCGGCCCCATCAATGCGTGCGAAGGACGTGTTGATGTGGCCGATGCGCGGACGCCATTCATCCAGCACGCTGGCATAATCGCCGGCAACGGCCATGGCGTAGCGCTTGTCGAGGTGAGCAGCACGACGGGTGCGGCCAATATTATCGATGGAGAAACCGGCACCGAACCAGTGGTCAAAGCCATGACCAATGTAACGGTAGGTAAAATCAACGGCCGCATCCGCGTCCTGCGCCACGACAATTGACCGGCGCAGCAGACCGGATTGCATCATCCGCTCGAAGACATCCGGCGACAGACGCCCGTCAGAAACCTGCCAGATGCGTTTGGCAAGCTGGAGCGATTCAACTGGCGGAATATCGTGGCCGAGAGATTCAAATCTGAATTCCCGCTCACGACCGGCTTCCTCACGGCGATCAATCACCTGTCCCAAACGGGTGACGATGTCTGCCATCAGGCCAGGGCCATGGTCGGCACGGTCAAAACGTTCCTCAACCCAGCCCTTAAAATAGAAATTCAGCCAGACCTGGGTGATATTGTGGGTTTCCAGCTCGCGCAGCTTCCCGACAAGCTGGTCAATCGCACCAAGCTGCACATTCGGCGTATAGAAACGAACGGTCAGCCATGACTTTTCCCGCCGCAAATGGACATGCCCGAGATTCCGGATATTGAAATCAATGGTGTCCACAGCATCTGGCCGGGACAGGGGAATCCCTACCTCCTGCGCCGCATGCATGATCGTCGCAGGGTACCAAGTCGTTCTGTTAAATACGATATCGTCTGTCATCGCCCACCCTCCAAGGCGGTCACTCTACTCTGATTAATCAGTTATCCACAAGCAGTTGCGAACAAAAACCAAAACAGAAAAATGACTCCCGGAGTCAAATGGGAGACTCAGGTTTCCTTGTCGGAAAGAGGCAGGACACGAGGCGAATAACCGGAAACTGTCTCAACCAGCAGAAGAACATGCTTCCGCCTCTCGCTGATTGCCGCTTTCACAGCAGCCTCGAATTCCGCCGGCGTTGTAACCGGCTGCTGGTTAATTTGCAGAATCACATCACCCGGCTGCAAACCGGCATCGGCAGTTGGTGTATTGGCGTCAATATCCGTAATGGCGAGACCAGTCATCCCCCAGCGCAGTCCGTATCTGCGGCGCACCTCGCCGGAAAGGGATGCCAGCGACAGGCCAACGGACATGAATTTCCCGTCAGCAGGTTCCTGCCAGAACCATGCACGATCTGCGGGCTCCGTACGCGGTTTCAGTGTCTTGCGATAGTCGCCGCGCAGAACACGTGTCTCGACACGGCTGTTTGCCTGTTCAGTCGAAATCACATCAAACACATCATTCACCGACTTGACCGAACGGCCATTGACCGTGGTGATGACGTCGCCACGGCGGAACCCGGCACGGGCTGCACCGGAGCCCAGAATGATATCGGTAACAACACTTCCTCCCGGCTCACCGAGGCCAAGCGCCCGGGCCATGGCGGCATCAATTGTCTGCATTTTAAGGCCGATCGGCCCCGGGCCGTCAGCATAGGCTTCGTCTTCGGCAACATCGCCGCCGGGCATCAGCACATAGCGAAAGCCGGAACGGTTTTCCACCAGCATCAGCATCTGCTCAACGCCACGTCGCCGGGCTGCCTTGAAGGCCGCATCAATCTGCTCCGGTCGCCAGACATTTTCGCCATTGACCATGACGATGACATCGCCCTCTTCAATTCCCGCCTCGGCTGCGGGCTGTCCCTGATCTGCACCGGTAACCGCAACGCCGACAACACCCCAGCGAATGCCGAATTCCTCACGGATTTCATCGGTCAGGGCATCAAGCGACAACCCTTCTGCCGGATAGCGACCACGGGCTGATTTCTGAATTTGTCGTGCCGGTGGCCAGTTGGTGAACCGGACCGTCAGCTTTTTCATCTCTCCGCGCCGGAGAACCGTAAATTTCCGCTGGTCACCCGGCCGGGTTTGCAGCATGGCACCAATCAGATCGTCGAATTTTTCGACCGGTGTTTCATTGACCCGGAGGATCAGATCACCACGGAGAAAGCCGGCCTTGTCGCCGGGACTGCCGACAGCAATATCACGTACCAATGCACCTTCCGGCTCGCTCATGCCCAGGGCTTCGGCCATCAGATCATTCGCGCCCTGAACCTGCATGCCGACAAAACCATGCTGCTGAGCGCGGGCAAAATTCGGCCAGCCGGCCATTGCCATCACAGCGACAACAAGCGCCGGTATGAAGATAGATTTTTTCAAGAAAACGCGATCAAGCATGCCTAACGACAATCAGTATTCTGTACAAACCGTTGCCCCGGCGCCGGGGCCGCAATCAACCCCAACTTCCCCCCAAGTCAGGAGGCACTGTACAAACAGTCTGGCAGGCGCACAACCGTAAGGGATACTCTGGTCAATCAGGCTTTCCGGAATGACTCTATTTCATGAATCAGATCTTCAGCCGCGGCCTCAATCAGACGTTCACCAAGCTCGGCTCTGGCCAGACCGGGATCAGACCCCACAAGCCCGTCCGGAAAATCAGCCCGGTGCCGGATCGCATCTGCATGGGCGTCACCACCGTGATTACGTAAAAATTCAGCGGACAAAACCTCACCCGTTGCCGTTGCCATACGCTGGCAGGTCTCCCGCCGGGCTGCCATTACGATCGAAAGTTCGCTGGGCGTGCCGTGCATCCCTTCCCGGTCACCAAAATACTCCTGACGCAGTGCGTTACAGCCCGGCAACTCCCACCAGCTGCGCACCCGGCAGGCAAACATCGGCTCTGTCGTGCCGGAAAAAGCATGTTCCGTCTGAACTTCGTGAATCGCTGCCCGCAGGGGGGCGATATTGCCACCATGTCCGTTGAGAAACAGAACATGCGTTGCCCCATGTCGCGCCAGCGAGCGCAGATAATCCACAGCCAGCATGGTCAGCACCGAAGGACGGATCGTTATCGTCCCGGCAAAAGCCATGTTGAAGGGGGCCACCCCAAGGTCAAGCGATGGTCCGACCAGCCAGCCCGCCCGTTCAGCTGCGGCATCGGCAATCACCGACGCACAGATCGCGTCGGTCCCGATCAGTCCTTCCGGGCCATGCTGTTCGGTGGAACCTGTCGGCACAAGCACGATACCCGACCTGCGGAAATAGTTTTCAGCCTGCCAACTGGTGATTTCAGATAATCGCATGACCGGTTATTTCACCTTTGGCTTGTCGGGTGCGGCCAGCATGATTCTGTCACCGATGCTGGCTTCACAACTGCCGTTCGCTGTAGCGCGGGCGACATTACCATTCTCGTCAAACTCGAATTCCGTGACACAGCCATCATCATCCAGATTGCCGAACACCGCCACACGGCGACCGTTCGGCAGCCGGTAAACCGCCTCCGGCTGTCCCCAGAACCGGAACAGTTCCCAGGCACCATGTCCCTGCCAGTCGCCAATCAGTTCATTGTAATTCTGGCCAGCCTGACGGGAACAGCCGGTCATCAGCAACGGCAACAGAACAACAGATAGCAGTACAAATGGCGGTCTTACATTTCTCATCAGGCGACCTATCTCCCGGTTTGCAGCCGATCCGTCAACAGTGATTGCCTGACCCTCCCTGACTCTGCAATGATGATCCCATGAGTGATGAAATTGACAAGACAGACTATCCGGAAGATCTGCGCGATGACGAGCGCATCTTTCTGATTGTGGCCGACAATACGGAAGAAATGAACGTTGCCATGCGCTTTGCCTGCCGACGGGCAAAGAATACTGATGGCCGTGTTGCCGTACTGTATATCATCCAGCCCCCCGAATTTCAGCATTTTGCCTTTGTCGGCAATCTGATGATCGAGGAGCAGGAGGAAGAAGCAGAAGAAACGCTGGCCCGGCTGGCCACTGTGATCGAAAGCCGTTCCGGCAAGGCACCCGTCACTTACATCCGTTCAGGACGGGCCATTGATGTGGTTCCCGCACTGGTCGGCGAAGAAGAGCAGATAAAGGTGCTGGTACTCGGTGCCAATGTCGGCGGCGAAGACCCCGGCCCTCTGGTCTCTCATCTGGTTGGCAAGGTCGCCGGACATCTGCGCACTCCGATTACTGTCGTTCCGGGCAATCTGACCCAGGAACAGATCGACGCCATTACCTGACCGGAAAGCCCCTCTGTCAGTTACATTTTGGCAGAGGCAGGGCCTGAACCTGTGCCAGTCGTGCTGACATCGTGAAGGTCGTATAATCAAACAAATAGCTGCCGGCGATGCCATCAGCCCGCAGCGTCATCGCCTGTTTCAGCAGGGACTGACCCGTCGACGGGTCGCTGACCACCATCTCCATCGGCCAGTAGACAGACGCCCCGATCGCGTCGAGACCGTTGGTCTGGCCAGGTGGTGTATTCTCCGGCGGACCCATGCGTGCGGCATAGGACAGGGGCTTGCCAGGCCCCCAGCCCGGAAACACCGTCCGTCCGGCAAAGTTCTGCCCGATTGCCGCCTGTTCAGCCAGGAACAGCATATAATCATGCGGAAACATGGTCCCCGGTGGCAGATCAACCGTCCGGGTTTTCGGCTTTGTAAACTCGGCCTTGCCCGGCTGACCGGTACCAGCCATCAGTGCTTTCAAATCGACCTCTTCGACAATCTGGTTTCCGCGCGAGACCGTCAGCTGATAGCGATAGCCACGCCCGTCAAGCGACTCCCAGCTGCGTGAACGGGCTGAAGTCCGGGGCAGCGGTCCGGTTGCCGTCTGCATGGTGAAATCCATAACCTCTGTCGACAGCCAGCCGTCACACCGCAGTTCAACCCGCAGATCATAAGTGCCGGTCAGCCCGGTAATACTGCTGTTGGCGGCGGGCGGCGGACCCATCGTCAGCTGATAGCGCCCGACAAACGGACGGGGCTCTGTGGTCTGCGCCTCACCGATGACCGGAAAAAGTGTCAGAACAACAAGTCCGATAAACGCCAGAAAGATGTAAAGTTTTGTTGTACGGTTAAACATACTGCTGCTCCGGCCGGGGGGATCGGGGTATAAGAATGCCGGATTGAGGTTAATATTTGGCGAAGCTCGTGAATTTTCGGTCAATCCGACAAGCCGCCGGCCCCGTATAAATACCTGAAACTGTTCATTCGACGACCAGAGGACGATATGCCATCAGCCTGTTGGGAGCGGGATTTCGACGCCCCGGTTACCGCCATATGGGAGACCCTTGGGGATACCGCCCGGTATAATGAAGCAGCCGGTCTGCCACGTCAGAAAATCACCGAACAACCGCGTCCGGACGGATCAACGCGCTATCTGGCTGAAACCAGAATGGGGTGGATTACGCTGAAATGGGACGACATTCCCTGCAACTGGGTTGCCGGCAAATGGTTTCGTCATGAACGCCGGTTCTTCACCGGCCCACTGACCAGCATGACCGCTACCCTGCAACTGGAGCCAACGGATGCCGGCTGTCACGGCCGTTACGAAATCGAGGCTGAGCCACGTGGCCTGCTCGGACATCTGTTACTGAAAACCGGCTTCTTTCCGTCGACCGGCAAAATGTTCAACCGCCTGGCATCAGATGCCGAACTATTTGCCAACCGCAAACGCGAGACACCCTTTGAATATCAGCCGCCGGTCATGGCGGATAAATCAAGGGAACGCCTGCGCGATGTTGTTCAGACAATCAAGGATGGCCCGTTTCATCACGGGCTGGCCGACAAACTGGCCCGCCATATCACCGACAGTCAGGAAGTCGACCTGTGGTCGGTCCGACCGGTAGCTCTGGCCCGGAAATGGGGGGTCCACCCCCGCAAGGTCATTGAACTTTGTTTTGCATCCGTACGTGCCGGGCTGCTGCACATGCGATGGGATCTGCTCTGCCCTCGCTGTCAGGTCGCAAAGGCAACATCTCCGTCGATGGACCGGCTGCCCAGCGGCGCCCACTGTCCGTCCTGCAACATCGATTACACCCGTGACTTCACCAATAATATCGAGCTGGTGTTCTATCCGGACAGCGCCATCCGGGAAGTTCTTTTTGAGGAATACTGCCTGTTCGGTCCCGGCGGAACACCCCATATCAAGGCCCAGCTTACGGTCGGTTCCGGAACCGGGCGGGAGGAAACCATAGCGCTTGCCCCCGGCTCCTACCGGGCCCGCACGCTGGAACCCGGTCTGGAATTTGATTTCGATATTGAAGAAGGCGATGGCATTGCGATTGAACTCGCCGAAGATGATGTCGCTGTCGATGTCATTCCGGGCGGGGGCAAGCTGATCATCTACAATCACTTTCCGGTCGACCGGGTCTTCGTGCTTGAGGAACAAGTCTGGCGACGGGATATCCTGACCGCCGACCGGGCGATCACCTATCAGGCATTCCGCGATCTTTTCAGCCGCGACATCCTGCGCCCGGGAGATCACATTGATATCGGCAACATTGTCATCATGTTTACCGACCTTCAGGGCTCGACGGCCCTCTATGACCGGGTCGGTGATCCGGCAGCCTTTGCCCTTGTGCGGGAACATTTCTCGCTGCTGGGATCATCAGTACGCGATCATGACGGCAGCATCGTCAAAACCATTGGCGACGCCATTATGGGTGCCTTCACCGAACCGGCGGATGCCCTGCTTTGCGCCATCGATATTCACGACAGCTTTGCCGCCTACAATGCCGAGAACCCGGACAAGGACCCGCTGGTTCTGAAGATCGGCCTCCATGCCGGGCGCTGTATCTCGGTCACTTTGAACGATCAGCTCGACTATTATGGGTCTGCGGCGAACATGGCGGCCCGCCTGCAGGGCAAGAGCGAAGGCTGGGATATCGTGTTGTCCAAAGAGATCGCCGGTGATGTCGCTGTACGCGAAATTCTCTCCGAACTTAACCCGGTCGAGGAGGAAGCAGAGATGAAGGGGTTCCCCAAGCCGGTCCCCTTTCTCCGGCTCACTCGGGAAGATCTGGACGCCCGGCGTGGAAATTAAGCGTCCGGACAATTGGCCTTGCCCGATCTCTGTGGTAAGTCACCGCAACATCTAATCATCCTTCTGGGAGTGACTGTTTATGAGCGGACCGCTGAGTGGGCTTCGGGTATTCGATCTGACACGTATTCTGGCAGGCCCGACCTGCACGCAAATGCTGGGAGATCTGGGTGCCGATGTCATCAAGATCGAAATACCTGAAAAGGGCGACGACACCCGCAAATTCGCACCGCCTTATCTGAAGGATGACAGTGGTGAAGACACACCGGAAGCAGCCTATTTTGCTGCCGCCAACCGGAACAAACGGTCCATCACACTGGACCTGACCACGGAAGAAGGTCAGGCGCTGGCCCGCAAGATGATCGCGAAGTCGGATGTGCTGGTCGAGAATTTCAAATTCGGCGGTCTGGCAAAATACGGTCTCTCCTACGATCAGCTGCGCGAAGAATTTCCGTCACTGGTCTACTGCTCGATCACCGGCTTCGGCCATACCGGACCCTATGCAAAACGGCCAGGCTATGATGTTCTGATTCAGGCCATGGGCGGATTTATGAGCGTTACCGGCGACCCGGATGGCGAACCCCAGAAAGCCGGTATTCCGATCGCTGATCTGATGGCCGGGATGTATGCCGCCGTCTCCATCAATGCGGCGCTCCGCCATCGTGAAATCACCGGCAAGGGCCAGCATATCGATATCGGCATGCTGGATACGACAACCGCGATGCTGTCAATTCAGGCCATGAACTATCTGGCAACCGGCAACAATCCGCCGCGCCTCGGCAACCAGCATCCGAATATTGTCCCCTATCAGGTTTTTCCGACGGCGGACGGCAATATCATTCTGGCCTGCGGCAACGATGCCCAGTTCCAGCGTTTCTGCGACTTTGCCGAACGTCCGGACATCGCACAGGATCCGCAATACGCCACCAACAGCGCGCGCCTGAAGAACCGGGATGCAATTACCGATCTGCTGACGCCGATCATTCAGGCCAAACCGTCGCAGCACTGGCTGGAAGGTCTGGAAGCACGGAGTGTCAGCTGTGGTCCGATCAACACCATCAAACAGGTGTTCGATGACCCGCAGGTTCTTGCACGCGACATGAAAATCAGCATGCCGCATGCCGCGACCGGCGGTGCCGAAATTGATATCGTCGGCAGCCCGATCAAGATGTCAGAGACCGGCGTGACCTACCGCCATGCCCCGCCAACCCTTGGCCAGCACACTGATGAAGTCCTTCAGGAAGTCCTCGACCTGACCCCGGACGACATTGCGAAGCTGAAAGCCAACGGCACGATCTAAGAACTACCGCCAGTAGTCCCTCCCTCCCCTATCCCTGATTAAATTCAGGGTGGGGGAGGAACAGGGGGCATTACATCTGACTCTCTGGAGATTACCGGAGGGTTCAGCTTGAACTGCACTGGCACAGGTGCCAACTCCCTCACATGCTGTCTGAGGAAATGCACCCATGAGCCCACCCGTCATTGTCTGGTTTCGAGATGATCTGCGTCTTGCAGACCATCCCGCATTATCAGCCGCAGCCGCCAGCGGTGCGCCGGTGCTGGCAATTTATGTCCGCGACGAAACGCTCGAAAAACCACCCGGTGCCGCAAGCCTGTGGTGGCTGCATTACAGCCTCGAAAAACTGTCCGGTGCATTGTCGGATATCGGCGGGACACTGATCCTGCGACACGGCAACACGGCACAGTGCCTGCGCGAATTTGCCGGGGAAACCAAAGCGCAGGCGATTTTCTGGAATCGCAGCCATGAACCGGCTGAACGCCGGCGGGAGGCAGAAGTGGCCGCTGAAATGGCGGAGATCGGGGTCGAAGTGTCCCGCCACAGCACCGACCTGCTCTATGAGCCCGGGTCAGTCCGGACAAAGACCGGCGGACAATATTCAGTCTTCACTCCCTTCTACCGCGCCTGCATGGCCGGGCCGCCGCCGGCTGAACCACTGACAGCCCCCGAACGGCTTAGCCTCTCGGAAACACTGCCCCGAAGTGACCGTCTGGCCGACTGGCATCTGCTGCCTGTCAGGCCGGACTGGGCCGGCGGTCTGCGGAAGGCATGGGTTCCCGGGGAAGCCGGTGCCCGGCAGGCTCTTGATAATTTTCTCGATGACGCCGTCCGCCATTACAGGGAAGGACGAGACATTCCCGGCAAACAATTCACATCGCGCCTGTCGCCGCATCTTCATTTTGGCGAGATGAGTTCGCGGCAGGTCTGGCATGTCACGCAATTCCGGATTGAACGGAGCAACGGCGGGCCGGTCGCCGTCAATGGGGAAGCCTTCCTGCGGGAACTGGTCTGGCGGGAATTCTCATGCCACCTGCTGTCACGCACCCCCACCCTGCCCGCTGCCCCCCTGAGGCCGGAGTTTGCCGACTTCCCGTGGTCAAAGAACTATAATGAAAAACTGAAAGCCTGGCAGACCGGGCAGACCGGATATCCCATCGTCGATGCCGGCATGCGGGAACTCTGGGCTACCGGCTGGATGCATAACCGGGTACGCATGGTAACCGCCTCCTTTCTGATCAAACATCTGCTGATTCCCTGGCAGGAAGGCGAGAAATGGTTCTGGGACACACTGGTTGATGCTGATCTCGCCAACAACTCGGCAAGCTGGCAGTGGGTTGCCGGATGCGGGGCCGATGCCGCACCTTTCTTTCGTATCTTCAACCCGATCATGCAGGGCGAGAAGTTTGATGGCGACGGGGCCTATGTCCGGAAATGGGTTCCGGAAGTGGCCGACCTGCCGGACAAGTATCTGCACAAACCCTGGGAAGCACCGGATGACCTGCTGACCGGTGCCTGCCGTGACTATCCACCGCCAATCGTCGACCATAAAACTGCACGCGAGAAGGCTCTCGATGCCTTCAAAAGCCTGAAGAAGGATTGAAAAGCAGGATTATTGGCGATTCGGGAGACACAACTTCAGCCATATATAAAACTCCCGCCTATGAATTCTCACTATATACGGGTATAAAATCCTGTGCCGATTCGCAGCGATCACAATCCAGTAGCGGGGGGATGGGGTTGTGCGCAAATGGGACGTTGTTGACGCACGATCAGGATTCATATGCCGATGACGCATTACCCCGTCACTTTCCACAGCAAGAATATGCCTGGCGATCAGACCAGTTGTCTGCGTGCACTCCCGGCCGCAGAAGGCAACCGGACATGACCGGGAGCAGAACTGAGATACCCTCGACAACCGGCGTAACTACCGGGGTCAAGCCTGTCCGCGTCAAACGCAGTTCACGCAATCTGCGCCGGATGATCGCGATCCTCGAAAACATCGAGTACGGGGCACTTGAGATCGTCTTGCCCAGTGGCCGCCTGGTTACCTGTAAAGGCACCGGCAAGGGGCCGGAAGCATCACTGATCATCAAGGACGCCGATGCCGCCGACCATGTTTTCAGCCGGGGGGCGATAGGTGCCGCTGACGCCTATATGTCCTATGACTGGGACAGTCCGGATCTGGTCGCCCTGCTGGAACTGATGGCACGTAACCGCACCGCCTTCGAACCACTCAGGCGGGGTGGTATGCTATACCGCCTGAAAAACCGGATACGACAGAAACTTCATCTTGGCGGCAGCAAGGGACGGGCAAGACGTTTTGCCGGTCACTATGAACTGCCGAACCGCTTCTTTGAATGCTGGCTTGATCCGGAGATGGTCTACTCCGCAGCCACTTACGGGCTCGGCAACGATCTGGCAGCAGCACAGAAGGCCAAGCTGCATCGCATCTGTACGCAGCTTGGCCTGAAACAAGGCATGAAGCTGCTGGAAATAAATTGCGGCTGGGGCAGCCTGTCTGTGCTCGCTGCCCGGGATTATGGCTGTGATGTTACTGCACTGACATTGTCGGAAACCCAGCTGGAAACCTGCAGACTGCGCGCCCACGGCCACAGGCAGGACAACAAGGTCGATTTCAGGCTGGAGGATTTCAGCGCCATCACCGGAACCTATGACCGCATCATTTCCGTTGAACCGTTCGGTATGATGACAGAAGCCGACTGGCCGAATTTCTTCGCCACCATTTCCGGTCATCTTGCAGAAGACGGACTTGCCTATGTCGAGACCACGACAATCCGCGACGAACTGTTCGACAGCTACCGCAACAGCCTGGACCCGGTACGGGAATATATCTTCCCCGGTTCATTGCTGCCGTCTTATGGCATTCTGGATGATGTGGTCCGCGATGCCGGACTGACCGAGGCCGGCTACGCGGATATCGGCGGCACTTATGTTCCGACCCTGAAGGTCTGGCAACGCCGGTTTCAGACCATGTGGCCCGAAATCATGATGCTGGGCTTCGACAACGACTTCAAACGCAGCTGGGAGCTGTTCCTCGCCTATGCAGAGGCAGGCTTTCGCACCGGTGATCTCACCCTCCGCGAGATGCTCCTCGCGAAGGGTGAAACCGGCTCATCCGGCTAGACTGCTTCGTGCGCCGCCAGAACGGCGTATTGCAGTATATCGTTGGCACTGGCTTCCATCGGCACAATCTGAGCCGGTTTCGACAGGCCGGTCAGCAACGGACCAAGGACTTTGCCCCGGCCAAGCTTGCTGATCAGTTTTGAGGTAATGTTAGCACTGTGCAGGGCTGGCATGATCAGCACATTGGCCGGTCCGGACAGACGACAGAACGGATAAAGTTCCATCAGCTGCGGATCCAGGGCGACATCAGCCGCCATCTCGCCATCAAACTCGAAATCAACATTGCGCTGTTCCAGAATTCTGACCGCTTCGCGTACATGCTCTGACTTGTCATGCATCGGCAGGCCGAAGTTCGAGAATGACAGCAATGCCACCCGTGGCGTATGCCCCATCTGCCGCGCCTTTTCCGCCGTCTGAATGGCGATATCAGCGAGTTCCTCGGCGTCAGGCAAGGCGTTGATGGTCACGTCCGAGATAAAGACCGTGCGCCCCCCGCCAATCAGCAGGGAAACACCCAGCAGGTTGTGACCTTCTTCCGGGTCAATCACCCGGGTAATGTCTTCCAGTGCCGTATAATAATTCCGGGTGGTCCCGGTAACCATGGCATCCGCATCACCCAGCGCGACCATGCAGGCTGCGAAGACGTTCCGGTCCTGATTGACCAGACGCTGGCAGTCACGGCGCAACAGACCGCGGCGCTGCATCCGTTCATAAAGGAAGTCGGTGTACTGCTTGTTGGCATAAGACTTCCGGGCATTGTGAATCTCGATACCTTCAAGATTTCCAAGACCGGATTCCCTGGCTGTTCCTTTCACCACATCCTCACGCCCGACCAGCACAGCCTGACCGTAACCTGCACTCTGGTAGGCAATGGCGGCACGGATCATCTTCTCTTCCTCGCCTTCCGCGAAGACCACTTTCCTCGGGTCGGCGCTGACGCTGTCAAAAATAAACTGCATGCTGGCGGAAGTCGGATCGAGGCGTGAGCGCAGCTGCGCCCGGTAGGCATCCATGTCCAGAATAGGTTTCTGGGCGACACCGGAATCCATCGCCGCTTTGGCAACAGCCGCCGGTACATATTCGATCAGCCGTGGGTCGAACGGCACCGGAATGATATAGTCCGGGCCATAGCGCAGGCGACGACCTGAATAGGCTGCGTCCACTTCATCCGGCACATCTTCCCGGGCGAGTTCAGCCAGCGCATGGGCTGCTGCAATTTTCATCGGCTCATTGATGGTTGAGGCCCGTACATCCAGCGCACCGCGGAAAATATAGGGGAAGCCGAGGACATTATTGACCTGATTGGGATAATCGGACCGCCCGGTCGCCGTGATCGCATCCGACCGTGCTTCCTTGACTTCTTCCGGTGTGATTTCCGGGTCCGGGTTGGCACAGGCAAAGATGATCGGCTTGTCGCCCATCGACCTGATCATGTCCTGATCAACCGCACCCTTGACGGAAAGACCGAGGAAGATATCCGCGCCTTCCATTGCATCTGCGAGCGATCGCTTTGACGTCTTCACCGCATGCGCCGACTTCCACTGGTTCATGCCGTCCTGACGGCCCTGATAGATCACCCCCCGGGTATCGCACAGCAGCACATTTTCGTGCTTCATGCCCATCGCCTTGAGCAGCTCGATACAGGCGATGCCGGCTGACCCCGCCCCATTGCAGACCATCGTGGCTTCAGAAATGTCGCGGCCTGTCAGATGCAGGGCATTCAGCATGCCGGCGGCCGTGATGATGGCAGTACCATGCTGATCATCATGGAAAATCGGGATATCCATGAGTTCGCGCAGGCGCTGCTCGATAATGAAACAGTCCGGTGCCTTGATGTCTTCCAGATTGATGCCGCCAAAGCTCGGGCCGAGATAGCGGACACATTCTACCAGCTTGTCGACATCATCGGTGTCGACGCAAAGGTCCATGCCATCAACATCGGCGAAGCGTTTGAACAGAACCGCCTTGCCTTCCATCACCGGCTTGGATGCCAGCGCGCCCAGATTACCGAGTCCCAGAACCGCCGTTCCGTTCGAGACGACCGCAACAAGATTGCCCTTCGCCGTATAGTCATAGGCAAGCGTTGGATCTTTCTGAATTTCAAGGCAGGGAACCGCAACGCCCGGCGAATAAGCCATCGACAAATCACGCGCTGTTACCAGCGGTTTTGTCGGCGTGATTTCGAGCTTTCCAGGCCGTCCCTCGGCGTGAAAGGCAAGAGCCTCTTGCCCGGTAACACGCTGATTATTTTCATCCATTCCGTTTTCTCTCCCGATAAATAGGTACCTGTTGGTCCGTTAACGAGATTGTGCCGCCTGCGCCCGGAAAAGCCTAGCGGAATGGAAAGCGGATTTCGGATCGCGGAAAGAGGCTCTTGCGGCAAAACTATTTTAAGCTTAAAATAATTTTATGTGGAGACCACCTGAACGCATCCGGTTCGAGCCAGCCCCCGGGCGCTGGCCAACCGCCGAGGAAGCCGCCTCGTCGAGGCTGTTTTCATCCGTGTCTGTCGGTCCGGTCACTTTGGCCACCCGGACATGGATACCGGCGATGGTTCCGTGGCGGGCAACCGATGACGGATTTGTCTCTGAAGATGTTCTGGACTGGTATGGCCGTTTTGCCCGTGGACGCCCCGGTGCAATCGTCGTCGAGGCCACCGGCATCCGGGATATTCCCAGCGGCCCGTTGCTGCGGATTGGTGACGATCGCTTCATTCCCGGTCTGCAGAAGCTGGTTGAACGTGTCCAAACCGAAAGCGCGGGCGAGACAAAACTGCTGATCCAGCTGATCGATTTCCTGTCCATTCGGCGCCGCCCCGATCCGGTAAAGTTCTTCGACCGTTTTCTGGCCATCACCGACCAGCATCGCGAGGCGCTGTCAGCAACAGACAGAACTGACAGCGAAATACGTGAGCAGTTGAAAGCCCTGTCTGAGGACGAACTGGAATCAGTCCTCACAGAACGCGAGCTTGATTCGCTCCGCATGGGCGACCGGGAACGGGTCACCGACACCCATCTGCCGCATATCGCGAACCTTCCCGTGGTTCTGCCCGACCTGTTTTCAGCCGCTGCCCTGCGGGCACAGCAGGCTGGTTTTGACGGTGTCGAACTGCATTACGCCCATGCCTATACAATGGCATCGTTTCTGTCGGCAAAGAATGACCGGAACGACGGATATGGCGGATCCCGTGAACATCGCGCCCGCCTGCCGCTCGAAGTCTTTGCTGCCGTCCGTCAGGCCGTCGGTGATAACTATCCCGTCGGTTGCCGTTTTCTGGCTGACGAAGCCATTGAAGGTGGCAACAGCCCGGAAGATGCAGCCTGGTTCGGAGCCGAATTCGCCCGCGCAGGGATGGATTTCCTGTCGCTGTCGCGGGGCGGCAAGTTTGATGACGCCAAACAACCGGGCGTCGGTCAGGCCGCCTACCCCTATACCGGCCCGTCCGGTTATGAATGCATGCCGTCCTATTTCTCCGACGAACTTGGTCCTTTTGGACGTAACGTCGAGGCAACGGCACTGGTCCGCAACGCGGTCCGCAAAGCCGGCAGCGACATACCGGTCGTCGTCGCCGGGGGCATGCACGGGTTTGAACAGGCCGAAAAATTACTGGCTGACGACAAGGCCGACATCATCGGTTCTGCCCGCCAGACACTCGCCGACCCCGACTGGTTCCTGAAAATGCGTCTGGGACTGGGCGCAGACGTCCGTGTCTGCGAATACTCAAACTATTGCGAGGGGCTTGACCAGAAGCACAAGCAGGTGACCTGCAAGCTCTGGGACCGGCTGGAGCTTGATGAACCGGACGTGCCGATGACAACGGACGGCAAGCGCCGGATGATCGCTCCGGACTGGCAACCCGGCAACAACTGAGCCGGGGATTTACAGCCGTCCCGTTCCGGGCAAAACTGACGCACTGATTCGTCATTCTCTTGAGGTGTTCTCATGATTCGCCTGATCCTCGCCATCCTGCTGCCCTGGTTGCAGTTCTTCACCATCGGCAAACCGATTTCGGGCATCATCTGCCTGATCCTGCAACTGACCCTGATCGGCTGGATCCCGGCGGCAATCTGGTCTGTCTATGCGCTGAGCCAGTACAACACCGACAAGAAGATCGACGAAGCCCGTAACAGCGGCAAACTCTGAGACAATCTTTGAAAATAGGTCCTATCCTCGGCACGGTCCTAAAGCTCGTCATCATTTCGGTGCTGGTGGGTCTCGCGATGAATTTGTTCGGCGTGACCCCCGACAACGTCTTCGATTTCCTTGCCGGCGCCCTGCAAAGCAGCTTCCACTTCGCCGTGGATTCCCTGCACTGGGCATTCCAGTACCTGCTGATCGGCGCTGCCGTCGTCATCCCGATCTGGCTGGTGATCTTCCTGATAAAACTGGCGGGCAAGAAGGGCTGACCCGGCTACCAGACGAACCCCGCTTCTTTACGCAGGACGCGTCTCAGGGTCTGCGGAGAGAAAAAGAATTCGCGGAAAACCGTCAGTCCGCAGCTGAGTTCTTTGCATCTTCCGGTAACAGGAATTCGCGACCAACCTTCACGCGATAATCGCCGTTATAGGAAATGATGTCTGCTGTGGCATAGGTTTCCGACCAGCGGTCCGGCAGATAGGAGCCGGTACCCACCACGTCAATCGGGGCCTTCACCTCACCCATCACACGACATTTCGCCGCATTGAAGCCAGAGGAAGCGACAACTTTGACCTTGTCGAAGCCGGCATCATCGAGACATTTCCGCATATAGAATATGGATGCCGCAGAAACCCCTGTACCCACGAGAAAACGCAGTTCCTCCTCAGACCGGTAACGGCGGATTGCATCCGGCACGGACTGATCCAGCACCGCATAGGAACGCTGCGGGTCAAGGCCTTCAACAAACCGGCTGCCATGGGTGTCGAGCCGGACACCGATCTTGCCTTCGGCGGCCATTTCCGGGAACCGGTTGCAGACCGCCAGCGCGTCACGGACTTCATGTCCGAAGTAATCAACCAGAACGGTGAGGTCCTTGCCGGGGAATGTTTCGACGAACATTTCCGCAGCCCGCAGGGTTGATCCCGCATAACCGATGAAGGCATGCGGCATGGTTCCCATGCCCTCCGGATTGCCGAAGTAATGTGCGGTCGCATCCGTCGCGTTCCCGACAAATCCTTTGGCACCATGTTTTTCCCGCGCCACTTTCGAGCCAACCGATGCGGCATAAGCCATCATGTCGGCCATATCATGACCGGCGCAATGCCGGGCATCCATTGCCAGAAAAGCGGCATTCGGCATATCAGCGCACATCTGATAGGCGTTATAGGCAGCGATACAGGTCGCTCCCAGCTTTTGCAGCAGGATCGTTTCCAGATCGACCAGACTATGCAGCGAACCGGTCAGATAAAGCAGGGGCTCACCCGCACCGACCCAGTCACCTTCCTGATAATTCTGCTTGATGTCGAAAGCCGCTCCCCGCGCCTTCGACATGTCTTCCAGCCAGCCGACAGCCAGACGGGGGGTAAAGATCACCGGACGCCGCATGAAGATGGCATAGGTTGCCGAAACATCGCCAAACTTCGCGACAGCATCCCGCGTACGGCTGAAATACTTGTCGGTCAGGCTCGGGACATCGGCTTCCAGCGGCCGGTGACTGCCGTCATGGGTCGGATCAAAGGTCATGACTCAGATAATTACCCTGCCAGAGCAACTTTCGCCGCATCAAGATCACGATGAGTTTTCAGCTCTTCCGCAATCAGGAAAGCAAGCTCCAGCGACTGGCTGGCATTCAGCCGCGGGTCACAATGGGTGTGATAGCGGCTCGACAGATCAGATGAGGTAATTTCCTGTGCGCCGCCGAGGCATTCCGTCACATCTTTGCCGGTCATCTCGAAATGGATACCACCGGCATGGGTGCCTTCGGCACGGTGAACTGAAAAGACACTCTTCACCTCCGACAGGATCTGATTGACCGGACGGGTCTTGTAACCGGATTCAGCCGAAATCGTGTTGCCATGCATCGGGTCACAGGACCAGACAACGGAACGGCCTTCATCACGGACCCGGCGGATCAGCGGCGGCAGGCCCTTTTCCACCTTGTCGGCACCGAAACGGGTGATCAGTGTCAGGCGGCCCGCCTCGTTCGCCGGGTTCAGAATATCGATGTTGCGGATCAGGTCATCCGGGTCCGTTGTCGGACCAACCTTCATCCCGATCGGGTTTTTCACACCACGCAGAAATTCCACATGCGCATGGTCCGGCTGGCGGGTACGGTCACCGATCCACAGGAAATGCGCCGAACAGTCATACCAGTCACCGGTCAGGCTGTCCTGACGGGTCAGGGCTTCCTCATACCAGGGCAGCAGCGCCTCATGCGAGGTGTAGAAATCCGTCTCACGAAGCTGCGGCACGTTTTCTGCCGTCACGCCGCAGGCGGTCATGAAATTCAGGGTTTCATCCAGCCGGTCGGCGATCTGGTTGTAACGTTCGCTTTGCGGGCTGCCCTTGACGAAGTCGAGGTTCCAGCCATGAACCTGATGCAGGTCAGCGAAACCACCCTGCGCAAAGGCGCGCAGCAGATTCAGCGTTGCCGATGCCTGATTGTAAGCCCGCAGCATCCGTCGCGGATCCGGAATCCGGGCTTCTTCAGTGAACTCGATACCGTTGATGATGTCACCCCTGTAGCTCGGCAGGGTCACGTCGCCCTTTTTCTCGATGTCGGAAGAACGCGGCTTGGCGAACTGGCCAGCCATACGACCCACCTTCACCACCGGACAGGACGCCCCGAAGGTCAGAACCACAGCCATCTGCAGCAATACCTTGAAGGTATCGCGAATGCCATTGGTGTCGAATTCCGCAAAGCTTTCGGCACAATCCCCGCCCTGCAGCAGGAAAGCCTCACCATTTGCGACTTTCGCCAGGCTCTTTTTCAGGCGGCGGGCTTCACCGGCGAAGACCAGCGGCGGCAATTTGCGCAGGTCATCTTCGACAGCATGAAGATCGGCCTCTGCCGGATATTCCGGCACCTGCAGGATGGGTTTTTCCCTCCAGCTTGCCGGGGTCCAGTTCGTGGCCATAACACTCTCCATCAGATGTATTTCATTAAAAAGGGTTCCGGATATACGCCGTTTCCCAAAGGTTATCCACAGGAAAGCGCGATCCGCCGGCCAAAGCCACAACAATTGGGATGCCGCACCATCCGGCACCCCAACAGGTCCTGCCCGTCATCCCGTCCGTTACAAAGCGAAATGACGGGATGAAACAGCTCCGGTTTATTCCGCCGCTTTCTGCTCTTCCGGCTCCGGACGTTTCTCGCGCATGGTGACAAATTCCTCAGCCGCCGTCGGATGAATACCGACCGTCGCATCAAAGTCCGCCTTTGTCGCACCGGCTTTCAGGGCAACACCCAGCCCCTGCATGATCTCACCGGCTTCATCACCGACCATATGCGCACCCAGCACCTTGTCGTCCGCAGGATTGACGATCAGCTTCATGAAAGTCTTCTCGTCCCGGCCTGACAGCGTATGCTTCATATGACGGAAGGATGTGGCATAGACATCAATCTCGCCAAACTGTTCACGGGCTTTCTCCTCGGTCAGTCCCACCGTGCCGATATTTGGCTGGCTGAAGACAGCCGTCGGGATGGTGTCATAATTCATCACTCGCTTCGTACCCCGGAACAGGTTCGAGGCAATGACCATGCCTTCACCGATAGCGACCGGCGTCAGCGGCACCCGGTCAATCACATCACCCAGCGCATAGATTGATGGCACACTGGTCTGGAAATAGTCATCAACCTTGATGCTGCCGTTCTTTGCCAGTTCAACCCCGGCTTCTTCCAGTCCGAGATTTTTCGTATTCGGGAACCGTCCGGTGGCATACATCACCAGGTCTGTCTCGAAGGTCTCGCCATCACGCAGCACCACCGTGTAGTCGTCATCGTTCCTGATGATCTCGGCGATATCCGCGTTCATTTTCAGATCAACGCCCTTCTTGCGCATTTCCTCCAGCAGCGTGCCCCGGACATCCGCATCAAAGCCGCGCAGGAACAATGGTCCGCGATAAAGCTGCTTAACCTCTGCACCCATACCGTTGAAGATACCGGCAAATTCCACCGCGATATAGCCGCCGCCGACAACCGTGATCCGTTTCGGCAGTTCCGGCAGATAGAAGGCTTCATTCGAGGTGATGACATGTTCGCGACCGGGAATATCCGGCACATAAGGCCAGCCACCGACGCCGACCAGAATGTACTTCGCCGTGATCTTGCGCCCGTCAACGTCAACCGTATGCGGATCGACAATCGTCGCCCGCGCCTCGATCAGGTCGACCCCGGCATTGGCCAGCAGGCGACGGTAAATTCCGTTCAGACGGCTGATTTCGGCATTCTTGCGGTCGATCAGCTTCGTCCAGTCAAACTTCTGACCGGAAAGGCTCCAGCCAAAACCTTCAGAATCCTCAAAATGCTCCGCATAGTGCGAGGCATAAACCAGCAGCTTCTTTGGCACACAGCCGACATTGACGCAGGTACCACCCAGAAACCGTTCCTCGGCCACGGCCACCCTGGCGCCATAGCTGGCTGATATACGGCTCGCCCGGACACCACCGGACCCTGCCCCGATTACAAACAGATCATAGTCATATTCAGCCATATTCAGTCTCCGCAGATCAGCCGCAGGATTGCAGCGCACTCTTTAAATACGCCAGGTCATCCCCGTTTCAAACAGGCTGATACCCGAACCCGGCCATATAGGCACTGCAGATTTCCTGAACAACGCCGGTTTCCGCCGTACTCAAAACCTTGTGAAAGGCCCCGACCTGCCGGTCAGAGATCGGTTTGCCCCACAAATCGTCCGGACCGCGCCGGATATCCGGTACCGCTTCATCAATCAGTTCCGACCGCCATCCGGTTTGTCCGGCAAAGCCTGACAGATCCAGCCCGCTGTAACTGGCAATGCGTTCAATATTCTCATCCGGCAACTGCACCAGATCCTCATAACGAACGGTGAGAAGACGCTTATAGAGCGACTTGTCCGGCAGGTTGGAGACCGGGGCATAAAACCCATTATAGGCTTTCGCGAGATAGTCGGCCGACCGGCCAGCACGGGTCAGCCAGCTTTGCTGCCCAGCGCGGATTTGCCGGTCATGCAGACAGAACAGTGAGGCCACAACATCCCGCGGATCGCGAACCATCACCACCCCCCGTGCGTCCGGCAGAACATTCAGCAGGTCAGCCAGTACCGGGGTCAGACGGGGGCTGCGAAACACCTGATGCCGGGTCGTCGGGAACCGCAGTTCCAGTGCATCGCAGAGGGCTTCCACCTGCGAGGCGGTAAAGGCAGTCAACCCCTCGGGATGCGCGAAATACTCTTTCACTTCCGCTTCGAATGCATCCTGCCCGTATCGATAGGCGCGCATCAGATAACGCAGATAGGTTGCTTCCGGCATCATCGGATGAACCGCCGGATCGCTGCACAGAATTGCGTTCAGCAAGGAGGTGCCGGTACGGGGTGCGCCGCCAATGAGAAGAACTGACATGCCATCACTGTGAAAGCAGTCCCGGCACCTTGCAACCTGAACCCTTGACCGGGCACCCGGCGGATTGCACCAGCCGCGATGTCAGCCTACCTTCCCCGAAACAGTTCTGGAGGATACCCGGTGGCAATTCCTGAAGTTAAGGCATTGGTTTTTGATACGTTCGGTACGGTTGTCGACTGGCGCAGTTCGATCATCCGGCAGGGTGAAATATTTGGCCGGGACCGGAACCTGACCGGTATCGACTGGACCGGACTGGCGGATCAGTGGCGGGCCGGCTATGCCCCGGCGATGGACCGGGTACGGCGCGGCGAACAGGAATGGACTCCCCTCGACAAACTGCACCGGCAAAGGCTGGAAGAACTGATCCCGCAATTCGGGCTGGAAAGCCTGTCCGAGGAAGACCGGGACTGGCTGTGCCGTGTCTGGCACCGTCTCGACCCCTGGCCCGATTCAGTACCCGGCCTGCGCCGTCTCGCAAAACGCTATCTGCTGGCCCCGCTGTCGAATGGCAATGTCACCCTGTTGGCGAACATGGCAAAACGTGCCGGGCTGCCCTGGGACTGCATCTTCGCCAGCGATATTTTCAAGCATTACAAACCGGATCCGGAAACCTATCTGGGCGCCGTCGAACTGCTGGGCATGAAACCGGGTGAGGTCATGATGGTTGCTGCCCATAATTACGATCTCGAATCTGCCGCCAGCCATGGCCTGCGCACCGGCTATATCAACCGTCCGACCGAATATGGCCCGCTGCAGGTAAAGGATTTCAGGGCAACCGGTGACTGGGATGTCATCGGCGAGAGCATGGAAGATATCGCCGACGCGATGGGCTGCTGAGGCCCCTCCCGGTCAGGACAGCAGCACACCGACCACCACCGTGACGGTAATCACGATCAGTGTGCGCGACAGGATCAGGGAGCCGTGAAAGGCATGTCCCAGAAGCCCGCCGGCAATGCACCAGCCAGTATGGAAAATTGCCTGTGCCACCGCAAAACAGGTGACGATAACCAGCATCTGCGTCGGCAGATCACCGAAGGCCGGGGCGAAATCTGACCAGGCCAGTAATGTCATCACCCAGGCTTTCGGATTCAGCGGATGGACAATCAGCCCTTTGCGGAAGCTGTAGGCAGATCGCGCTGCCTCGACCTGTGCGACCGAATTCCATGACTGCATGGCCAGCCAGATCATATAGCCGCCAGAGATGAATTTAAGCGCCGTCTGCAACAGCGGATAACGGGTGATCAGCACACCCAGCCCGAGCCCCACCGCCACATTGAGGGCAATCTTGCCGCAGATCAGCCCGAGATTGAACGGCATGCAGGCCCGCACACCATAGGTCGCCCCACCGGTCATGATCAGCAGATTCGCCGGACCTGGCGTTCCCACCATCAGGGAAACAAAAACAATCAGGGGAATCAGCGCCTCAGACATTCGGGTCAGCCTCCATCATCACGGCAGCCCGCTACCGGACTTCCGAAGCCAGACCCTGAACCAGCAACATGCCGGCGAAAAGCAGAGTATTGTCACGGGAACAATAAAAGCCCCGTCACTCCACCGTCACAGACTTCGCCAGGTTGCGCGGCTGATCAACGTCTGTGCCCTTCAGCACGGCGACATGATAGGCCAGCAACTGCACCGGGATGGAATAGAGGATTGGCAGGACGAAGGGATCCGCGTCCGGCAGGATCAGGGTGCTGCGCGACATATCAGCCACTTTTTCGGCGCCGTCCGCATCGGTGAGGAAGATCACACGGCCACCACGGGCTGCGGCTTCCTGAAGATTCGAGACGGTCTTGCCAAACCAGCGGTCGCCCGGTGCGATGGCAATTACCGGTACCGCCTCGTCAATCAGCGCAATCGGGCCATGCTTCATTTCACCGGCGGCATAACCTTCCGCATGAATGTAGGAAACTTCCTTGAGCTTCAGCGCCCCTTCCATCGCAATCGGGAAGGAGGTTCCGCGCCCGAGATACAGCACATCGCGGGCATCCATGATCGTGCGGGCAAGTTCCTTGATCGCGTCATCATGCTTCAGCACCTCTGTCACCAGCGCCGGCACTTCCGTCAGCGCGGTGGCCATTTCGGCTTCCCGCTGATGGTCGATTTCCCCCCGCGCCTTTGCTGCGACAATCGCAAGACAGGCCAGAACGGTCAGCTGGGTGGTGAAGGCCTTGGTCGAGGCAACGCCGATTTCCGGTCCGGCAAGGGTTTGCAGGACGGCATCGCTTTCGCGGGCGATCGCACTCTCCGGCTGGTTGACCAGCGCGATCAGCCGCTGCCCTTCCTGTTTTGCATAGCGCAGCGCCGCCAGTGTATCGACCGTTTCACCGGACTGGGAAATACAGATCGTCACGCCACCGGCAGGCATCGGCGCTTCCCGATAGCGGAATTCCGAGGCGATATCGACCTCCGTCGGAATCCGGGCAATCTGTTCGAACCAGTATTTTGCCACCTGTGCGGCATAGAAAGAGGTGCCGCAGGCCAGCAGGGTAATTTTCGGGATTGTCGCAAAATCAACACCGAGGTCCGGCAGCGAGATCGTGCGCTCAGCCGGGTTCAGGTAGCTGTGCAGCGTATCGCCGATAACCTGCGGCTGCTCATAGATTTCCTTCTGCATATAGTGATGGAAGTTGCCCTTGCCGATCATCGCACCGGACATGGCAGTCAGCTGAATTTTGCGTTCAACCGGCTGGTCGTTCTCATCAAAAACCGATGCCGCCCCGGCACGCAGAACCACCCAGTCGCCTTCTTCCAGATAGCTGATCTGCTGGGTCAGCGGCGCCAGTGCCAGCGCATCAGAGCCGAGATACATCTCGCCATCGCCATAACCGACGGCCAGCGGGCTGCCGCGACGGGCGCCGATCATCAGGTCATGCTCACCGGTAAAGATGATCCCCAGCGCAAACGCGCCCTCCAGCTTGCGAAGCGTACGTGATGTCGCACGTACAGGGTCATCACCATCCCTGTTCATGTAATGGGTCAGAAGCTGTGCAACAGTTTCCGTATCCGTGTCGGTTTCGAAAGTGATGCCGGCCGCGGAAAGTTCTGCCCGCAATTCCTGAAAATTCTCAATGATCCCGTTATGCACGACAGCAACCCGGTCCGTCGCGTGGGGATGGGCGTTGATTTCGTTGGGCACGCCATGGGTCGCCCAGCGGGTATGGCCGATACCGACCGTTCCCTTCAGCGGGTGACGGTCTACCAGTTCGGCGAGATTCTTCAGCTTCCCTTCGGCACGGCGGCGGTCGATATGGCCATTGACGAGGGTTGCGATACCGGCGGAGTCATAACCGCGATATTCAAGCCGCCGCAGGCCGTCCACCAGCAGGGGAGCCACGTCTTTCTTGCCCAGAATACCAACGATCCCACACATGATCAGAAACCTTCCTGCTTGTTCCGGGCTGCAATCTGCGCCGCTTTCTCAGCCGATTTCCGGTCCCGGAATTTCAGCGCGGCACCGGCCAGAGACTTCTGGGGCGCACGTTCCACCGCGATGGCATCTGCCTCGACATCCTTGGTAATCGTGCTGCCCGCGCCAATGATGGCACCCGCGCCGATACTGACCGGGGCAACCAGCGCCGAATTGGAACCGATGAAAGCACCCGCACCGATATCCGTATGGGATTTCAGATAGCCGTCATAATTACAGGTGATCGTACCTGCACCGATATTGGCGCCCTCACCAACACGGGCATCACCGATATAGGAGAGGTGATTGATCTTTGCCCCTTCCTCAACCACGGCATTCTTGACCTCGACGAAATTACCAACCCTGGCCGCCTTGCCAATCCTCGCCCCCGGACGCAACCGGGCGAACGGGCCGACCTGTGCCCATTCATCAATGGTGACACCTTCAAGATGGGAAAAAGCCCGGATCTCGGCATTATGCCGCACACGTACACCCGGACCGAAAACCACATGTGGTCCAACCGTTACATCGCGGCCCAGTTTCGTATCCCAGCTGAAATGGACGCTGTCCGGGTCCTGCAGGGTGGCCCCCGCTTCCATCGCGGCAATCCGCATACGGTACTGAACGGCTGCTTCTGCCTGCGCCAGATGTACCCGGTTATTGACGCCGAGCATTTCTTCCTCGTCACCTTCAACAACCGCACAGTCGCCACCAGCCTCGCGGGCAATCCGAACGATGTCCGTGAGGTAATATTCACCCTGTGCGTTATCCTTGTCGATGGCTCCCAGCATATCGAACAGGACAGAGCCTTCGACACACATCACACCGGAATTGCAGAGGTCCGTCATCAATTCTTCCGGGGTCGCATCCTTTGCCTCGACAATGCGCTCCAGACCGCCATCCTCATCCAGAATCAGACGGCCATAGGGGCCGGGATCTTCCGGACGAAAGCCCAGAACAACCACTACCGGACTTTCTTCACTGCGGCGCAGATCAATCATATCCTGCAATGTTTCCGGCGAAATCAGCGGCGAGTCGCCGAACATGATCAGCACATCGCCATCAAATCCACCCAGCTTGCGCTTTGCCTGCAATGCCGCATGACCGGTTCCGAGCCGCTCGGACTGCTCGACCGTCTTGTGCGGTTCACTGGCAACCTCGACCTCCCACATATCCGGGCCGACGACGACCACGATGTCGCTGGGGTCCAGTGCTTCTGCCGTTGCGATGACATGTTGCAGCATCGGACGACCGGCAATCGAATGCAGGACTTTCGGTTTGCGGGACTTCATGCGGGTGCCGTGACCGGCGGCCAGCACGATGACGGCGATATCTGTAGCTGCCATGACCTCTGGGGGAATTGTTGAACAGGGTTGCCGCAACCTGCGACGCAGCGGAAAATGCCACGTGCACCGCCTCGCGGCAAAATCAAAGTTTGTTTCGGAATATGTCAGATATGCAACCACATCGTTTCAGGGCCATTCTTATCGATCTCGACGGAACCTTGCTGGAGACCGCACCCGACCTCGGGGACTCCCTGAACCGGATTCTCCGCTCGGTCGACAGGCGCGCTCTCACCGAGGCCGAAGTCCGCTCAATGATCGGCGACGGACTGGCCAAACTCATTGAGCGGGGATTTGCCGCGACCGGCGGTATCCCCGAGCAGGCCCGCTATGATGAACTGCTGGCTGCCTTCATGTCTGACTACACCGCCAACTCCACAGTGCGCACCCACCCCAATCCGAATACGATTGCCTTTTGCACCGCAGAGCAGGCCCGCGGGGTCAAACTGGCTGTCGTGACCAACAAGCCGGTGATCCCGAGCAAGGTGATCTTGGATGCCAATGGCTTTACCCCGCTGCTGACAGCCCTCGTCGGCGGCGACAGTGCGTCCGCCAAAAAACCCGATCCCGCCCCCGTCCGCCTGGCCCTCAGGCAGATGGATATCCCCGCCGAAGACGCTGTGATGATCGGCGATTCACCGGCAGATGTCGGTGCCGCACGCGCTGCCGGCATTCCGGTCGCCACTTATCGCCACGGCTATACCAGCGTGCCCGTTGACGATCTGGGCGCTGATCTGGTGTTCGACGATTTCGCCGATCTGGGTGCCGCCCTCACAAAGCTGTAAGCCGCGCACCAGCTTGACAGCCAAGAGGCCGCACCATATACACCCGCTTCCTCCGAAAAGAGGGCGCGTAGCTCAGCGGGAGAGCACTCGCTTCACACGCGAGGGGTCGCTGGTTCAATCCCAGCCGTGCCCACCATTTTCCATAAGACAAACAAATCCGTTCTGAAGACGCCTCGTGTCCGAGGCGCATTCCTCAGGCTGGCAGAGTTCGGGGCGCAAATATCGTTCTAATCAAGAGCTCGGCGATCAGCAGGTTCAGCCCCCAGGCAAAAACCATCATACCGTCTCGCAGGGGCCCCAGCGGTTCTGTCCCAAGAGCAACCATCCACCCGATCCCAAGGACAGTTTGCGTGGACGCGCCCTGGCCGATTGCGTAGGCGCGGAGCATTGCAGCGCTGTGTCCCAAGACATTTCGTGACCTGATTGCAATTACGGCCCACGCGATCAGGCCGACCATCCACAGGCTTAGCGCAATCCGCGCCCAGTACAGCAGAAGACCCTGAAGTTCATCCGGAAACGCGAAGAAATGGGTCATCCAGAGACCTGTCAAAGCGCTTACGCACCCTGCCGCGGCGATCATCCAGCCAGTTGCGCGATGCATCGCCGGGTAATGGCGCCTCACGCTCGGCAGGAATTGCAGCGCACCGACGGTGCAGAACAGGAAACTGCTCACTATGTGCAATACGATTGGCAGGGGACAGGCCAAGGCGCGCGAATTCTCGGGCACGATCGACGGGCCACCTCCCAGTTCGATGACCCGGAGAAGGCCGCCAAAAGTCGGCACAAAGGAATAAACCAGAATGATCGCGAGTAATGCCCATTCGCGCCGGGTGACAGTTTTCATGGAGCCCTTCGTTTGCATTGCATCTCTCAAAGCCAGGGCCGGTATATCCATACGTTAGCAAACAGTGAATTGCCCAAATTCGTCCATCTGCTATACGTATATGCATGAACTGGCAGGCAATCTCCTTCGACTGGAACCAGGTGCGGGCGTTCCTTGCGACTTCCGAGGAGGGGTCACTCAGCGGCGCAGCACGGGCTCTAAAGACCACGCAGCCAACGATCGGCAGGCAGATTTCTGCGCTGGAAGGTTCGCTCGGCGTCACGCTTGTCGAGCGCAGCGTGAGGGGCCTGACCCTCACTCAGGAGGGCCGCAACCTACTGGACCATGTTCGGGCCATGGGCGAGGCGGCGAGGCTGATCTCGATGTCGGCCGACGGGCAATCGCAGGAGGTGACGGGCGAAGTCACGGTCACAGCAACCGACCTGTTGTCCGCGGTGGTTTTGCCCACGCTCCTCGCACCGCTACGACAGACCGCGCCGGGCATTAGAGTGCGCATTGTCAGCTCGAATGACATCCAAAACCTCATGCAGCGTGAGGCCGATATCGCGATCCGGCATGCCCGTCCTGACCAGTTGGAACTGATTGCGCGCCATGTCGGTGACTTCCGGGCAAGCCTGTATGCCGCAAGCGTCTATCTCGACCGGGCCGGCCGGCCGCGCACCCCGCGAGAGGTGGCAGATCATGCCTTCGTCGGTAACGCGGACCCGGAGCGCCTTATGGCACCTCTGCATGACATGGGCATTCCCGTGCGGGACGAGAGTTTTGTGATGTCCTCCGACAGCGGCGTGGTCGCATGGGAACTGGTGAAATCTGGCTACGGCATCTCGATGCAACCCGAGGTTCTGGGCGAGGCCGAGCCGGGCATCGAGAAAGTGCTGCCGAGCCTCCCCTCGCTGCAGTTTCCCGTCTGGTTGGTGACGCATCGTGAACTCAAGACCAACCGGCGGATCAGATTGGTATTCGACATGCTAGCGCGAGGGCTGGTGGAGGCGGCCGCAAGGGCGAC
The DNA here is from genome assembly GCA_009649675.1 of Alphaproteobacteria bacterium HT1-32. Taxonomy (NCBI): domain Bacteria; kingdom Pseudomonadati; phylum Pseudomonadota; class Alphaproteobacteria; species Alphaproteobacteria bacterium HT1-32. Next base: position 2,141,843 of record WJPL01000001.1, on the reverse strand, counting down.
CTGAAGCGTCAGAGTAAATTGGCGTCGCAGCGCCTCAAACCAGGGCAATGTCCGCGACAGCCTCGGCTATCAGCGGACGAGGCCTACTGCCTTCATTGAAGCCCCCAAACAACGGACGATCAGAAAACCGGGGCGTCGCCGACTGCGCGGGCACGGAGCAGGTGCCAGATTCTCCCAGAGCCGCATTCCACTCCGCCTGAATGTCCAGAAAATGGTTCCAACTTTTCCAGTTGGGCCCACCATTTTCCCGTCAGTACCAGTCTGCTTTATCTGATCGCCCTTACCCGGCGGATCGGCGAACAGATATCGTTGAGGCCGAAACTTCATCCACGGAGGCGGTCTACGCTCCAGATACCGGCGCCACGGGTGGCGATGAACAGGAAGATAAAGCAGTACAGGGCGACAAGCTCGCCGCCATTTGCGATGGGAAACAGATCTTTGGTGCCGTGTGCCATCCAGTAAGCGACGGCTGCCATGCCACTACAGATAAACGCGGCGGGGCGGGTCAGAAATCCGACAATGATCAGTGCACCCCCCACAACCTCGATAAGACCGGCGGCGGTCATCATCGGGCTCAGCGGACCGTAGGGAAATTCAATCGGGAAACTGAACAGCTTCTGAGTGCCGTGGAATAAGAACAGAAGCCCGCTGACAATTCTCAACAGGGCGTAGGCATATTCCTGAAACCCGTCCAAAAATTTCATAACTGTCCCCCTCATCATCAATTCAGATTTTTCTTTAGCACGGCCACGACAAACCATACCAGCATCGTCACCCGCTTCTGGCCGGGGACAGAAGTTCAGAACTGAAAATATTCCCGGATACCGGCCAGACAGTTTTGCATGGCAACAGCCGCCAGAATGATGCCCATAACCCGACTGATAACGCTGGCACCGTTATTGCCGATCAGCCGGTGCGCATAGCTTGAGATGAGCATCAGCAGGAATGTGATCAGCAGCACACTGAGCATCAATCCGGTTGTCACCGCCTGCTGGACGACATTGTAACGGTCGTTCTCTGTCAGCAGAACCGCTGCCAGCATGGCGCCCGGGCTGGCAATCGACGGGATGGCCAGCGGATAGACAGCCACACTTTTCGCTTTCTGCCCGATCTTCATTTCTTCATCGGGTTTGCTGTCACCAAAAATCATCGTCATTGCGAACAGGAACAGGATGATCCCGCCGGAAATCTGGAATGCCGCCAGCGGTATCTGCATCGCATCCAGAATGACCTCGCCGCCCAGCACGAAAAAACAGAGGACGATTGCCGCGATGATTGTAGCCTTTACAGCCACCCTCCGCTTTTGGGCCTCGTTCAGCGTTGTGGTGAAGGCGATGAAAACCGGCACCGTCCCGATCGGGTCGACCACCGCGAAGAAACTGATGAAGGTCGCAATCAGCCGACTGGGATCAAACTCCATCACAGCACCCGGAGAGAAGAAGAAAGTAAAAGACCGGGGAGAAAATATAAACGAGGCATATCTGATTTTATTCTTTTATGAGGATAATAACACCAACAGCAAGATAGTCTGGAAGAGGCAGAATCCGACTGCACAGAGCCTGAAGGTTACGCACAGCAAAACCCGGCAGGCCGGAAAGAGGGACACCCCGGATACCCTCAATCATTGCAACAGGATAATGAGGACCAGACTATCAGATAGTGTTACCGGTCTCGACTTAAAAGAAGGTTGAGAGTGAAATATTCCGGCTTTTGCGGGTTTCGGAAGGTGCGGCCGCCGGAGAGCCTTCACCTCGTCACAAATACCCCCGTAAGGGCTGTCTTTTACTGGTCGACCAGCACCTCAAAACCGCCATAGATCATTCGCTTGCCATCAAACGGCATGGGATTGTTCTCAGGACTCATTCTGGGGTCCGCCATGATCTTCTCCCAGCCGGTCTTGCAGGCTTCCTTTGACGGCCAGACGACCCATGAAAAACAGACCGTCTCGTCAGGCTGGCATTTGACCGCCATTGGAAAGGACGTCACCTCGCCGTCCGGCACATCATCACCCCAGCATTCAACCAGCTTCAGCGCGCCATGATCTTTAAACACAACAGCAGCGGCTTCCGAATGTTCGCGATAGATATCACGATTGGCTGTCGGTACAGCGGCAACAAATCCATTCACATAAGTCATCTGGTCTCTCCTCAGTTTGCGTGGAAAGCCGCTTCTAGAGCAGCAATATTGATTTTCTTCATCTGCATCATCGCAGCACGTGCCCGCCCGGCCGCAGCCTTGTCGTCGTCGCTCAGCAGGCGCGGCAGTATTTCCGGAATGATCTGCCAGGACAGGCCATAGCGATCTACCAGCCAGGCACACATTTTCTCCTCTCCGCCACCTTCGATCAGCCTTGACCAGAGAGTGTCGGTCTCCTGCTGGTCGCGGGTCAGAACGGAAACCGAGGCCGCCGGGGTATGACTGAACATCGGCCCGCCATTCAGCACCATGTAGGGCGCACCGGACAGGGTGAATTCAACAATCAGCGGCGGACCATCCGGTGCCGGGGAAAAACTGCTTTCGATGAAACTGTCCGGCAACAGGGAAACATAGAATGCCGCTGCTTCATGTCCGTTCCCGTCAAACCACAAACAGGTGCGGACTTTTGCTTTCCCGATCATTGGCCGGCACCCATTGCATCCGGATTCATCCAGAACGGCTCCCAGATATGCCCGTCCGGATCAGCAAAGGCGTGACCATACATGAAACCATGATCTTCCGGATCACGAACCGCGGCCCCACCGGTCTTCAACGCCGTTGCGACCATCCGGTCAACCGCCTCCCGGCTTGCCAGTGACAGGGCGCAAAGGACTTCGCTCGCCTTGTTTGCATCTCCTATCGGCCGTGGCGTGAAGGATGCAAACTTCTCATGCGACAGCATCATGACCGCACAGCCATCATTGACGACCATGCAGATTGCGGTCTCGTCCGAAAAGGTTTCATTGAAGGTAAAACCCAGCTCCTGGAAGAAAGACCGTGAGCGATTGATGTCCGCAACCGGAAGATTGATGTAGAGATTGATCGTCACTTTGAACGGGCCTCCCTGCCCCATTGCCGCACAGGCTGTTTTGCCGGGAGAGGATATAGTCTGGAAATTACGTTGATGTCAACATATATTGAATCTCATGAGAGCTGATCTGCCAATTGACGTAACCCTCGAGGTACGTGACCGTTGCCTGTGCCTGCACCTTCAGCGGGCAGCACGGGCGGTCGGCCGTCGGTTTGACGAGGCGCTGCGCCCCTTCAACCTGACACATGGTCAGTATTCCCTGCTGATCTCCCTGAATCGTCCCCATCCGCCCCGGATTTCAGATGTCGCCACATTACTGGCGATGGACCGGACGACCCTGACGGCAAATCTCAAACCGCTGGCGCGACGGGGACTGCTTGCCATCACACCGGACCCGAAGGACAAACGCGGCCGCCTGCTCAATCTGACCGACGCCGGCCGCGACCTTCTGGTTCAGGCCGTTCCGGTATGGCGGGACACCCATGATGAAATCGACCGGGTTCTGGGCCGGGATGATAATGAACAGCTGCGGTCAGATCTGACCGATCTGACCTTCAGGCTTTGAGCAGCTACGGGCCGGTCAGTCCGAAGGCTTTTCCCGGAAGGCAACAGCCATGAACAACGCCCCGAAGAACAGCACACCGGCGATGGTGAGCCAGGCCGGACCATAGGCCCCGCTGATATCAAGCACGTAGCCGAACAGCGGCGGACCAATTGCCCCGCCAAGCGACCAGGCAAGCGCGTTATACCCGATCGCCCCGCCGGACAGGCGTGGCTCTACCGTCTCCACCGTCATCGACAGAATCAGCGCGGCATAGGAAGCAATCGTTCCCCCCATACCGACAGCAAGCAGAATCAGCACGGGTGCCGGCCAGCCCGGATTGGCGAAGGCCGCGATTGTGACACTTGCCCCTCCGGCAATGATCAGCCCGACGATAATCCATTTTCGTCGTCCGCCCATGAAGACATCGGACAGATAGCTGAACCCGATCCGCCCACCAGCACTGGCCGCCTGCGACAACCCGGTCCCGAGGCTGGCAAGGGGCTGGCTGAGAGCCGTCGCATCACGCAGAAACAGGGTCAGATAGGCAAACAGGCTGGACTGACCAATACTGAAAGCAATGTTTGAAATGCAGATAATCCCAAGTGAGGGATGACCAAGGACAGCGCGCAGATCCTTCAGGATACCGCGAAAACCACGATCATCGCGGGTCGGGCGGCGCGCAAACAACAGCCATAGCCCACCAATTACCAGCGTCGCACCGGCAATCAGCATCAGAACCAGACGCCAGTCGATGAGCACTACCAGCATTCCCCCACCAGCACCGACAACACCGCCGACCGGCACCCCAAACTGCTTGATGCCCATTGCCGTCGCCCGGCGGTTTCGCGGATACCAGGTCAGCACACCCTTGGCGGTTGCCGGATTCACCAGCGAATAGCCAAGCCCCATGATGAACATCGCAACGACACCACCCGAGAAACCTGGCGTCATCGCAAACAATCCCATCCCTACGGCCATCATCAGCATCGCCAGTGACAGCGTCCAGCCGACACCAAAGCGGTCTGTCATCAGACCTGATGGCAGTGCGGTCAGCACCTGCGAAGCAAAAAAGGCGGACAGAAAGAAGCCGAAATCTGCTGCCGTCAGCCCAAGATCCGTACGGATGACCGGTGCCATCGCCATCACCGACATATAACCCGCCGTCCCGACCAGATGGACAGCCAGCAACAGAATTACCCGGCCGCGCCAGGGTACAAACGGAAAACCGTCTGGCTGTCGTATCATGAGGGGCTTGCCATCTGCGGGGATCCGGTTTGAAAATCTGGTGAGCTGATCAGAATGCCGAAGACGGCAGACCAACAATAGCGGGAAAGCATCAGGGTTATCACCACTGGAAATTATGCAATACCGGCAGTACATTGTTCTGTCAAAACAGGCAATAGATACGCACGGTTGTCATAACCTCCAGCTCAGGCAGGCCGATATCAGCACCTTTCGGAAAACCAGGTCAAAGGCGGATCGGACTTCCCGGCAGCAAAAGGGCGACCGGATTGCTGCCCTTGAATTATTAGCCAGCCGCGAAGCGACAGAAGGTGATTTCTATCTGGTGGCCAGCCGGGCCCTGCTACTGGCGTTTGGCGTCAGATGGGTTGCAACAGGCGAACTCGACCAGACCGGAACGGGTGTGAATATCACCTGCATGATGGACCGGGAGACAGTGATTGACCCCTTCCATTATGAGCTGAAGAACAGCCCCTGCGGCGTGCTTTACGATGGGTCGGAGGAGGCATCGATCTTCTTTGATTCCAACTTGCAGGATGAATTTCCACTGTTCGGAATATTCTCTGAGCTGGGAGCGGAAGGGTATCTGGCACAGCCCTTTCATGACGCAAATGGTGCCCCGGTTGGCCATTGCTGCATCATGGACGACCAGAAAGTTGTTCTGGATGAAGATGACCTGACAATTTTTCATCTGATCGTCCAGCGCGTCGGCGCAGAATACCGCCGCCGGGAAGCTGAACATTCTGCGAGAAGTCCCGCAGAACATATGGCGGCATTTGTAAACAGCGCTTCCGACTGGATATGGGCAACAGACGAGAATGACCGCTTCACCCTGATGGAAGGTGAAGTCTTCAAGGAACTCAAGTTCGATACCAGAGTTGCAATCGGCAAGACCCGCAAAGATCTCGCCGATCTTGGCGATCTCGCCGCAGAAGCGGAGAAATGGGCCTACCACGACACGATCATAGCCTCCCGCGAACCCCTCCGGGATTTCAGCTATATGCGCACAACGCCGGAAGGGGGACGCCAGATCATTCTTATCAATGGCTCTCCGCACTACCGCCCCGATGGCAGCTTCGCCGGTTATCGCGGAACAGGACGAAACATTACAGAAGCCGAAAGCGTACGGCTGGATACCAGCCTCACCCGGCAACGGCTCGACTTCATCATCTCCGGCAGCGGTGCCAACCTCTGGGACTGGAACCTTGAGACCGAGGATCTGTGGTTTTCACGCGGTTGGATAACCCTGCTTGGTCTGGATGAGCGGAAGTTTCATGACTTCCGGCTGCAGGAATATATCCATCCGGACGATCTGATCGAGCATGAGAAAATACTGCTCCGGCACATAAAGGGAGAGACCGACTTTTACTCAAGCCAGCTGCGGTTCAGAAGAAAGGGCAATGAATGGGTCTGGCTGCAATGTACCGGCTATTGCTCCAGAAAAACCGGCAGCAACCAGGCTGTAAGATTTTCCGGACAGGCCATCGACATTACAAGGCTGAAAGAAACGGAAGCCGCACTGAAACGCAGTGAAGCCCGCTACGAACTCGCATTCAGGGCGACCAGTGAAGGTATCTGGGAATGGAATATCGAACCTGACACCGTTTTTCTGTCCCCGACATTGCTTGATATTCTTGGCTATGACCCGGTCGCCATGCCGGTATCTTCTCACGCATTTGAAGAACGAATTCTGGGCGAAGACCTTGTCGTTCACCGGACCGCGATACGTAATTACCTGCGGGGCCGGATGCCTCATTATGAATGCATATTCCGGGTAAAAACCCCGCAGGACGACATCAAATGGGTGCGCAGCCGCGGACTGGCAGAATTCGGTCCGGACGGGCAGGCAACCCGCATGGTCGGCTCCTTCGCTGACATTACCGAAATTCGTAAAAAAGAACTCGCCCTGAATGTTGCGCTCGAAGAAGCCGAAATCGCCAACCGGGCAAAAATCGAATTTCTCGCCAACATGAGCCACGAACTCCGGACACCACTGAATTCGATCATCGGATTTTCCGAAACAATCCGGGACCGGTTCTTTGGTGACAGCTCTGAAAAATATACGGAATACGCCTATTACGTCTGTGATTCAGCACGGCATCTGCTCGATCTGATCAATGACATTCTGGATGTCAGTCGCATCGAAGCCGGTGAAATGCCGATCCTGGAATCCGACATTACCGTATCCGACATCATGGCATCCTGTGCACGCCTGATCGATTCACGGGTACGGGAGCGCCGCATCACCTTCTCGCAGGAAATACAGGAGGGCATACCGGTATTGCGCGCCGATGAACGACGGATGAAACAGATTTTCGTCAACCTTCTGGCTAACGCCGTCAAATTCACGGACCCCGGCGGGGTGGTCTCCTTTTCCTGTGATTACACACCGCAGAAAGGCATGTCTTTTGTGATCACAGACACAGGAATCGGTATTCCTGAAGAAAACCTGTCCTCCGTCATGGAAATGTTTCGTCAGGTAGACGGATCCTTCACCCGGAATTATGAAGGGGTCGGCCTTGGCCTGCCGCTGTCAAAAAAACTGGTGGAACTTCAGGGTGGTACCCTGGAACTGCGCAGCCGGGAAGGCGTCGGCACAACAGCAATCGTAACCCTGCCCCCCGAACGCTGCCTGACTTAAACCACGGCCAGAAAACCAGCGAAGACTTCACATCTGGGGCTTGCTGCTAGCTCCGCTTTCTGAATCCAGCAGGGGTTCCTGTCCGTTATTTTCTTCAGCATCAAGAGGAATGAGGTGAAGACATCCATGCCTCACACCTTTTTGCGCCGTAATTTGATCAGCCAGTTTACGAACTTCCTTGACCGTTCCGTTCAATATCGTCGCCTCAAGACAGTTTTCAGCGTCAATGTGAAGATGCATTGTTGCTGTCTGGATATCATGATGATGATGCTGGGTTTCAACGAGCCGGGAGGATAGAGCCCGCTCCATATGATTATACATGTAGACGACACAGCCCAGGCTACGCGCATCTTCGTTCTCTGAAATCCTTTGACCGGCAAGCATTTGCCGGACGGCATCCCGTACCCCTTCGGAGCGATTTGCGTAGCCCTTCATTTCGATAAACCTGTCGAATTGTTCCAGCAGGTCGTCATCTATCGTCACAGTGATTCGTTCCATACAGGGTCATCCGTTATTGCCACGCCTCAAGAGTATGATAATTTTAAAATTCGTCATACTTTCTTGGATTCACGATAATATCAGGAGATACCTCATGAAACGATACATCTTCCAGGCTGCGGCTATTCTGGTGCTGGCTGCCTCACCAGCCTTTGCCCATACAGATACCGGAACCACAACAGGGTTTTCAGCCGGGTTTGTTCATCCGGTTGGCGGACTGGACCATATGCTGGCCATGATTGCGGTTGGTATTCTGGCGACCCAGATCGGCGGAAAATCCTTGTGGCTCGTGCCGGCATCATTTGTCGGGATGATGATTATCGGTGGTTTTATCGGCATGAGCGGCATTGCAGTTCCTTATGTCGAACTTGGTATCGTCGGATCCGTTGTCGGACTGGGATGTCTGATTGCTGCCGGACAAAAAATGCCAACAGTTGTTGCCATGTTTCTGGTCGGGCTGATGGCCGTATTTCATGGCCATGCGCACGGCACAGAAATGCCGATAAATGTCAGCGGAATTGAATATGGCATCGGCTTTGTTGCAGCTACGGGGATACTACATATTGCTGGAATCGGCCTGAGTATCATCGTTCAGACGATCGGAAGAAAAGCCGCTCCGAATGCTCTGCGTTTAAGCGGCGGGATTATTGCTGCGACCGGCGTCACCCTTTTCACCATCTAGAATATCGAGACCGGGGCTATAACAACCCCGGTCTCCTGCGGTTCCAGAAGACCTTATCCGGCAGGCTTTTCCAGATGTGCCGGTTTGCCCTGAACGCCCTTATACAAGACGCCCTGACGCAGTTCCATAATCCGCGCATGTTCAGCACGGGCAGCAGCGTCCATATCCGCCTTTGGCTGTGCCTCATGAATGAAGTTACCATATCTATCTTCGCCGCGAACCAGCATCGCACTGTCCTCCGCAGCATGAATCTGGTGGACATCCGGTGCAATATAGCGAATGGCCACACCAATCCGGCGGTCATCGGAACGGTTTGGTTCGGAGGCATGAACAGTACGGATATTATGCAGGGAAATCTGCCCCGGATCGAGTTCGCACAGAACTGACTCTGCTTCCGGCACCGCAACCGCAACTTCCTGTCCCCGGGTCAGCAGATTGTCTTTCGACAGGGTGTCGACATGCTCCATCTGATCCATTTTCTGACTGCCCGGCCACATTTTCATACAGCCACTAACCCGGTTGGCCGGCGACAGGGCGACCCAGGCCGTAACAACATCCGGTTTGCTGAGACCCCAGTAGGTTGAATCCTGATGCCAGGAAACGAAATTCGTGGTGCCCGCATCCTTGATGAACAGGCTGGTCGCCCAGCAGAAAATATCAGGCCCCAGGACATCCTCCACCGCATCCAGAATCACCGAATTCGTGGCCAGCTCGCAGACCCAAGTCTGCAACAGATGAAGCTTCTGGCCTTTTGACAGCTCATACCAACCATCATTCGCTGCCTCATAGGCTTCAAAACGAGCGCGGTAATGCGCCGTCTGCTCCGCCGTCAGGGCGTTAACCGGAGAGACGAAACCCTGTTCCTGATAGCTGCTGACCTGCTGATCACTCAGATATTTTGGCATTTCCCACCTGCTTGCTTTGTTTATTTGCTTATTATGACCGGACTATATCCTGCGCAGAAACCGGATGAAATGACGACCGAAAAATTACCGGGCTTTGACCCGGATTGTCAGCGCCAGTGCTTGGCAACAGCTATGGTCAGGCCATATGTTCCGACATGCCAGTTCTCTATCTTCTGCGACACGCCAAATCGACCTGGGAAAATCCTAATCTCAGCGACCATGACCGCCCTCTGAACGAACGTGGTCAGAATGCTGCACCGCTGATCGGAAAATGGTTACGCGACAACGCACCTTCGCTGGATCAGGCACTGGTGTCATCTGCAACACGGGCCCTTGAAACCTGGAAGCTGGTCGCCGCAGAACTGAAGACAAGACCCGCTGTCACAATCGACCGCTCATTTTATCTCGCTGGCCAGAATCAGTTGCTCGCCGCCCTGCGGACGGTCGACCCCGCCGCAGAGACCTGCCTGCTGATCGCCCATAACCCGGATCTTCAGCAACTCGCCCTCAGCCTTGCGGATGATCAGCAAAGCAAGGGACGCCGGTCACTCCAGAAGAAATTTCCGACAGCCGGACTTGCCGTCCTTAGCTTTCACGGTGACTGGTCGGAACTCGACGCCGGCAGAGCCAGGCTGACCGACTTCATCCGTCCGCGAGATATAGCCTGAGGCTAGGCAAAGGATTCGATAAACCGGATCAACGGTTCCCACTCGCGGACCAGCGGCAGAAAATTCCGTCCTGTTTTCTCAAAAATGCCTTCACCGGTCCCCGCAAAATCCGGGTAGACCGCGCGGTCGCTGATGATTGCCGTCGGTGTCCGACCGGTTTCTTCCAGTCTTTCCAGCAGCTGGTTCCCCGACCTGGTTCCCTTGCGGAACCGGTTCACCACCACAGCCACCGGCTTGCGGCCCTTGCGGACAGGCTTCAGCTTGTCGACCCGGTCCAGCAGTCGTTCACTCGCAGTAATATCGAAACCGGATGGCAGAATCGGCACAATCGCGAGATCACACTTTTCCAGCAGGGCAGCAAAGGCCCTGGTCCTGACACCCGCCGGCGCATCAACAATCACCCGCTGACCAGCACCCTTCGGAAGCTTCAGATCATCACGCCACTTCTGACAGGTAATTGGCGGCTGTTCCGCCCGGCGCAGGGCACACCATTGCCGGGAGCTTTGTTGCCTGTCCGCATCAATCAGCAAGGTCTGAAAGCCCCGGCTGGCATAAGCTGCGGCCAGATTGGTCGCGATGGTTGTCTTCCCGCATCCGCCTTTGGCATTTGCCACCAGAATCGAAATCATTCGCCGGTCTCCCAATAGGGTTTGGCGCGTTCGAACGCTCGCCAGTGTGCAACCATGCCCGCATTATCATGGTGCAGACGATATTGCTGCCAGCCCAGCAGAAATCCGCGGGCCGCGGCAAGCGATGCATTCTCCGGGTCAGCCCGGCACAGATCTTCGCAAAGCTGCATCGACATTGCCACGTCATTCATGAACCCAAGATCGTCCTGTAATCCGGACAGCTTCCGGCCATAACTCCGGGCCTTCTCGCGCTTGTACAGGCTTTGGAAAAACTCATTCGCATAACGCAGTTTCTTGAGCGCGATCCGAACCAGGTGACGGCTGTCATAATCCAGATTCTCAAATTTCTTTCCGCGTTTAAGAACCCGCTGCCATTGTGCTGTAAGCACCCGGTCCGCCACCTCAGACACCGCCGTACTCGTGGCTTTGTCAGGCAGACCGATCGTGCCCAGCGTCTCAATCCACAGCCCGATGGACAATGCCGCCGACGTATACCGGCGAGAGGTTAGCGCGCGGCGCATCACGGTCCGGCGCCGGTTACGGGCTGCCCCCGCCGCATCCCGCAATGGCTCCAGAATGTCCGGCGTCAGGGCCCCATCCGCAGTCCCGGTCAGGATTTCCCCCATGAAGACATCCAGATCACGGGCCGGCCCCAGAGCATCTGCAATCCATCTCACCTCACGCCCTATACGACTGGCTTCTGCCTCCGGCAGATAGTCTGAAAGAAGAGACAAGGCAGACCGGAAGCGTCGTAACGCGACCCGCATCTGATGCACGGCTTCCGGATCATGATCCGAGAGCAGCGCAGCCTGATTGGCCATCCACTGACTGAAACAATCCTTGAAGATTGTCCGCATCGCCGCCCCGATGGAGATATCCGCTTCCAGCACCGGCGCACCTGCCAGCCTGTAATCCGGCAGAATATTCCGTGCCAGTCTGTAACCCCGCGACGACTTCGTCTCGCCGCTCAGATACAGCGGACCGCTTTCGAGAAACTGCTGCGCAAGCCGGTAGAGATCGGCCGGCTTGCCTTCCAGAAGCTCGATTTCAACTTCCGCGAAAGGCTGTTGCTGCCGCCCTGACCGGACCACCCCCTTGTCGAAGGCCACTTCGACAAGGGTCCCGGTATCTGTACAGGTCAGTTCCACCGACCGGCGTTCGAACTGGTTTGAAAAGATCATCACCAGACCATCAGGAAACAGAAAGCCGATCTGTTCTGCCAGCTTCGGGTCATCAATTGTCGGAGCCGTAATGGTGCTGTCCGTAAGTTCGCGATTCTGCTCCAGCCTGCGATGCAACACATCCGAACCGGAGTCCGACTTGATGGTCTGAATGAACCGCCCGCCGGTTTCACGGACACGCAGGGAGCAACCGGCCTTCAGGAAGCGAAGGTCATCAGTGTCGTAATAGGTATTGATGAGTTTTCTGGTCTTCGGCTTCCCCATCTCCCATCCCGCTGGAATGACAGACGCAATATCCCTTAACTTTTTCGGATCAATTGAAAGCTTGAGCTCAGTCTCAGTCACTGATGAATTGGTCACGTGTAATAAAACCTTCATAGATAATATCTATAGATAAAGTTTTAGCTGTGGAATGAATCGAAATCACGCAGAGAATTTGTTCGGCCTCAAACAACAGTGCTGAACTGGTCTGCACGATGGTCAGTAACAACGGCAACATCGTCCATTTTCTCTGGTTATCCTGATCGTCAGTCCGAAACCGGGACACTGCCCGTGACAGTGGTAAAATCCGGGAAATGTCATCAGGAGAGAATGGTGGGGGCTGCCCGGTGCTGTAAAATCAGGAATACTGCGGCCTCCGTGAGATGACCTTGCTGATCGTCAAATTGATGCCACAAGCCTGAGACCTAATACAGAGTTGTACTTTCGCGCTTTCCATGGCCATTTCACCCCTACCAGCAACAAGACAGATCAATATGCCAACCATCCTGGTTGCCGATGATGAACCTGATTTCGAGATGCTTGTCCGCCAGCGATTCCGGCGGCGTATCCGCTCGGGTGAACTGAACTTTCTGTTTGCCGCAAACGGCGAGCATGCCCTGCAGACGCTGGTCGAGAACCCTGCCATTGATGTGCTGCTGACCGATATCAACATGCCCCGCATGGATGGCCTCGCCCTGCTGAACGAACTGGCTGACATACGGCCTGATATCAAGGCTGTCGTGGTTTCCGCTTACGGCGATATGGACAATATCCGCAGTGCCATGAATTCCGGTGCTTTTGATTTTGTCACCAAACCGATCGACTTCCAGGATCTGGAAATCACGCTGAACAAAACGATTGAACATGTTGCCCTGCTCCGTGACGCGGAAAAGCAGGAAATGGAACTGACCTCCATCCGGCGTGAGCTGGAAGTTGCAAGGCGGCTCCAGCAAAGCATTCTGCCGCGACAGTTTCCAAAAGATGACCGCTATGAGGTCCATGCAGAAATGCATCCGGCGCGGGCTGTCGGCGGTGATTTCTATGACGTTTTTCATCTGCCGGACGCCCGTATCGGGCTGGTCGTCGGTGATATCGCCGGTAAAGGCGTACCCGCCGCCCTGTTTATGGCCATTGCACGCACCATGCTGAAGGCAACAGCTCTTTCCGGCTGCACGCCCGGCGAATGCCTGCACCGGGTCAACGATCAGATTGCCGATCAGGAACCGGCAAATATGCTCGTCACCCTGTTCTATGCGGTCTATGACCCGGCCAGCGGCGATCTGGAATTTGCCAATGCCGGACATGACCTGCCGATCATCCGGCGTCGTGGTGGCGGGATCGACCGGCTGGACAATCCGGACGGAGTTATTGCCGGCGTTCAGTCCGGTCTGCCTTACGAAACACGATCTGCCTCGCTGGCAGCCGGTGACCGGCTGATTATCTATACAGACGGCGCCATCGATGCCCGCGACGATGCCGGTGAACGGTTTGAAACCTCACGGCTGATTCGCCTGCTGTCAGAGCAGGCCGACGGGTCGTCAGCTGCCGATGTCGTCGGCAGTGCGATGCAGAGCCTCAACCACCATATCGGTGGTGCTGACCCGGCAGACGATATCACCTGCCTCGCGCTCTGCCGGACAGCCTGATCACTCTATCCTGATTTTGACGGTCTCGCCTGTCGGCGAAGAGCCAACACCCTTCAGGACTTTCGAATCGCTGAAATCCACAGCCCCCGCGTACGACTGGCCACTTGCGCAATATAATTGCCAGCGCCCGGTCGTTGCCGACAACCTCCGGGTGATTTCCCCGGCACATCCCCGGTAGCCCCTATCTTCAGACTCAACGGAGAATTCACCGTAAACCTGACTGGCGTTCCATGTAACCGGCCCGGAGATGTCAGACGCACCACCTGGCACAGTCAGCACAAATTCCTTCCAGGGCTGGCTGGAAAGCTTTGACCCATAGGAGTCCTCAGACGCCGGCGCAGACTTGTCCCACAGGACAGTTTTTCCATTTGCGTAAATATAGCACTTTTTGCCACTGCGTTCGCAGCTGTTGATCGCAACGACAGCTCCGTTGTTCCCGCTGCAAACCGAGGCATATCCCGCCGGGCAATATGCCCAGCCAACTCTTTGCCCGTCTTCAGAAACCGCAATATAGCTGACTGTAGAATCTTCCATCGCTTTTGCGATATGACTCTGCACAGTGGGGGAGAGGGTAATCGGCCCCTTGCCGATATGGGACTGGCAACCTGTCAACAAGACAAGCAGGACAAACGCCGACAGAATTCTCATCATTCACCACTTAAAATAGATTACAGAAAGAAATCTATCAGCAATAGAAGTGGCTCTCTTCAGTGTCAAGAGCGCAGCTTTTCCACAAAGCTGCCGAGATCCTGCCGGACTCCATCGGTTTCGGACGCGAGGGAGGATGCAGCTTCATCCAGTTCGGCTGCGGTCTGGTCGAGCTGTCCGGCAGCATCAGCCAGTGCCCCCACACCCTGCGCAATGATCGCCGTTTCATTAGCGGCGTCCTGAACGCCTGAGGAAATTTCCCGGTTAGCCGCTTCCTGCTCCTCGACGGCAGCAGAAATTGTGCCGGAAATTTCATTCATACGATTAATTGTCGCGTTGATATGCTCGATGGCCTCAACCGTCACACCGGTTGCCGACTGAATGGAGCCGACCTGTTCGGCAATATCCTTGGTCGCTTTCGCGGTCTGGGTTGCAAGGTTCTTCACCTCATTGGCGACCACGGCGAACCCCTTACCGGCATCCCCTGCACGTGCGGCCTCGATTGTCGCATTCAGGGCCAGCAGGTTGGTCTGCTCGGCAATATCGGTAATCAGCTGAACCACATGGCCAATCTTGTGCGAACTCGCATCCAGATCACGGACCTGCCCCATTGCAGAACCTGCTTCCGTTTCTGCCTCCCGCGCGACTTCCGCAGAAGTTGCGACCTGACGGGCTATTTCGGCGACAGAGGCATTCATTTCCTCCATGGCCGCGGCGATACCGGCAACACGATCAGATGCCGCATTCACCGAACGGGAGACCTCGCCAGCCTGCTCTGCCGTTTCTCTGGAAACATCTTTCACTGTACCCGCCGTGCGCCGGACATCGTCAGATGTTCCGGCAATCCGGCCAATCGCACTGCCAATTGACTGCTCAATATTACCCGCGAGTTCCTGACGTGTCTGGACCCGCTGAATACGTGCCTCGTTCTCAACCTCCTGTGCGCGGGCCTGTTCTGCCCTGATACTCTCGCCAGCTGCTTTCAGCTCAGACATCGAAACGTCGGCTGCAAGAAAATTCCGGTTCAGACGGATGACGAGAACCAACAGCACCAGAGTTTCCGCAACGACAATCACTGCATGGAGCACCACCCGGAAGAAATTGGCCCCATCGGGAAAAATGCAGGTCGGCAGAACGAAATTCAGCGACAGATGATGAACGGCCACCACAGCTGCCGCTGCCAGAAGAACCGTCACGTCACAGAAAAATGCCAGCATCGCGAGACCGGCAAAGAAATACATATGCAGATCAATCTGCCACGGATGATTGCGATACATATAGACCAGCAACATGACCTGCCCCATCAGGGCCACAGCCGTAATAACCCGCATGATGATCCGCGGACAGGAAGGCAGTCGCCAGGCCAGCGTCGCCACGACGCAGAAAATCACCGACGCGACCAGAGACCCAGTCCAGTCATTTCCCGCATGAAAACCGGCGAGAACAATCAGCGCCGAATGGACCCAGAGAAACGGGACAAGAACATTGGCAGCCTGCTGCCGGATATTTGCGAGAGCTTCCATGACTCAATTTTCCTGACGTTTACCGCACAGTGATAGGCCGTCTGAATACCGGCGTCGATCCGTAGAAATACATATGCCGCCGGCAGCCCGGACGAAATT